>CALXTY010000001.1 GCA_944391535.1 uncultured Alphaproteobacteria bacterium
TCCAAAGCATGGAGGCTTGGCGTCTTTTGTGCGACAACCGGCTATCCTTCGGTCGGTACGTTCTTTGAACAAAGATTGGTCTTGGGAAAAGGAAACGGTGTCTACGGGTCTAAAACAGGACAGTACGAATTTTTTTCTCCTACCGCGGCAGATGCCGCAGTAACGTCAGAATACGGTTACGGATATGAGTTGTCTTCTGATCAAATCAATGATGTGTGTTGGTTGTCTTCGGGGAGAGTTCTGGCAATCGGAACCGTCGGCGCCGATTTCACGTTGGAAACCATCGGCGGTGAAGGAACCATCCCGATGAGTGTAAAAGCTCAACGGCATTCCACGTATGGCAGTGAATCGGTCGCGCCGGTTAAAGTCGGCAGCACGACTTTGTTCGTTCAGCATTATGGCAGAAAATTGCGCGCTTTCGCTTATGACAGTAATTCCGACGATTATATCGCCAGAGATTTAACAACCTTGGCACCGCATATTACCTTCAGCGGAATTAAAGAAATGGCCTTGCAACAAGAACCTGTCCCCGTCGTCTGGTGCGCTTTGAAAAACGGAATGTTGGCCGGATTGACTTATGAAGCTTCCGAAGCGGTTAAAGCTTGGCATTTCCATGAAATATGCAAAGGACGTGTTGAAAGTATCGCTACCGTTCCGGCGGAAAACGGAGGAAATGACGAACTCTTTTTATTGGTTCAACGTAATATTAACGGATCGGTAAAAAGATACATTGAAGTGATGGAAAAGGGAATCGAAGAAGACGCGCAAGATACAAAAGAGTGTTTCTTTGTTGACAGCGGGTTGTCTTATCACGGTGAGGCTGTATCTCAACTTGCCGGATTGGATCATCTGGAAGGGGAAACGGTCGCAATTCTGGCGGACGGAGCCGTTCAAACCGAAAAAGTCGTTCAAAACGGTATGATTGCTCTGGATACACCGGCGTGTGTCGTTCATGTCGGTTTGCCGTTCGTTTCCATCCTGCAAACAATGCCTCTTGTCGCCGTCGGTCATGACGGTGTCTCAGAAACGTCAACAAAAAGAATTTCGGGTGTCCTGTTGCGTCTCTATAAGACTCTGGGATTGTCCGTCGGATCCTCGGATCATCTGGAAAAACAAAGCTTCCGAAATTCCAGTGATCCGATGAATGCTCCTCCGGCTCTTTTCTCCGGTGATAGAAAAGTGTCTTTTTGCGCAAGTTGGAATCGTGTGGCGAATATTCGCATCGAACAGGATCAACCTTTGCCTTTGACTCTTTTAAGCATTTTCCCTCTCGTCTCAACAAACAGAATTTAAGGAGATCTCTATGAGTAAATCATCACTCTCAATATTAACAAACAGTGCTAAAAATACGTTTAATCTTTTGAAAGACTGGCAAACCTCTAAAGACAATGAAGATGATTATTATCAACAGGCCGACAGCTTGTTAAAACAAACCCAATACGAAACAAAAAAAATAAAACGGGAAAATCGTGAAAAAAAAGGAGAAGCCATCGCAAACGCCGGTGCTTCCGGTATTGCCGTGTCGTCTTTTAACGATGCGTTACTCTATAACGATCTGAAAACGGCTCAGGAAGTCTATCAAAAACAAGAACAAGCCAGAGAACAGGCGTATAATTTAAGAAAACAAGCTAAAAAAGAAAGCCGTAACAGAAAAAATCAAGCCTTTTCTTATTCGATCGGCCTGTTGACCGATTTCGGCGGATTGAACCGTTAGTCCGCCTTTGCCCCTAAAAGGAGTCTATAGTTATGGGAAATATTAAAGAAGGAGTCACGATTTCCGCCGGACTGACAGCTCCGGCTTGGATGCCGATCTTTAATGAATGGGTCGGTTGCCTGATCGGAATTGCAACCTTACTCTATATTTGCGTTAAAATTTATGTCTTGCTTCGTCAATCGGGAGACGCCGAATGATTTCAAAAAAAAGCATGGATCTGATTAAAACATTCGAAGGTTTTTCCGCTTTGGAATATACCTGTGTCGCCGGAAAAAGAACAATCGGTTACGGCCATGTGTTGGCGCCGGGTGAAAAGTATGTTTGCGGACTGTCCGAACAAAAAGCCGAATATCTTTTAAAACAAGATCTTGATCTTATGGAAAAAGCTTTAAACCGTTTGGTAAAAGTTCCTTTGGCTGCTCATCAAAAAGAGGCTCTGCTCAGTTTTATTTTCAATGTCGGAATAAGAGCTTTCCAAAAATCGACGTTATTAAAGGAATTGAATGAAGGCAATTACGATCAGGTCCCCAAACAACTTCAGCGATGGATCTATGTTAACGGAAAACCTTGTAACGGACTTATCCGGCGAAGAAAGGCCGAAGCGGATTTATTTGAAAAACGAGCGGAACGGAAACGTTCCGTTTTTTTATGAAAGGAAAATAAATGAGTTTTGATAATGTTGTTTCTTTTTTTGAACAGGTCGTCTTTTGGTTCGGAACGGTGGTCGCCGCCGCTTCTGTGATTGTGAAAGCGACACCGACCCAAAAAGACGATGATTTCTTGGCGAAAATCGTCAAAGTGCTGGATCTGGTTTCTATTGTAAATGCTAAAATTCAGGAAAACGAACAAAACGTAAAGAGCGAAAAAAATGTCGTTTAATGAATTCGGCATCATCGGTATAGGAGCAAGCTTGTTAGTGGGATTGCTTTCTTTCTTCGCCTATAAATTTGGACGTGCAAAGGAAAAATTAGATCATGAAGAAGAAAAATCAAAAACTCTGGCCTACATTCGCGCTTTACGTCAAAATCTGGATGATTGTGATGTCGTTAAGCGCTTGCACGATACGTTTAAACGGTGATTTTTGTGATATATACTCGCCCGTTTTCCCGGATTATGAAAATGATACGCCGGAAACGATCCGACAGATTGATGAAAACAATATCGTTTATTTGGAATGTTTTTAAGAAAAACAGCCCGAAAGGGCTGTTTTTTTAAAAAGATCTTCTTCTTCTGTTGCCGACACGATTCGAATTTTCTTCTTCTTCTTTTTCTTCTTCTTCTTGTGAAAAAAGACGGGAAGAGCGTTTGTTTTGCTCTTTTTCTTTGCTGGCATTTTTTTCTTCTTTTGCTTTTTGATCTCTGATCAACGCTTCAATCAAAGGATTATCGTAAACATTTTTTTCTTCGTCTTTGGTTTCGTATTTCGAGATATCAACTCCGAAATCCATATATTGTTGCGCAATTTTATCTTCTAGTTTATCCAATTCCAATTGTTGATGCTGATTAAACAGATCAATCAAATCCAAAGTGCTTTGAATCATCGGATTAGCTAATGAAATCTCATCCAAATTCATACGGGCTTCCAATCTGTTGCGGAACGGAACCGCTTTCTGATTCCCTAGTAAAACGGCTGTCTGATACCACTTGTAAGCAAAAATATTGCTTTGACTGACACCGTTTCCTTTTTCGTACAGCTTCCCCAGTTCCAATTGAGAAGGTGTATGGTTTCTCATCGCAGCAGAAGTAAAACAGTCGGCCGCGGCCATAAAAGCATCTTCGTTAGCGTCGCTTAACAGTAACATACCGCGTTCGTATAAAGCTTCCGGATCTGTCATTTTTGCGCATACTGCGCTGGCGTTGATATATTTTGCCAAAGTATTTTCCTGTTCCCCTTCAGAAGCTTTGAAGCTGGTCTGGGCGTAAACAGAACCATTTGCGATAAAAAAAATCAAAAATATCAGAAATGCCTTGAACACGAGATCATATCCTTAAATAATAAGTGACAGTATCATATTTTTATAAAGTTTAAGCTAAATAGGCAAAAAATGAAACGGCTTTTATATTTTTTTTCGTTTTTCTTTTTTTTAATTTTTTTTCAAACTTCTGTGCAAGCGGCAGTTCAAGCGGATTTGTTACTACAAAAAGAAAATATTTCCGCGGGACAAGAATTTTTTCTTGCGTTGAAGCTGTCTTTACCGTCCGGAGGACATGTCTATTGGCAAAACCCGGGAGATTCCGGAGAACCGATTGAATTGAAATTAAAGCTGCCGGAAGGATTTCGCGAAATTCAACGTTATTGGCCGGCTCCTGAAAAATTCACGGTAGGACCGTTCACCGAATACGGTTATAAAAATCAGGCTTATGTCGTGGCGAAAATCAAAGCTTCTGAAAATTTAAAACAAGGTGAGGTCTTTGTCATTGATGCCAAAGCCACATGGCTGTTTTGCCATAACGAATGCATACCGATGTCTCAGGATTTGTCTGTTTTGGGAATCGGCGGAAAAATAAATGAGAGAGAAAACAAGGAAATCAGTCGTGTCATTCAAAATATGCCGAAAGAAAATAAAGAAACGCTCTTTTTTGAAACACCCGATACTTTGATTTTATCCCTACCGGCTCATAAAGAGGTAAAAAGTGCTTATTTTTTCTCTAAGAATCTGAAAATTTTGAATTATTCCGCTACGCAAAATTTAAAGGAAGCCGGAGGAAAATTCTATCTATTCATGAAAAAATCCGATACGATGTCGGCTCAGCCGTTGGATTTGTTGGAAGGAACTCTTGTCCTTTATGATGAACGGCGTGAACCGGTATGTTCTTTTGATGTTAAAGCATTGAAAACGGATGAAAATCTTCCTGTTTTTACAGAACCGTTCGTGTGGATCGATTTTTTAACGGCTCTGTTTTTCGCTTTTTCCGGCGGCGTTTTGTTAAATCTTATGCCGTGTGTTTTTCCGGTGTTGTCATTAAAAGCTTTTCGTTTGTTGAATGCCGCGCGGGATGTTTCCGTAGCCGATCGGCGTAAGGCGGGGTTAAGCTATACCGCAGGAGTTTTGTTGTCTTTTTGTTGCATCGGTTTAATTCTGATCGCTTTGCGAGCCGCCGGATCTGAAATGGGGTGGGGATTCCAATTACAATATCCTCCGTTTGTTTTGGGGTTGTGTTTGTTCCTGTTCTTTTTGGGATTGGTTTTTTCGGATATTGTCAGCGTTGGCGAAAAATTATCCGCATTCAGTTTGAATGTCGGACGAAACTGGGGGGATTTCGGAACGGGAGTCCTGGCTGTTTTGGTCGCGACCCCTTGTGCCGCACCGTTTATGGGAACGGCTTTGGGATACGGATTGATGAATCCGGCCGTTGTGACAATGTGTGTCTTTTTTGCAATGGGATCGGGGTTGGCTTTCCCGTTTTTATTGCTGGATTTCTATCCTGCTTTGGGGCGCTTCTTACCTAAAGCGGGGCCGTGGATGGTGATGTTCAGGCAATTTTTGGCTTTTCCTTTATACGCCGCCGCCGCTTGGTTGCTTTGGGTCTTGAGCGCTCAAGAGGGAAGTGTGGCATTGGCGGTCGGCTTGAGCTGTGTCGTCGCAGTTTCTTTTGCCGTATGGTTGGCCGGAGCCGCTCAATCGAAAAACTTAAAAAGAATTTCTGTCTTTGTAACGCTTTTTACGCTCTTTTTAATTATTGTTGGCCTTTATTCTCTTTCTCCTGTCCGTTTGTCGGAAAAAGAAAAAAACAGGATTGATTGGATTGATTATAATGCCGCAGAAATTCAAGACTACAGACAAGCCGGAGTGCCGGTGTTCATTAAATTTTCCGCCAAATGGTGTTTGACTTGTCTGGTCAATGAAAAGACTGTTTTCAGTTCTGAAAAAATCGCAAAAGCCTTTCGTCAAAAAGGCGTTGTCGCTTTTTCGGCCGACTGGACAAACCGCAGCGATGAAATTACCGCGGCTTTGGAAAGCTTCGGACGAGGGGGAATACCGTTGTATGTGTATTATGCGCCTTATTCGAAACAGCCTCGGATTTTGCCTCAACTGGTTACTTCAAAAACGATTTTGTCTTTGGTTGACGGATTGTAAAGATTATTTGGGCGGTTTGCCTTTTATCGCAACGATTTTTAGACTGTGAGGAAAGATTTTTTTCCCGTCGGGAACCGATTGCGGGACAAAACGAATCACGGCCGTCCCTTCATGGAGAACGGTGAATTGTTTGCTCAGCCAGCTTTCTTGACGAGCTGTTTGTGCGGACAGCGGTGTTAAGATAAAAGAGGGATTGGCTCCGAGCAATCCGGACGGATCTTGCAGGATGAGGTTATATCCCGTATTTTTAATGTACATATGTCCGCCTTTGCGTGTTGCGTCGTTTTCATATAAAGGCGTATAAACCGATAACCTGATGATGTCTCCGACCATGACGGGGATAGAGCTGTTTTCTTTTTTTAAAGTCAGATGAATAAATCGTGGATCTGACGGTCTGAAATAAAGCGCCATAATGGCTTCTTGATCTTCGGGTGTCGGCGCGGGCAGTTTTTTCGTTTCCAGATCTGGGTTTTCTTTTTGTTCGGTATTCATTCCGACCCATGTCGGCATCAATGGGAAAAAGGTTTTATATTTATTGTCGAAAGCGTCTTTTTTAATAAATTTCATAAAAGGAGTTTCTTCAATCATTTTTTCGGGCGGCAAAGGCAGCGCTTTCGGGATATTAAACTGTTTCAGATCTTTTGGAGCCAAGACGGTTTTTAACCAATAAGGTCTGAATTTTTCCAGATAAGCTTTGTGAAAATCGGATAAATTTTTTTGAGATTCCTCGAACAGGTTTTCAAATCTCAGATAAATTTTTTTATCTTTTTCCCGATTGACGCGATTCATTCCCAGTTCGCTCAATAAGACGGCTTGCAGAAAGTCTTTTTTATCGGCGTACAATTGTGCCAGATTATAGAAGGCGTAAAGATTGGAGCTTAATACGGCTTGTTTTAAAAGATCTTCGGCTTTTTTTTCATCTTTTTTGACGCCGATCCCAAATCTGTAATAAACGCCTAATGTATTCATGGCGCCGCTGTGATTGTTTTTGATGGCTTTTTGAAAATAATTTGCGGCGGACGCATAATTTCGTTTCACGCCGACACCTTCTTGATAGAGCAGTCCCATTTGAAAAGCGGCATTACGATTATTTGAATCGGCTTGATATTTCAAATGATGAACATACATTGCGCCAGAAAATCCGCTGATTTTTTCTTTAAAACGATCAAGTATGCCGATTTTATCAAGAGCGGACAAATCGCCTTTTTCAAGGTCTTTTAAAAATGCGGCGTAAGGAATGGTTTTATTTTGCTCTTTTTTCATGATTAACTCGCAGACGCGAACGACATATGCGGCGCTGGGTTGTTCTTTTTCATATTTTTTCATGATGCGCAAAGCTTCATTGCAATTTCCCGCATTGAAGGCTTCCACGCCGACGTCGAAAGAGTCTCGATCAACGGTTTGAGCCTGAAGTCCCGTTAAGTCGGAGAAGAAAAAAAGAGAAAGAAGAAAAAAAATCATTATTTTGCTTTTTTAATCGGTTCTGAAGAACGGTTTAGGAAAATATTTTCAAATTTTTTTTGTTGATCGATACTTTTTTCCCATCGTTTGGCGGTATGAATATTTTCTGAAATATTTCCGGAACCGTTTTTATAAATAACGGCAAGAGCCATTTTTGCGTTAATATCGCCTTGTCTGGCCGCTTTTTGATAAAAGTAAACGGCTTTTTTCATGTTTTTTTCGACATATTCTCCGTTTTCATACCAACGAGCCAACATGATTTGCGCTTCAGCATCTCCGTTTTCTGCCGCTTTTTGAGCATATTGCAGTCCTTTTTCAAAATCTTGAAGCACATTTTCTCCGTTTATATAAATCAAAGCCATGGTCATTTGCGCCGGCGCATAGCCTGCATCCGCTGCTTTTTCGTAATAGTCCAAAGCTTTTGTAATATTAACGGGCATTCCTTTTCCCGTAAAATTCATGGCTCCCAAGGCGAAGGCCGCTTCGGGAAGATTCAGCAGATCGGCTTGAGCAAAATAAACCGACGCTTTTTGATAATCGCCTTTTTCATAATAGCTTAAAGCCCTGTTTAGCGGATTATAGGAAAAGTTCTTAGGTTGTCGGTTGAGGAAAAAAAAGAAGGTGATTAAACATAAAACGCCGATAAAAATTAAAGCCTTGTAAAGAGAAATCCGTTCTTTTTTCTGCATTATTGTTTTCCTTTTTCGGACTTTCACTGGATAAAAGCAGTATAGACAATCAAAGGTATTTTAAAAGTAAAAAGATTGAAAAAACTTTTAATTTTTGCTAATTTTTATTTGTTTTTTATGGAGACCCGAATGTCTTTTTTGTGTCGCGAGCAAATAAAGTCGTTTCATTTCACACGTTGTTTTTTTGATGAAGAAACTAAAACGGCTCATTTGTTGTACGCGTTTAACGACGGGGCGATAGAGTTTGAAGAAAAAATCCGCTTTTGTGAAGCCCCTTCAATTCCGGATCCCGCCAGACGTCAGGTTTTGGAAATATGTTTGCGTTTGCTTCATTTGGCCGCCGGTGTCAGTTACTACAAATTATTTGTTCCTGATGAAATTAAGGTTGATTGCACACGTTTGTCAAAACGGGAGGCGGATTTTTTTAATTTGTTTTATACGGCGGGTTTGGGAGAATTTTCTTACAGAAACAATGTGGCTTTGAATATCCGTTTTCCCTTTGATGCCGACCGCACGGACGATTCGGTCGCATCAATAACATTGAAAAAGCGGATTGTTGTTCCCGTGGGCGGCGGAAAAGATTCGATCGTTTCGATAGAGGCTTTGAAATCATCAAGCTTTTCTCCGATTTTATTTTCCGTTGGTTTGCCGCGACCGATTAAAGAAACAATAGAGATATCAGGATTGCCGTCAATTTTGGTTCAACGTCATTTATCCGATCAGCTTATAAAAATCAATGAATGCTCGAATAAATATCATGCATTAAACGGCCATGTCCCGGTCACGGGGATCATTGCGTTTATTTTAATGGTCGCCGCCGTTTTATATGACTTTTCTGCTGCGGCTTTGTCAAATGAACGTTCGGCAAATGTCGGGAATACGGAAAAAGACGGTCGCGCGATTAATCATCAATGGAGTAAATCTTTGGAATTTGAACGGGCGTTTGACAGTCTGAAATCTTTGATTCTTCCGGAATTTCATTATTTTTCACTTTTGCGTCCGCTGTCTGAATTGACGATAGCTTCTTTATTCGCCAAGACAAAAAAATATGATTTCGTTTTTACCAGTTGTAATAAGGCTTTTAAACTTGATGAAAATAAAAGGTTGGATCGTTGGTGCGCGAATTGTGATAAATGTCGTTTCGTTTTTTTGGCTTTGGCTCCTTTTATGGACAAGGAAAAGTTGATTCGCATTTTCGGGCGCAATATGCTAAATGATCTCTCACAGCTTCAGGGATACAAAGAGCTGTTGGGCTTGTCGGCCTTTAAGCCTTTTGAGTGCGTCGGAGAGATTGAAGAATCTGTATTGGCTTTTTTAATGTTGTCGGACAGTCCGCAATGGCGTGATGAAGCTGTTATCAAGACATTGTCAAACGACGTTTACCTGCATTATAAGGAAAAAAAAACAGAGTTTATGAAAAGAATTTTTTCGTCATCGTCTGATCACTTGATACCGGAGGAATACGCTAATGTTATTGGAAACTTTAAAAAACAGACCTGTCACAGTGTGGGGGAACGGTATTGAAGGCCGTGCGGTAACAATTTTTTTGGAAAAACGCAATTGCACGGTAAATGTTGTGGAAGATCCCGTATCCATCCCTTTTTCCGGCGTTATTGTTAAATCGCCTGGGATCAGTTTGTACCGTCAAGAAATCAAGATGGCAAAACAATACGGAGCTATTTTTACTTCCGCGACGAATTTATTTCTGGAAGCCGCTCTTTTGCAACCGGAATACAGACCGTTTTTGATCGGCGTGACAGGAACGAAAGGCAAATCGACGACGTCTTCTTTGATTGCTCATTTGTTAAAAGCGCAGGGACATCGCGTTGCTTTGTGCGGCAATATCGGCGATCCGTCGATTTCTTATGCCGAAGACTTGGATAAATATGATATTTTTGTCGTTGAAATGTCCAGTTATCAATGTGCGGATTTGCAATATTCATTTGATATTTCGGTTATTTTGAATTTATATCCGGAACATATTGATTGGCATAAGACTCATGAACAATATTTTCATGACAAATTAAATATTTTGGCGCATCGCAAACCGGAACAAGGTGTCATATTGAATGCGCAAGATCCTTTAACGGCGATTTATGTTAAAAAACCGGAAAATGCCGTTTATTTTGACGCATTAAATGCGATACATATCATGGGGGACTATTTTTATGACGGAACGAAAAAATTATTTAAAACGGATATCGTTCCGTTACGCGGGGAACATAATTTGAAAAATGTTTGTGCGGCGCTGACTGCTGTTGAACAAGTCAGCGGTTCATTGATCGGCTGTGAAGAAGCGTTAAAGACGTTTCAAGCCTTACCGCATCGGTTGCAAACGGTGGCTGTTAAAAACGGCGTGACATATGTGGACGACAGTATTTCAACGACGCCGGAAACGGCGATTGCCGCTTTAAAATCGTTTGGTTATTCCAATGTTGTATTAATAGCCGGCGGTTATGACAGAGAACAAGATTATCAAGAGTTGGCCTCTTTTGTTGCTCGAGGAGGCGCTTCGGCTGTTGTTGCTTTGCCTCAGACGGGGCATCGTTTGGCGGAAAGCATTTCGGACAAGGGCGGAAAAAGCGTTATGGCGATAAATATGAAAGATGCGGTTCAGAAAGCGGCATCTTTGGCTCATTTCGGCGGTGTGGTTCTTCTTTCTCCCGCGGCGCCGAGTTATGGCACGTACAAGGATTTTCAAGAGCGCGGAGAAGATTTTTTAAGATGTGTCAACGAGTTGGAATAGAACTTTTACCGTCTTGCTTTTAAAGCGGTTTGGATCGTTCCGTCGTCCAGATAATCCAATTCTCCGCCCACGGGAATGCCCTGAGCCAGTGAAGAAATTTTAACGGGCAGTTTTTTAAATCGTTCAATAATGTAATGTCCGGTCGTCTGTCCGTCGACGGTGGCGGGCAAAGCCAAAATGATTTCCGAAACTTCCTGTTGCCTGATTCTGTTTTCCAGTACAGGCAGGCGCAATTCGTCGGGGCCGATGCCTTCTATGGCGGACAGCAATCCGCCCAGAACGTGATATTTTCCTTTAAAAGCCGCGCTACGCTCGATCGCCCATAGATCGGCGACGTCCTGAACGACGCAGAGAACGGTTTTATCTCGGCGTTGATCTTGGCAAATATGACAAGGGGAGCAAGAATCCAAATTTCCGCAAACAGGGCAGGTTCGGATATGTTCAATAACGTTCTGAATGCTTTGTGCCAAAGGAACAAGAAGACTTTCCTTTTTTTTAATCAAATGCAGAACGACACGTCTCGCCGATCTTTTTCCAAATCCCGGCAATCGAGCAAACAGACGGATTAACGACTCCAGTTCCGTTTCAGTCATTTTTCTTAAAAAGGCAGTTTCATTCCCGGCGGCAGGATACCGTTCAGTCCTTGGTTCATTTCCGATACGACTTTTTGTTGCGCATCATTAAAAGCGGCGACAAGCAAGTCTTCCAACACGGCGACGTCTTGCGGATCAATCAGGGACGGATCGATTTTTACTTTTTTTACTTCGTTTTTGCCACTCATCACGACTTCGACCAGTCCGCCTCCGGCTGATCCCGTTATTTCCGTTTGCGCCAACTTTTCTTGTTCAGCCAACAGCTTTTGCTGCATTTGTTGAGCTTGTTTCATGATTTGACTAAAATCGGTCATTCGTCATATCCTTCGTTTGTTTGGGGAGCGATTTGCATTGTTTCATCTGTTTCTTCGATAAAGTCTTCCGATGCGCTTTCATTTTCTTTTAATCGAATTGTATCGATTTTAGCTGACGGGAAAGCTTTCAGAACAGCCGTCACCAACGGATGTTGCGTCATGGTTTTTTTCAGATTTTCCGCGTTTTGCAACGCTTGTTGACGCAACGTTTGTCCGCCTTGTTTGTTGACGACGGAAACAACCCAGTTTTGATGCGTCCACAAGCGTAATTTTTCCACCATTTCTCCGGCCAGATGATTCGGCGTCCGTTCCAAGGGGAAGAATTCGATTTTGCCTTGTTCAAAAGAAACCACGCTGACAAAATTTTCAACATTGTAAGCAAACATCATTTCGTTTTGCTTATAGGCGTACGCGACGATATCGGCCAAAGAACGGAACATCACCGACTGTTGGGGCGATATTTGAGGCTGTTCGGCGGGGACAACGTTTCCGATGCTAGGCGCGGCGTTCCAGTTTTTCTGCGTGACGGCGGACGAAGCCTGCGGATAGCCGTTCGGGATGACGGGAGTTGACGCAGTTTCTGATCTTAACGTTTTAATCAGATCCGCCGGAGTTGGCAGATCTGCGGCGTAGGCCAAGCGGATCATCACCATTTCGGCCGCCTGTTTTTCCGAGGGAGCTTTGATCGTTTCATCAATTCCCTTGAGCAACATTTGCCATGTTTTTGTTAAGACGGACATCGGCAAGCTTTCGGCCATTTGCAGACAATGTTGACGTTCTGATGCGGCCATGGATCCGTCATCTGCGAGTTCGGGTGCGATTTTCACTTTTGTCAACCAATGGGTCAGATCCAACAGATCTTGCAGGACGACGCTCGGAGCCGCGCCGAAGGCATACAGTTTTTCAAAAGTTTCCAGTGCGGTTTTTATTTCGCCTTTCATCACCTGTTCGTACAAAGAAACAACGGCGGCTCGATCCGCCAACCCGATCATGGATCGCACCAATTCGGCGCTGACTTTTCCGGCGCCGTGAGCGATGGCCTGATCCAGCAAAGACAGACCGTCTCTGACGGAACCGTCAGCGGCGCGAGCGATTAAATTTAGAGCTTCCTCATCGGCGGAGACATTTTCTTTTGCGACGATGTTTTTAAAGTGTTCTGTCAGCAGATCCGGTTCGACGCGTCTAAGATCGAAGCGTTGACACCGGGACAAGACTGTTGTCGGTACTTTTCGGATTTCCGTTGTGGCAAAGATAAATTTGACGCGTTCGGGCGGTTCTTCCAACGTTTTCAGCAAAGCGTTGAAAGCGGCGGGGGAAAGCATATGCACTTCGTCGATGATATAAATTTTAAATCTTGCTGAAGTCGGATTGTAGCGTGTTGTATCAATGATTTCGCGAACATTGGCGACGCCGGTATTGCTGGCGGCGTCGATTTCGACGACATCGACATGACGGTCTTCGGCGATGGCACGGCAATGTTCGCAAACGCCGCAAGGTTCGGTTGTCATGCCGCCTTTGCCGTCGGGGCCGATGCAGTTTAATGCCCTGGCGATGATGCGAGCCGAAGTGGTTTTGCCGATTCCGCGAATACCGGTCAAGATATAGGCTTGAGCGATTCTGTTTGTTTCGATGGCGTTTTTTAACGTTCTGACCAAAGCGTCTTGTCCGATCAGATCGGCGAAGGTCGTCGGTCGGTATTTACGGGCTAAGACGCGGTATTGTGTATTTTCAGTCATCTTTTTTCGGGAGCGGCGTTAAAATAAAAAAGGAAATCGGACAGCGACCCGCATTGAACCGTTACGGCTGCTTTCTTCCGAACCTGACCGGGTTGGCGGCCAAGACGTCCGCGCCGATTTCCGATTTCTATTTATGAGTATTTTTGTTTTAAGTGCAAGCAGAACTTTTTTTATTTTGGAAAATAGGTTAAAAAAGTCTTATTTTCCGCCGTTTTTTGATCAATGCTTGACAAAAGTCTATTTTGTGTTTTTTCTGTTTGGCACTTAATTTGTTTTTCCAGGAGTACGCTTTATGGCAAAAGCTATTGTTTTTCCCGGGCAGGGGTCTCAATCTGTCGGTATGGGGAAGGATTTGGCGGACGCATTTACAGTCGCCAAGGAAGTTTTTTTGGAAGTGGATGACGCCTTATCGGAAAATCTCAGCAAGAAGATGTTTGAAGGTCCGGCGGAAGATTTGCTGTTGACCGAGAACGCTCAGCCGGCGTTAATGGCGGTCAGTATGGCCGTTGTTCGTGTTTTGCAAGAGGAAGGCAAAGTGTCGCTTTCCGAAACGTTTAAATACGCGGCGGGTCATTCGTTGGGAGAATATTCCGCTTTATGTGCGGCAGGCGCTTTTGACATAACGACGGCGGCACGTTTGCTTCGCACGCGCGGTAAAGCGATGCAGCAGGCGGTTCCCGTCGGACAAGGCGGTATGGCGGCACTGATCGGCGCCGATTTTGAACAGGCTCGCGAGGTGGCGGCGGAAGCGGCACAGGGTGACGTTTGCGTTGCCGCGAACGACAATGCCCCCGGTCAAGTGGTTTTAAGCGGGACGACGGCGGCGATAGACCGTGCGGTTGAGATCGCCTCAAAGAAAGGGATCAAGCGCGCCGTCAAGTTGGCGGTCAGTGCGCCGTTCCACAGTCCTTTAATGCAGCCTGCCGCGGACGTGATGGCGGAAGCGTTGTCAAACGTTCGCATCAAGGCGCCGCGTTTTCCGGTTATCGCGAACGTTACGGCGCGTCCGGAAACGGAACCCGAAGAAATTAGCAAGTTGTTAGTAGCTCAAGTCACGGGGTCTGTCCGTTGGCGCGAAAGTATGCTGTTCGCGCAGGAAAACGGTGTGGATACGTTGGTTGAAGCCGGATCCGGCAAAGTGCTGACGGGTATGGCGAAGCGCATTCACCCCGAATTAAAAGGGATAGCGTTAAATACGCCGCAAGATATTGAAGAATTTTTGAAGACACTTTAAGAGTTAGGAAAAGAGATGGATTTTACAGGAAAATGCGCTCTGGTAACCGGAGCAACCGGCGGGATCGGCCGCGTCATTGTGAAAAAATTGCATGATGCCGGCGCGACAGTGATTTTAACGGATATGCGTCAGGAATCTCTTGACGAATTTGCCGCCGAGTTAAAAGAAAGAGTTTTTGCTTTTGCCTGCAACTTAGGGGATCCCGCCGATATTGACGCGTTGGTTTCCAAGGCGGAAAAAGCAGCCGGTGCGATTGACATTTTGGTCAATAACGCCGGATTGACCAAAGACAATCTGTTCATGCGCATGAAGGACGAGGATTGGAATTTGGTATTAAATGTGAACCTGACCGCCGGTTTTCGTTTGGCACGTGCGGCCATACGCGGGATGATGAAACGCCGTTACGGGCGCATCATATCGATGGCTTCCGTTGTCGGCGTGACGGGTAATCCGGGACAGGCGAACTATTCCGCTTCCAAGGCGGGCATGATCGGCATGACGAAATGCCTTGCGGCGGAGGTTGCTTCTCGCGGCATAACGGCGAACTGTGTGGCTCCGGGCTTTATCAAGACGGCCATGACGGACGCTTTGCCGGAAGAAGCGAAGGAAAAACTGGCACGCAGCATTCCGATGGCGCGTTTAGGGTTGCCTGAAGACGTTGCGAACGCCGTTGTTTTCCTGGCCAGTGACGAAGCGTCTTACATTACCGGACAGACGATTCACGTTAACGGCGGAATGGCTATGATTTAAGATTTTTTTTCTTTTTGGAAAGAAGTCTTAAATGCAAGCGTGTTTTTTTGACTGGTAAAGGTCAAAAAAGTGTGTTAAAGAATGGCATTCGTGAGTGTCTTTGTTGCTTTTAACAATGACATCGTGTTTAACAAGAGGAATATAAAATGAGTGATATTGCCGAACGCGTAAAGAAAATTGTCGTAGAACACTTGGGCGTCGAACCTTCCAAGGTAACCGATTCTTCAAGCTTTATCGACGACTTGAACGCAGACAGCTTGGATACCGTTGAATTGGTCATGGCGTTTGAAGAAGAATTTTCAGTTGAAATTCCCGATGACGCCGCGGAAAAGATCCTGACCGTTCAGGACGCTATCGACTACATCAGCAAGAACGCTTAATAACGTTGAAATATCCGTGCCGATTTTTTCCGATGATTCGGAGGGTCGGCACGTCTTGCATTAAATGGGAATAATACTTTTGTTTTAAAACTTTTTTAGGAGTCACTATGAGGAGAGTCGTTGTTACTGGGATGGGGCTGTTGTCACCGATGGGGCGTGGAGTGGAAACGACATGGCAAGGATTGATTCAAGGAAAATCAGCGATCACACCGGTAACAAGATACGACGTTTCGGAATCGCCGGCAAAGATTGCAGGTCAGATTCCTTTTGGGACGCAAGAAGGTCAATTCGATCCTGATTCAGTGATGGCTCCGAAAGAACAGCGTCGTGTCGATCCGTTTATTTTGTACGGTATTTGTGCCGGAACCGATGCTGTGGAAGATTCCGGATGGAAACCCGAAACGGACGAAGACCGTTTCCGTACGGGTGTTATGATCGGGGCGGGGATCGGCGGTTTAAGCGCGATTTCCGATAACGCTGTGATTTTAAAGGAACACGGACCGCGTCGCATCAGCCCGTTCTTTATTCCGTCCTGTTTAATCAATTTAATTTCCGGACAGTTGTCCATTAAATACGGTTTTTATGGACCGAACCATTCGTGCGTAACGGCGTGTGCGACGGGAACGCATGCGATCGGGGACGCCGCCCGTTTGATTATGTGGGGCGATGCCGACGTGATGGTTGCCGGCGGTGCCGAGGCGGCGGTTCATCCGTTGGCGATGGCCGGTTTTGCTCAGGCAAAAGCACTGTCGACACACTATAACGACACGCCGGAAAAAGCGTCCCGTCCTTGGGATAAGGGGCATGACGGTTTCGTTATGGGTGAAGGCGCCGGTGTCGTTGTGTTGGAAGAATACGAACACGCCAAAAAACGCGGCGCGAAAATTTACGGGGAAGTGATCGGGTACGGGTTGTCCGGTGACGGTTACCATGTAACGGCTCCGGCCGCGGACAGTCGCGGATCAAAACACGCGATGCGCATGGCTTTGAAAAATGCCGGGATTAATCCGGAAGAAATCGGGTATATCAACGCGCACGGGACATCAACACCGGCAGGCGATATTTTGGAAGTCAACGCCGTTAAAGACGTGTTTGGTTCATATGCGACGCAGGTGTCCATGTCTTCAACGAAATCAAGTATCGGTCACTTGTTAGGGGCGGCCGGCGCGGTGGAAGCAATTTTCTGTTTGAAGGCGTTACAGGAAGGTGTTTTGCCTCCGACACTGAATTTGGAAGACCCGATCGAAGGCGCCGAAGATATGGATTTGGTTGCATTAAAGGCTAAAGAACGCAAATTAAAAGCCGTTATGTCCAATTCATTCGGTTTTGGCGGAACGAACGCTTCCGTCATTTTCAAAGCGGTTTAGGATTTTTTAAATGCCTGCCGGCTGGAAGTTTTTTTTCAGATTATTTGTGCTGGTGGCGCTTTGTCTGTGCGGCGGCAGTGTATTCAGCTTTTATTCTTTGCTTTACGAGCAAAACGGTGTTGAGGAATCAACGGTTGTTTTGGTTGAGAAGGGTGAAAGTTTAAATCAGATCGCCCGTCGTTTGAAAGAAAACGATTTATTAAGCAGTATTGCCGTGTTTAAAGTCGCGGCAAGACTTTCAGGAAAATCTACGCGTTTAAGAGCCGGAGAATATCGTATTCCGGCTCATGCAAGCGCTAAAGAGATTTTGGATATTTTGGTTTCCGGTCAAACGGTCGTGCGTCGTGTCACCATTCCCGAAGGAAAAACCAGCCGACAAATTTTTGATTTATTGTTACAGACGCCCGGTCTTTATGGCGATTTGCCGTCTCCGCCCCCTCCGAACGGCGCTTTATTGCCGGAAACATACGTGTTCAGTTACGGTCTGCCGCGCACGATTATTTTGGAACGTATGTTAGGGGGAATGCAAAAAACGATTGAAGAATTATGGCCTTTACGGGATCCGGATTTGCCGTATACGACGAAGGAAGAAGCTTTGGTGTTGGCTTCGATTGTTGAAAAAGAGACTTCCGTTCCCGAAGAACGCGCCAGAATAGCGGGCGTTTTCGTTAATCGTTTAAGGAAGGGAATGCGGTTGCAGACTGATCCGACGGTGATTTATGCGGTCACGAACGGAACGATGGAACTGAAACGTCGTTTGACGCATAAGGATTTAAGAACGGATCATCCTTTTAACACTTATATGAACAAAGGACTGCCGCCGGCTCCGATTTGCAATCCCGGACGCGAATCGATTTTGGCGGTATTGCGACCGCAAAAGACGAACGAGATTTATTTCGTGGCGGACGGGACGGGCGGTCACGTTTTTTCAAAAACGTTTGAAGAACATAAACGCAATATAGCCAATTGGAAGCGGGCGAGACGTAAAAAACGAACGGCTGCCGTAAAGAAAAAACCGACAGTTCAAAAAACGGTGAAAAAGCCTCAAGCGCAAAAGACACCGACAAAGAAGACTGTGGCAAAACCGGCGCAATTCGCTCCTGCCGTTGCCGAAACGGCGGAGGAAATAAAGAAAAAAGAGATTTTGGATCAACAGGATTTGTCATTGGATATTGTCGATGACGCTTTAATCGAAGCGACAAGCGAAAAACCCGTAGATCCGGCGAAAACGCAGACAGGATCGGCGCAGGCGGAAGGAACGAAATGAAGATTTTATTTCTTTTTGCCATTCTTTTTTGCACACAGGCCTTTGCTTCATTGGAAGCCGGACAAAAAGCCTTTATTCAAGGCGATTATAACAAGGCGTTCGAACAATGGCGTCAAGCGGCGGAACAAGGGGATTTAACGGCGCAACGCAACATTGCGCATTTATACCGTTGGGGAAAAGGTGTTCCTCAAGATTTAATGCAGGCGGCTTTTTGGTATTATACGGCGGCAAAGGGCGGATTGGATACGGCTCAATATAATTTGGGCGTGATGTATTTGCGCGGGGAAGGCGTTCCCAGAAACGAAGAAGAAGGCATCATTTGGTTGGAACGCGCGGCGGAACAGAACAATGAAAAAGCAAAGAAAAAGTTGGCTCATTTAAAAATCGAAATTGATCACGAACTGCCGACGGAAGAAGATTTGCTTAAACCCGTAAAGCATAAACCTCAGCCGTCTTCAAAAAGTCCGTCAATAAAAGTGATGACGGTCAGTCGAAAAGAACCGCCTTTATACGCTCATTTGGCGTCTTATTATACTCAGGAAACCTTGGAAAAGGGGTGGGAAGAATTAAAGCAGACTTTCCCCGAGCTTTCAAAATTCAAGACTCTTGAAACGCAGGTGACGTTGCCCGAAAAAGGGAAATACATCCGTTTGTATATCAAGGGGAAACCTGAAGAGATCAAACAAGTTTGCAGTCTGTTAAATGCGAAGAAACAATATTGCCTGATCAGCTATCCGTAGGCTGTTGCGGTTCGATTTGCGTAATTTTATAAGATTTTTCGGCTTTTTTATTTGACCAGATCAATTTGGCATAAGTACGCATATCGATCACTTTATCCGTTTCATCGAGGATTTCTTGTCCGAGGATGGCTTCCAGAACGTCTTCCATCGTGACGATTCCCAACCATGTTCCCAGTTCGTCATAAACGACTCCGATATGGTTGTGAGAACGGAGCATTTCGCGGAAAACGTAATCGACACTGGAAGTGGAAGCGATTTCCAGAATGGGGCGAACGGAATGATCGATTTGTAATGTCGGATCTTTTCCCAACATATCGGATTTATGAACATACCCCAAAAAGACTTCTTCATCCTCATTTTTCATGACGGGATATCTTGAAAACGAATGTTGCGTAGCGATTTGAATAAATTCTCTGACAGAGATGCCTGCAAGGACGGTGGCGCAGACATTACGGGGTGTCAGCAGATTTTTAATTTTAATTTCTTCCAGATTTAAAGTGTTGCAAATCATCTTATATTCATCGTCATCGATGAAATTGGCCGTATGTCCCATTTTAGTCAAGGCCTTGATTTCTTCGCGAATATCCGTTTTAACGCCGTTTTTCGGCGTGATCATTTTGGTCAGCAATTCAAACAGGATCAGGAAAGGTTTTAACAGGAATAACATAATTCCCAGAACGAAACACAGGAAACCGACCAATTTATACCAGTAGGTGGCACCGATGGTTTTAGGAATGATTTCGCTACACGTCAGAATGGCGACTGTCATGACGGCGGAAGCCACGGCGACATAGTTTGATCCGAACACGACGGCGACTTGTGCGCCGATACAGGAAGCGCCGGCCGTATTGGCGATCGTGTTCAACATTAAGATGGCGGCCAGAGGCCTGTCGATGTGTGACTTCAGGAAGGAAATTTTTTTATACAGGTTGGGTTGTTTTTCTTCCAATCGGGCGATATAGCTGGGAGTAATGGAAAGCAAAGAGGCTTCCATTAAGGAACACAGAAAGGAAATTCCGACGGTTAAGATGACCAGAATGACGAGAAGGGTCATGAAAAGCCTCTGATAAAAAAAGGTAATAAAGAATAAGTAGCACCAAAGAGAAAGCGGGTAAAGTGAAAACGGCGGAAAGAGTTTCCGCCGTTTTTTTAATTTTGAAAAGAGAGGTTATACTTTAATGATGCCTCTCCAGAACAGGAAAAGAGCGAAGATCGAAACGATCAGCAACAGCCATGCGAACCATATTTCGCGTTTTCCGAATATTGTTTGATTCGGATCGTTTTCTTTTCTTGACCAGATAAAGACAGGGATACCGGCGGTCAGGAACAGGACGGCCATTAGCAGATATTCCAGTCCCGCCGCATAGATCAGCCATACGGCATAAGCGGATCCGAGGATCGAACAGATCAAAGCTCCGGATCTCGGGACGGCGGCGTTTGCCGGATATTCACCGTCTTCACAGATTTTCCACAGATAAGCCATACTTGACAAGTAAGCCGGCAGCACCATGACACCCGTAATGGAGAGCATTGTATTCCACGCGTTATTGGAAAAATAGACCATTAAGATCGCCAATTGCATCAAGGAGCTGGTGACCCACAAAGAAACGGACGGAGATTTATGTTCGTTTTCTTTGGCGAAGACTTTGGGGAAAGTGCCGTTTTGCGCTGCGGCGAAAGGAATTTCGGCTGTAATCATCGTCCACGCCAACCAACTGGCAAGAACGGCGATCAACAAACCGATATTCATCAACCAACTGCCCCAATTTCCGACGACTTTTTCCAAGACGCCGGCGGTGGACGGATTCGGTACGGCGGCCAGTTCGGCTTGGCTCATAAAACCGTACGGCAGAACGGAGAGCAGCACATAAATAATCAGACAACCCAAAAATCCGATAAAGGTGGCTTTACCGACTTCGGCTTTATTTTCGGCTCTGTCGGACAGCACGACGGCACCTTCGATACCGATGAACGCCCACAGCGTGACCAACATCGTTCTTTTGACCTGATCGGGAACGGATCCCAACGCCGCTTGTCCGTGAGAAACCAGATTACCCCAGAAATCGACTTCGAACTGATGAATTTTAAAGGCGAATATCATAATCAGGATAAAGATGAACAAAGGCAGGATTTTGAATATGGTTGCGATTGTGTTAATAAAGCTGGCTTGTTGTACGCCGCGCAGAACGACGAAGTTGAAGAACCAGATCAGGACGGATCCGCCGATAATGGAATAAAGGTTGTTTCCGCCTTGGAAATAGGGCGGGAAAAAGTAATTCAAGGCGTCCATCGTAATGACGGCATAACCGACGTTTCCGAAGATTTGGCAAAGCCAATATCCCCAACCGATTGTAAATCCCATAAAGGGACCGAATCCTTCTCTGGCGTACATATAGATGCCGGCGGTCAGATCCGGTTTTGCATCTGAGAGAATACGGAAAGAGTTTGCAAGAAAATACATACCGATGCCGGTAATCAGCCAAGCCAATAAAACGGCTCCGACGGATGCGCCGGCCGCCATATTTTGAGGCAAGCTGTAAATCCCTCCTCCGATCATTGAACTGATCACGACACTGGCCAGAGCAATCAGCCCTAATTTTTTTGTGTCATTTTGTTGCTGTGCCATTTTGATATCCTTTTAAATAAAAAAAAGCGGTATCGCTTTTTATTTAAAAAACAATACCGCTTGAAATAAAGATTACAGTTTAACGGGGTCTGCCGTTTCGAAATTCAAGAATCCCAAAGCCGTCAGACAGTAAGCAAACTGTTGTGTGATATTGATATAGTTATGGAACAGTTGGAATTCGCTGTGTTTTTCAACGCCGCGTAATTCCAATTCGTGATTTAATGACTTATTCAACCACATTTCGGCGTGTCCTTTGGCGATATCGTCATCAATGTAGGTCGGGAAATATTCGACATATTCCGCAGCCCATCCGCCGATCAATTTACCGTTTTTGTCTTTTCCCCAACAGATGCCGACGCCGGTGGCAATCGCGCGATGTTCGTTAATGCATGCTCCGTTTCCCGCAATAATGACTTCGAGAACGGCTCCGTGTTTAAAGAATTTTGTCACCTTATCGACGGGAACGATATTATTATACAGTTCCGGCGGCAAAACGGACGTATAAGGAACAACGTTGAAATCCTGAATTTTTGCTTGTGTTAAAGCCGAGTCATAACAAAAAGTTTCAAACGGTTGCGGCGGAATGCCGTCATCTGCCTGTCCGGCTCCGCCTGTATGAAAAGCCAAAGTCGGATAGCGTGTACCTACTAACATATCTTACCTCCTGAATAATATTAAAACAAAAAAGAAATTTTCCCTTTTCGTGAAAATATTAGAAAAAAATAAAAATAAGTCATAGATAGACTTCTTTTCATAAATAATTATATCCCTATACATATATATATATTCTTGTTGTTGTATTCGTTTTTTGTTTTTATCAATTTATATTTTTTTTATTTGTTTTTATATGCGAGGATATTATGAGATCTATAAATCAGAAAGATGTGAAGAAAACGTCATTTTTTTCATTTGCATGCGCCGCACTGCTATTTCCTTGCAGTGTTTTTGCGCAGCAAGTGACAGAATTTGAACTTACGGAACAATTTGACCTATCCGTTCCTCAGACAACAAAAAGCGGTAAATTGTCAACACGGTTGAAAAACGCCATGCATCGATTGGATAATGATGTCGAAGGATTTGAAAAAAAATATAACGATTTTAAATCGAAATTATCCGACGACTACGGCATACAATATTCTTTAGATGTGTCGTTTATGGGGCAAAAAGGCGTGCCGAACGGGGGAAAAACGGCGACACAAACCATTTATGCGCCGACTATGTCATGGCAGATTTTTAATGATGACACATACGGTTCGGGAACGATTAATCTGTCTTATACGGCGGCGCGTTATTGGGGTAATAACGGTGAAAATATCGGGAATAACCTCTATGTGGCCAATTCAATCAACGATTTTACGACGCCGTCTAACGCGTTTGACCAATTAAGCTATACTCAGTCTTTGTTTGACGATAAGCTTTCGATTACAGTCGGTCAATTTCCGCTATATGATTTTGACGGGACGCAATACGATTCTAATCAACAAACGAATTTTATCAACTACGCCCTTTCTCAGAACGCCAGTGAAACATATCCGATCGCCGGATTGGGAGCGTATGTTCAGTACAATCCGAACAGTGAATGGTCTTTTGCCGGCGGTTTTCAGAACGCTCGGAACATAACGGGAGAAACGCTGTCCGCAAAAGGATGGGGGGATCATCGTTTTACAACGTTCGGGTCGATTTCTTATACACCGACGATTAACGGCCAGTCAGGGCAGTATTCCTTGTTGGTCTATAACCAGCCCAGCGTTGAAACTCAGCCTCAAAACACGACGGGCTGGTCAATCAATATGTCACAGAATTTGACGGAAAAATGGGGCGTCTTTTTGCGCGCCAACGCCGCGACCGGAGATTCCATGCCGATCACTCAGTCGTATGTCATCGGCGGAGTTTACAATAATCCTTTAAATCGCAATCCGTTGGATCAGATCGGATTGGCGGTGGCTTACAACAAAGTCAGCAAGGAATACTTTGATTCCGCCGAACCGATGCGTCAGTATGAAACCGTATTGGAAACGTATTGGAATATCGGGATCACACAGTTTTTAACCATCGCTCCGGACATTCAGGTTTATATTCATCCGGCATCGAAACGTGACAGGGATTTCGGAACGGTATTCAGTTTACGCGGCACGATCTTGTTGTAAATTTTCACGAGAGCCTGCATTTATCAGGCTCTTTTTTTTATCTTTTTGCATTCTCCACAGGGTAAAGGAGTAGATCAAAATATTGGTTGTGTCTTCGATGGCGCCGCCGACGGAATGTCCGGCGATATCGTGGATCAGCCACAGGAAGCAACAAAAAATGAAACAGATTCTCAATTTGATGCCGCCGGAATAAGCGGCGACGAAAGTCGCAAGGACAACGGCGGCGACAGGTAACAAACTGTAAGGATTTTTATAACTCAGATAACCGGAAATCAAGGCGATCACCGCAAAAGGATAAGCGATGAGCGCGCCTTTGAAATGAATATTCAAATACATTCTGGTTCCGACGATGATTTTGGAAAGACAAGCGCTGAAGTTTCCCAACAAGAAATGATGCAGACTGAACAGCCCGTTTGATATGGCGAACAGGAGAAACAGTTTTTTATCGTTTTTTTGCAAAGCGCCGGTCAATGAAACGGCGTAGGCCACATACCCCAGAATTTGCGGTAAAGAAAAAAATTCCATTTTCTTAATTCCTATATCAGGCGGATATTGATCATGTTTTGCTTCAACGCTTTTTTCAGATTCGGGATCGGCAACGTTCCGTAATGGAAGATCGAAGCTGCCAAAGCCGCATCCGCGCATCCTTTTGTAAAGACGTCAATGAAATGTTCGGGATCTGGACCGGCGCCGCCTGAAGCGATGACAGGCAGGTTTGTGTTTTTGGATACCAGAGCCGTCAATTCCAGATCGAATCCTTTTTGCGTTCCGTCGGCGTCCATAGATGTCAGCAGGATTTCGCCGGCTCCCAAAGATTCGACTTCTTTAACCCAATCCAGCACTTTTTTAGGCGTTTTTTTCTGTCCGGCGTTGGTAACGACATGGAAATCATTGTCGTAACGTTTGGCGTCGACGGCAATAACGACGCATTGCGAACCGAATTGTTCCGCGGCTTGCCTGATCAATGTCGGATTTGTAACGGCCGCCGTGTTTAACGACACTTTATCGGCGCCTGCCAACAATAAGGATCGGATGTCTTCTAATGTTTTAATGCCGCCGCCGACGGTAAACGGGATAAAGACTTTTTTAGCGACGCGTTCCACAACGTCCAGCATTGTTTTTCGTCCGTCGTTTGTCGCGGTAATATCCAGAAAGACCAATTCGTCGGCGCCTTCTTGAGAATACTTTCCGGCCAAAGAAACGGGATCTCCGGCGTATTTCAGGTTTTCAAAATTAACCCCTTTAACGGTTTGACCGTCTTTCACGTCCAGACAGGGAATGATTCTTTTTGTCAGCATCGTTTTATCCTTTAATCCAACGTTGAAGGGTATCGTAACCGGTTTTTCCGCTTTTTTCGGGATGGAATTGAGTGGCGGTCATATGACCGACCTGCACGGCGGCGGTGAAAGGAATATGGTATTCGGCTGTCGCCGATACGATTGAAGGATCGTCGCACACGGCGTGATAAGAGTTGACGAAATAATAGAAATCGTCTTTTAAAAAGGTGTTGGCCGAAGTCGTGTTTATTTTATTCCACCCGATTTGAGGTATTTTTCCTTGAGTAAACCGGACATTTTTTCCTTTTAACAAACACAATCCCTTTACATCGGGCGCTTCTTCGGACGCTTCGAACAAGACCTGCAATCCGACGCAGATTCCCAAGAAAGGAATGCCGTTCAGAATGACTTTGCGCAACGGTTCCGCCAATCCTTTGGTTGTCAAAGACGCCATGACCTGTCCGAAATGCCCTTGCCCCGGAAAGATCAGACGATCCGCGTTCAAGAGATCTTTTTCTTTGTCGGACACGATATAGTTGACGGCGAAAGAATCCAACAGATTTGTCACGCTTTTTAAGTTGCCGCCGCCGTAATCAAGGATAGTCAGCATCATTTCCTCTCAAAAAAACAAAGAGCCGTACATAAAGAAAGCCATATACAGTCCGTAGCCCAACACCAACAAGATCAGGATTTTATCCGACGTCAGGACATCGACCGGATCGGCGTATGTTTTTGATTCGATCAGCAGGCTGTAGCGCATGCAAATCAACAATACCAAAGGAACGGACCACACTCTTGCGTTTGACGGATCGGGCAGGACGGGAATGGGCGAGATGGCCCACAAAGCATAAAAAGCGATGGTCAGCGTCAAACACATATACATATTTTTATCAAGAAATTCAGGGGTGTAGAATTTCAGGACACCGTTGATTTCATGATTATTGTCGATTCTTTTAAGCAATTCGTTACGTCTTTTGCCCAAGCCCAAATAAGCGGCCATTGTCGTTACGGTCAAATAAAGCCAGACGGAGACAGTGGTTTCGATCAGGAAAGCCCCGTAAAAGATTCGGATCAGAAAACCGAAAACCAGAATGGCGATATCCAGCAAGGGTATTTGTTTAGCTTTCAGGGAATAAACGATATTTAAGACAAGATAGGTCAGCAACAACGCCGTTGTCGCGCAGACGTTTGAAACGCAACGGTTAATGAAGAGCGAGGCGCAGATTAAAATCAGGAACAGGATTTTTGCGGTTTTAGGTCGGACTTGTCCCGCGGCGATGGGGCGAGTTTTTTTAATTTCATGAATTTTATCTGTTTCGATATCGTTTAAATCATTAAAGACATAGACGCTCGAAGCCATGAAATTAAAGGCCCACCAGCCGATAAAGACGATCAGGAAACTTTCGGGATCAAACAGATGTCCGCTGAAGATCAACGGAGCAAAGACCAAAGCGTTTTTCAGCCAATGTTTTGGCCGGCATAACCGTATCAGAGGAAATATTTTAGAAAAAGCCATGATGAACTCCGCGATTTTTTTCACAATAGCATTGTTTTTTTTAAAATGAAAGTGCGGACGGCTTTGTTAAAAAAGAGTGGATTTTTTCTAAAAATTTATTGCAAAATGGAAATTAAGGGACTATAACCTTTGTTAGATTTATGGGCGATTAGCTCAGTTGGTAGAGCAGCTGACTCTTAATCAGCGGGCCGTGGGTTCGAATCCCTCATCGCCTACCAATCAAAAGGGTGTCGACAGACACCCTTTTTTGTTAAGGAAAATCGATTTAAGTGAATTGTTTTGATCTTTTTTTTAAAATCTGTTTTTATTGATGCAAAACACCCATTGATTTAAAGGGCTTTTCAGATGTCTGAAAAACTAAATTGCACTTCTTTGGAAACGCCGCGTCTGATTTTAAACGGTTTTAGCGAAAACGATTTTAACGACCTGGTTCGAATCGCTTTGGATTTGAACAAAGAGGCCATTCAAGGCAAATGTAAACCTTTTGTCGCTTTTTATAACGGTTTGAACGGTGTGTGCGATGAGAAAAAAACGCAAGAAAATGTCAGAATATATTTGGATCGCGTTTTGGGAAAGACGGACACAAACGACGATAAATGGATGCATTGTTACGCCGTTCGGGAAAAACCGGATATGAAATTGATCGGATTGGCCGGTTTTGTTTTTTTTAGAGATTCTCGGGATAAATCGATCATTCATCATGATTTGGGATACTTTATGTCTCTTCGTTTTCAACGGCGGGGCTATATGCTTGAAGCGGCAAAAGAGGTTTGTCGTCATTTTTTCGAACAATTCGATTTGTTGGAAGCGACAATGCATCCCGAAAATAAGGCTTCGTCTTCATTGCTTGAAAAATTAGGATTCCGTATCGTAGGGATTGATGAGAAATCCAAATATAATGGCGAACCTCGATTAAAATTTAAATTGACGAAGAACGGATTTTTTCATGCAAATAAACAAGCGGGATAACGCTCATGTATAAGATTTATGAAAGATATGAAAAAACATTCAATGCCCTTTTTTTGTTAATTCCGTATTTTCTTCTGTTTTCTTGTTGGGACGGTTTGTTTCGAGATTCGGATAATTATACGCATGCTGTTCGTGTTCTTGACTTTTTGAAGAGTGGTGTTTGGGCGGAACAGCCTTTTGTCCACAGCAATTATCCGAAGGGGGAGATTTTGAACTTTACGCGCATTGTCGACATGTTGTGGACTTTATGCGCGTTGCCGTTTATGCCGTTTTATTCTTTAAAAGAATCCGTTTTTTTCGGCGGCGTCCTGATGCAACCGTGCGTGGCGATTTTAACGGCGTGGGCCATAACGGTTCAGTTGAAACCGTATTTTGGCGCGATCGCTCGTTTGTTCGGTTTGATTTTTTTCTTTTTATTGCAGGCGATATTGCAAATATATATGTTCGCCCGTCCGGATCATCATACGATTGTGATTTGCTTGGGCTGTTGGCAATTGGCTTGTTTTCTGATTTACATCAAAGAACGAAAAATCATTTACATGAAGCTTGCCGGCGTTTTGGGCGGCCTTCTTTTATGGGTGACGATTGAAGGCATTCTTTTTTCGTACGCTGTGGCGGCGAGTTGGGTTCTTTTATGGATTTTCGGTCAAGAAGACTTAAAATCCGTAAAGACATTTATGCTGTTTGCTTTTGTCGGCAGTCTTGTCTTTTTATTGTTAAACCCGCCGTATGAAGGTCTGCTTTTCTTGGATAACGGGCGCTTGTCCGTTTTACCGGTGACCGCTTTCGGTTTTTCCGCGTTGGCGTTTTATATCGCGGATTTATCCTGCTTTCATTCGGTTATGCAAAAAAATTCGAGCCGTTTCGGCGCAATTGTTTTTTTAACGATTGTGTTCAGTCTTTTATTTTTGGCTGTTTTCGGAGGCTGGAACGTGGTCTTCGCTCCGTATTTTCCTTCATCGATCAGAAACAGATGGCTTCTTTCCGTCGGGGAGTTCTTTCCCGCAAATCATTCGGGATTGGCTTTCGCGTCATTTGCTTTGCCGTCGATTTTTGCTTTTCTTTTCGGCGTGTGCGCTTTTAAATCGGCGTCCTCTCAAGAAAGAAAAGGACTGATTTTAACGCTGATTCCGTTGTTTTTCTTTTTTCTTTTAACACTGAAACATATTCGTTTTTCTGAAAATGCCGCCGTTTTCAGCGTCTTTCCGGTTGTTTTATTCTGGAATAATTTTATTACGGAAGGAAAAAAGGAAAGATCAAAATTTGACGGGGTTATTTTATTTTCGGCTTTTTGTTTCGGCGTTCTTTACCTAAGCGTCTGTTTGCTTCAGACTCAGGAAGCTTATTCTCATCATCAACATTCCGTTTATGGATTGGAACGAATTGTTCCGTATCTTTCCGATTTTGAAAAGGACGGATCTTTGTTGGTGTATCCGTCTCAAGGCTCTGAAACCATTTGGTCGACGGAGCGGTTTGTAATCGGGACACCGAATCATCGCAATATCGAAGGCGTTGTCGATTCTCATGCGTTGCTGTACGGCAAAGATCGAAATAAGGTCATTGATCTTTTAAATAAACATTCTGTTCGAGGCGTTTTACTGACGGACGAACAAAAACCGACAGGCGTTTTGTTGAGCTTGGAGTGTGTGCAAAAAATAGAAAACACGCCCGAAAAACTGGTCTTGTATCGTGTGAATTTGGCAACGTGTCGATAAAAGGTGTTATTTTTTTTCGATCATCAACAACGGGACGCACATTTCTTTTGACGTCATGCCGGAATGATTGGCTTTAAACAAAATCGGATCCCGTTCGCCCGTAAAATAACGCAACGCCCTTTTGCCGTAAGCGATCGCAACGAAGTCCCCCAAAAAGTCGGGAACCATAAAGTGCATTTTGCCGTTGCCGATAAGGCCTGTTTTTAAAAATTCGTCTTTTGTGAACAAACGGAAATCATCGGAAAACAGGCGGTTGAAGCAGGCTTGGAAATCATTCAGGGCGTGTTCTTTGACAAAGAACGTGATAAATCTGGATTCCAAAGCCGGCGGACGGATCAGCATCTGACACAGATCGGGATAATCGTTTAACGAGATTTCTTCGACATCGATTTCTCCGTGATCCGCGGTGATGATCAGCAGGGAATCTTCGAGCCGATCCGCCAACGCTTTCAGATGAATGTCCAGATCTGACAGGATATCCTTGATTTCCTGAGAATAACTGCCGTGTTTATGCGCGCTGGCATCAGGTTCTTTCCAATAAGCCGCAAGTAACTTTGAGTGATCGTTTTGTTTGCACAAGGAAAGAATTTGTTCACAAAAGGCTTTAAAATCAAGAGGATCGTTTCTGTCAAATTTTTGAATTTTGTGAAATTCGACAGACGGATTGCGCGCGGTTATTTTGTCATAAATGGTTTCATATTTCAGAATATCCGTTGCCGGCGGCGGCGTTTGTAATTTTTTACCGCTGTAGCAGGCGGTGTTCGGGAAATTTTCGATGATTTCGTCATATTGCTTATAATAACTCGACCACCCCAGCCAACCGCTTTCATACGGCGTCAATCCGGAGTGACAAGCCGTTGTCGCCGCTGTCGTTGTCGGCGGAAAGACGGAAAAGATCTGCGCGGAGATATGCTGTCGGATAAAGCTTGTTTCGGGCAGATTTTGTTCGATCAGATCCGTTCCCATACCGTCAAGGATCATGAAGATGACGTTTTTATAATTTTTAGCCAAGCGTTCGTCCAGAATCTTTAAGGAGGAGTGAAACGTGTCGACATGATAATGCTTCAGTAAAGAGTTGCTGAGGGAAACAAGACTGTTGTCGTAATCGAATTGAAAAGACTTTTGCATAAGGGAACTCCTTAGAATTCGGGTAATTTTTCGCCTTTTTTCAATCGGTCGGCATATTCGATCGTTGCGGCGAACAAAACGTCACCGGAAGAATTCAAAGCGGTTTCAACGGAATCCTGAATAACACCCAGCGTAAAGCCTACGGCGACAACCTGCATGGCGATATCGTTTCCGATGCCGAACAATGAACAGGCCAAAGGAATCAACAGAATGGAACCTCCGGCGACTCCCGAAGTGCCGCACGCGCTGATGGCGGCAAGAATGCTCATCACGACAGCGGCGGGCAGAGTTACATCAATGCCCAAAGTATAAGCGGCGGTCATGGCCATAACCGTAATCGTGACGGCGGCGCCGTCCATATTAATGGTTGCGCCCAAAGGAATGGAAACGGAATAAACGTCTTTATCGAGCTTCAATTCTTCGCACAGTTCCATATTCACGGGAATGTTCGCGGCGGAACTTCTGGTAAAGAAAGCGGTGATGCCGCTTGATTTCAGACACTTAAAGACCAGCGGATAGGGATTTCGGCGCAGGTAGCAAAAAACGATCAAGGGGTTGACGACCAAAGCGACCAGAGCCATCGTCCCGACCAACAGAGCCAGAATTTGTCCGTATGTCGTAAAGATGCTCAAGCCGTTTTCGGAAACGGTTGAAAAGACGATTCCCATAATACCGATCGGAGCGAAGCTGATGATCCAACGCACGACAATCGTCAAAGCGTCCGAGAATTCGGCGACCGTTTTTTTTGTTTCTTCCGAAGCGACTTTTTTCAAGGCGATGCCGAAGATCACGGCCCAGCACAGAATGCCGATATAGTTTGCGGACAATAAAGCGTTAACGGGGTTGTCGATCAGTTTGAACAAAATGGAAAGCGTAATTTCTTTTAATCCGCCGGGGGCGTGTTCCTGAGCGGCCTGAATGAACTGCATTTTAACGGGGAAGGCGAAGCTGGTGATAACGGCGACAACCGCGGCGGAAAAGGTGCTGAACAGGTAAAGAAAGATGATTTTTTTCAACCGTCCGGCATGATTTCCCTGCGCGTTGATCAAAGCGCTCATGACCAACAAAAGCACCAGGACGGGGGCGACTGATTTCAACGCATTGATAAAGAATGTCCCCGGCAAAGCGATAACGGCCGCTTCGGGCAGAAAAAGTCCTGCGATCGTACCGATCATCAAACCGATGATAATTCGTCCGACCAGACCGATTTGAGAGAAAAAAGAAACGATTTTTTTCATGCTTGACCCCCTCGGTTAAAAACTTTTTTCGCTACTATATAAAAAATGACAGGTTTTGTAAAAGGAATGATAACTTTTGTCTTGATTGCGCTTGAAAAACATATTTTCTACCCTGAAAGAAAAGGGGGAAGAATGGTTATCGTTTTTGATAAGATGCAATCAGGCTATACATATGCATACAGCGCCGCTCCGGGATCTGATTTCGATCCGGATTTCACGCCCGATCTGACGCCGAAAGAAATGTTGGCTCTCGGTGTTTTTGAAGGACACTATATGACGGACTGTCAAAACGAATTCCCGTCCGATTGGTTTGAAAACGCTAAAATTTCTACGGATAAACCGGACGTTTCCTGCAATTATTTTAAAGTCAAATCACGCCAGTCTTTAAGCGTGTGGCGTCAAAAAGGGTGGATTCTGGAACCAGATCCGCGCGGTTGGTTTCAATGGTATTGCCGTTATTATATGGGCAGACGGATTGCCGGACTGGATCGGATTCAAATCAGACGCTGGCGGGCGTTTCGCCGGCATAAAGCGCAGATCGAACACCATTGCTTGCCGTTGGATATGACGTGCCGTTTGCGCCAACGCCAAGCATTGCTCCAATGGGCTTACGATCCGTTTGTTTAAAGCGGTTCAATCTGATATTCCTCTTTTTTGACCGCCGGAAATGTCGATGATCGCCTTTTGTTTTTTTTTCGTCGTGTTAAGCGCGCTACAACAGAGCGGATATCTTAAAAAAACACCCGTCGCATAAAAAACGGCGTGAAAAACACGCCGTTTAATGTCAGTTTTTGGGATTATATCCCCAGTTTTCTGAATTCTTCCAATTCTTCAACGGTGTTGATATCGGCGGGAGCCGCTTCGTTTAACTTGATTTTGTCAACGATCAACGCCTGCATGTGATATCCGTTTTGCAAGAAACGCAACTGTTCGAGCTTTTCGCGTTTTTCCAAAACGGCTTCTTTCATCGTCAGGAACTTTTTCAACACGTCCGTTTTAAAGACGTAAATGCCGATATGATGATAATAATCCTGATACGCGCACGTTTCCGGATCACGGATGTAAGGCGCCAAAGCGCGGGTAAAGTAAACGGCTCTTCCTTGCGTTTCGCCTTTTTCCAATCCCATGACGATTTTAACGTTGTTGGGGTTTTCGGCGTCTTTTAAAGATTTAAACACCATGCCGCAGGTGGCGATATCGCAGTTTGTTTCTTCGATAATCTTAATCAGACGGTTGTTGATGGCGGGATCGACATTGATATTGTCGCCCTGAAAGTTAACGGCGATATCGTATTTTGTGCCGTCCGGATCGATTTGTTTTAACGCCGTGGCGATTCTGTCCGTTCCGGAAGGCAGGTTGGGATCGGTCAAAACGCATTGAGCGCCGAATTTTTCGGCTTCCTGCATAATCTTTTCATCACCGCAGGCAATGCAGACGTCACCGTCAATCGCCGCTTTGACGTTTTCATAAACTCTTTGAATCAAGGTTTTCCCGTTAATATCCAACAACGGTTTGTTCGGCAGACGCGTTGCGGCCAATCTGACGGGAATCATTGTAATGACTTTACTCATCTTTTCCTCTTTAGTGTTATTTTTGTGCCAATAACCATGTTTTAAATTCTTCAAGACTGTGCATTTCGGGAATCCACTTCATGTCTTCGGGCAGATCGGTCGTAAATTCGCAACGATAACGCACGGGGTGCGCGCCGACATTGATGGCGGCGTGCTGATTGTAAATTCTGTCATCGACCAAGACGGTTTCTTCCGCCTTTAAGCCGTATTTTTCAAAGCATTCCTTAAGCATATCCTCTTTTGCCGTGTCATGCATGAATTTGCCGTGTTGCACGCATTCGATCGTCAAAAAATCCGTAACGTCTTTTAACAGCTCGTTGAGTAATTTTTTCTTTGTTTCCACGTCAAAAGTGGCGGATAACGTGAACTGCTTATACCCTAATTGATTCAGTTCCTTTAATGTTTCCACGACATGGGGATAAAGCGGACGGTTGTTAAAAAATTCGGGAGAATGACAAAAGTCGTAATCCATTTGCGTTCCCAAAGTCGGATGCGTTTTTAATTCCAACGCGCCGTATTTCGGCTGGATCGGCAGGACTTTGGGCAGATCTTCCCATTTCAGGCCGACATAGGACTCTTTATAATTCGGGTGGTTTGTCAGAAAGTTGAAATAAGCGAAGTTCAAATTTGCCAAAACGCCGTCAACGTCCCAGAAAATATTTTTGATAGCCAATTTTTTTCTCCTGATAAAAAGTAAATTAAAATCAGGATAAACGGGGCTTTCTCTGAATGCAAGTGTTAAACGGTTTCGCCAAACAGATCGTAGTCGTCCGCGTCCGTGATTTTGACGTTGACGAATTGTCCGGCTTCAACGGGTTCGGGGCAGGAAAAAAAGACTTTTCCGTCAACGTCCGGTCCGTTGGAAAAATCCCGTCCGACATAAAGATCTTCCTCTTCGTCAAAGCCTTCGCATAAAACGTTTCTGATCTGACCGATACAGCTTTGTTGATAGTCCTGACTGATTTTCGCCTGTTGCGTCATAAGCAGATCAAAACGCTCTTGTTTGATGTCTTCGCCGATCTGATCCGTAAAATCATAAGCGGGCGTTCCTTCTTCCCGGGAATAAGCGAACGCGCCCAATCGGTTGAATTTTGTTTCTTTGACAAACTTGAGCAATTCTTCGAACTGTTCGTCCGTTTCCGCCGGAAAACCGACTATCAGCGTTGTGCGAATGACGATGTCCGGAATTGCGCGGCGAAGCTTTTCGATCACGGATTTGATCTGCGCTTTGTCGCCGTGTCTGTTCATACGCTTTAAAACGGGATCGCTGATGTGCTGGATCGGCATGTCGATATAGGGTAAGACACGAGGATTGTCACGCATTTCGGCAATGAGTTCGTCCGTTATTTTATCGGGATAACAATAAAAGATCCTGATCCACGGAATGTTTGTTTCCTCTTTTAACCGGCGCAACAGTTCCGGTAAGGCGTTCTTTTTATAAAGATCTTCGCCGTAACGCGAAGTGTCTTCCGCAATCAGATTCAGCTCTTGAATGCCGGCGGCTTCCAGATCCTGCGCTTCCTCAATGATGCTTTCGATCGTGCGGGAACGATAGCGCCCGCGTATTTTCGGAATGGCGCAATAAGAACAACGGTTGTTGCACCCTTCGGAGATGCGCAGGAAAGCATAGGGCGCGTCATCGGACAACATTCTTTCGCCTTCAATGGACGTTTGCTCGTAATCTCCGAAGCTTTGATATTTTTCGTTTTTAAAAGACTGCCGGATCGTGTCAACGATTTGATGAATGCCGGCCAATCCCGTCACCGCATCGATTTCGGGCAGCTTTTCCAGAATTTGTTCGCGCCAGCGTTCCGCCAGACAACCGGTGACAACCAGCTTTTTTAACTTTCCCGTTTTTTTCAGTTTGGCAATCTCTTTAATTGTTTGGATTGATTCTTCTTTGGCGTCGCCGATAAAACCGCAAGTGTTAATCAGAATGACTTCCGCTTCTGCGGCGTTTCCCGTGATTTCGTAATCGGCGTTATCCAAATGCGCCAACATCATTTCGGTGTCGATCGTGTTTTTGGAACACCCCAGAGAAATAAATCCGATTTTCATGCAGTCCTGCCCTTAAAATTTTTTCGGTATAATAAACGCCGGTAACGGAAAGTCAAACCTATAAACGATTTATTTTGTTTTTTTCCGATTTAAGCAAGTCTTTTAAAGAGATTTCTTTCATTTGTTTTCTGATTTTTTTATTCAGCGAAGCCCAGACTTTGCACGCCGAACAATTTTCGGATTTCGGACAAAAATCTTTGTCAAAGACGCAATCGACCAGAGCGATGTTTCCTTCCATAGCCTCGACGATTTCCAAAAGCGAGATTTCTTTGGGCGGTTTTGCCAGCATGAAGCCGCCTTTTGCGCCGCGGAAAGAATCAACCAGACCGGTCTGATTCAGTTTCAGGATCAACCGGCTGATATATTTTTCTGAGATTTCTTGAGAAGAAGCGATATCTTTCATCAGTCTGGGTTCCTCTTTGGCATACAGAGCCAGATCGAGTAAAATTCTTAATCCGTAGCGTCCTTTGGTTGATATTTTCATGACGGAGCCTTTTTTTAAGAGAAGATGTTTTTTATACTACCATTTCAGTCAGGATTGACAAACGAAATAAAAGTTTTATTTCAACTTTAAAAGTCATAGAATGGCGGGCAACGGTCAATCTTTATTTTGAAAGAAGAAAAACAATGGCGAAGATATACAAGACGGTTTCGGAATTAATCGGTCACACCCCTTTGATGGAATTATCGAAATATGAAAAAGCCGAAGGAGCAAAGGCTTTGATTTTAGCCAAGTTGGAAATGTTCAATCCGGCGGGATCGGTCAAGGATCGGGTGGCGAAATCGATGATTGACGATGCGGAAAACAGGGGGCTTTTAAAAGAAGGATCCGTCATTGTGGAACCGACCAGCGGGAACACAGGGATCGGTTTGGCGTGTGTCGGGTTGTCGCGCGGTTATAAAGTGATATTGACGATGCCCGAAACGATGAGTGTCGAGCGGCGCAGTTTGTTAAAAGCGTACGGGGCGCAGATTGTTTTGACGGACGGATCGAAAGGCATGGCGGGCGCGGTTGAAAAAGCCGAAGAAATCGCCAAGCAAACGCCGAACAGCTTTATTCCGGGACAATTTTCGAACCCGTCCAATCCGGCGATTCACGAAAAGACGACCGGTCCCGAAATCTGGCAGGATACGGACGGGAAGGTTGACTTTTTTGTTGCGGGAGTCGGTACCGGCGGGACATTGACGGGTGTCGGGCGTTATTTGAAAGCGCAAAATCCGAATGTTAAGATCATTGCCGTGGAACCGGATTCTTCTCCCCTTTTGTCGGAAGGCAAAGCGGGACCGCACGGATTGCAGGGGATCGGGGCGAATTTTGTTCCCGAAACGCTGGATCGCGGCATTTATGACGAAATTATTCGCGTTACGGACGAACAAGCGTATGAAACAGGGCGTCTTTTGGCGCGTCGGGAAGGGCTGTTGGTCGGCATTTCTTCTGCGGCGGCCGTTTATGCGGCTTTGCAAATCGCCAAACGAGAAGAAAATGAAGGAAAGACGATCGTCGCTTTGTTGCCTGATACCGGCGAAAGATATCTGTCAACGCCAATGCTTTCGGAATAAAACTTAGAAAGTTGATTTTTCAAGGGTTACGGTCGTATCCAATCGTAATAACAGGTCGGTCAGACGTCTCAGGAAATCACCTCTGAGAACACGCAGAGGGACTTCTTTTCCCTGTTTGCTTTGGAAACTGATTTTATCCGGAGATTTAATAAAGTTTGCAATCGTTTGCGCGATATCGGCGTTTCTTTGCCTGTGCGCATTGGAAAAAGACAGGTAAGAGACTATTTTTTGAATGCCTTTATTACTCAATTCGGCGGGGCTGGGGGTATTGGGTTGACGCAAGTAAAGCGTGTCGATGTATTTTTTATATCCTTGCACCAAAGCTTTTTCCGTATAGGCAAAAGACAAAGACGAAACGGAAGCGCCGTCTAAGAAGTTTTTCAAATCCGTCAACGAATTTCCTTTTTGAACCAAGTGTTTAAAGGCTAACAACAGCTGTCCCTGCTGCGCGTTGGAAATGTTTTCAAAAGTGATTGAGCCGCCCCAATGCCCCAGACATTTATCATCAATATCGGCTTTCAGGATCATTTTTTTAGCTTGCGGGTAATACGTATATTCTCCTTTAACGTTGGCGGATACATGATTGCATCCGGCCAATAACAAAGCATACAGAGGATTATCAATCAAATCTTGGGCAGGATTGAAAAAGGCTAAGGTATCAATAACGTTTTCATCCGATTTTTTTAACAGCCGTGCGATATCGATCAGGCGGAAAGAAACGTTTTTTGCACTAAAAGACAATTTTGTGGCGATATGATTTGTTTCTTTATAGTGGTGAACGACGAAGGTTTTTATAGTATTTTTTAAAGCGGGCAAGTCATTTAAACGAACTGACACATCTTTTAAGACGGCAAGATCGGAAACGGATAGATCCAAATTTTGATAAGAGATGGCGTTGCTTAGTTTATTGCGGTTTAAAAAGTTATGGATATTTTTTTGTTCTTCGTCTTTTTGCAAGAAGACCATGAAAACACCGCAAGCCGTAAACAGCAGAAGCAGAATCGTTACGGCGACCCACATACTTTTTGTCATGAATCGTTCTCCTGTCTGTACGGGGCGTGATAAGGCATCCAATTGGGTTTTTCATGTCTTTTGCGGATCAAACCGATCAAGTCGGCGACTTCGGCACAAGCTTCCTGTTCACACGCGGCGGCGGAAGACAATTCCAGAACACCTTCGGCGAAAGGAGCCGTTTTTTTGTGTTGTTTTTTTTCTTCCGACGTCATCAAACGCAGTCTGCCGCTGACAATATGCCATCCCGTCCGGTTTAACAAACCGCTGGTTTGCGTGATCAGGAATTCCGACGGCCATTGAGCCCATGCTTTATCCAGTCCTAAAGAAGCGACATTTACCAACATATTTACCCTGATGGGTTTTTGTGTGATTGCCGTGGCTGTCAACATTGCGGGCAGGTTATCGATTTTGTCGACGCCGATCATATAAGCCAGTCTTCCCAAGTAATCGGATTTTGTCAATTCATTATAATCGGCCATCATCAGCTGATGTTCGCGTAAATCTTCGGCTCGTCTGGCATTTTCCCGCAAGCGTGCCAGATTTTGAGTTTTATCGGAAACGATGGTCCATTTTCCCCCCGGTTTTCGTTCCAGAACAGCGGCATAAATTAATTTTTCTTCCGCACTTTCCGTATCGGTATTTTTTGTTTCCGGCAGATCCATTCCCGGTATGCCCTGAGGAACGGTTGTCGCAAAGAATTTCATTTGTCTGGCGCCGAGGCAGAAGATATCTGCAAAGCTTTCCGCCGTTCTCAGAATGTTATCGGTGACGGTATTTTCCAAAAACAGCTCTTCGTTTTCCGTTACGGCGGCAATTGTGAAAGGCGCGCACCCCGACCATGGAGAGTAGCCCCCGTTTTTTTTGTTACGTTGACTTTTTAAGAAACCCAGATAGTGAATTTTTAATTCTGGATCCGAATCGATCAGGTAGCTGAGGATTTGATTGTTTTTATCTGCGCCGTAACGGTTCAGCAGGACAAGGTTGAGATTTTTTCGACCGGTAAAGCGTCCTTCCGTGAAATAGCCGTCAAGAGTTGTTTCCAGATGTCCCTTTTCATTAAAAACGGAGACTTCCGCACGTCCATAGATCAGGTTTTCCGAACAAGAATTGCTGCCGACGCTAATGAACCAGTTTTTAACGTTATCGGCTGTTTTATCGGTTGTATAAAGAATGGAGCAACTTTTATCTTTGGAATAAATTCTGTGTTCCAGAGCCGTTTGCGGATCAATATGTGCGACAATTTTTTGTTTTCCCGCCGGCGGAGCCCATTCTTTGACGGGGAAACCGTCTTTGGATCGAGCGGTATTGACGGCGGCGGCTTGTAATTGTCGGATTTTTACTTTGAGCGTGCCTTTTTCCGGTTTCCAGTTGTCTGTTGCCGAAGCCGATCCCTGATAGACCAAAGTGTTTGCGCTGTATCCGTCAATTAGTGCTTGCAAGGCGGAAGGGCATTTGTTGTTTAAAACCAATGCGACTTTTGTCATTAAAGCATTCAATGCTTTTTCTTTGAACGCGGATTCTTCTTGCGCGAAGATTTTTAAATTTAATATGTCGTCGCACCATTGCCCTGAATTGGCTTCGGCGAATACTTCGACGCCTTCTTTTTCGGAATAGGCGATTCTTTTCATTTCATGTCCAGTTTGTATGTCAAGCGTTTGAGCGCTTGCCCGAATTGTCATGAAAAAAAATAAAGTCGCTGTTTTAAAAAAACTGTTCATGTCGGCAACTATAAAATATAATTGACAAAAATGACAGTATTAAAACGAAAAGGAAGAAAAATTGATCGTTCCGGATAAAAAAACAGCAACATACCTCAACGAACCGGTTACTCCGAAAGGGGTTTTGCGTTTATGTCGGGCGGGTGTGGTGTCTGCATTTGACTTTTTAAAAGCGGCGGCATTGTGCCGGTCAGATAAAAAATGGAGCAAATTTATTGTTTTGATACTGCGTTTTTTATCAGGACTGAGCTTTTTGTCGGCAATCTTTTTTTTCACCATATCTCAATGGGACTTTTTTTATCGGACAAGCGGTTTCACTCTTTTGTGCGTTTTGTTTGTTTTGTGCGCATGGTTTCGCGACCGTTTCGGAGCTGCCGATTATGTCGGTGCCGGTTTGATCGGATTTATGATTTTTTTGCCGGATGTTGTTTTTAGAACCAACGTGTTTTTGTATGAACAGTTTTTTTTATGGTTTGTTTTGTTGGTTGTCTGGTCTTGTTTTGCAAGACAATGCGGTCTTTGGCTGTTGAGCTTTTTTGTTCTCAACGTTGCAATTCTTTTATACGGCGTCCAATTTGTCGTGCCTTCTTTTATTTTCAGTTTGTCTGAATTTTGTCTTTGGTCGGCGCTTTTTAATTTGAGCTGTTTGATCGTACTGGAAAAAGTCTCGGAAAAAAGACCGGATCTCATTTTGAAAGGATTTCGTTTTTTTCCTCTGTTATGGGCTTTTTCGCTTTTGCTTTTGGGGTGCGTTTCTCAATGTGTCGCGTCGGGAAAAATCAGTTTTTCAGATAGTTGTTTTTTGTTGTGTTTGTTGTCCTCAGTATTTTGCGGATATGTTTATCGCGTGCGCATACCGGACAGGCGGGTTCAACGATTGGTCTTATTGTTCGGAGCCATATGTCTTGTTTGTTTGTGCTATCGTTTCATTTATTTTTTTATTTTTGCACCTCGTTTGCAAAACACCTTGTTTTCCTTTGTTTTTTCGGGGATTGTGGGCGGCGCTTTGATCTGGGAGCGTTTGTCTGCTCTTCAAGTGAAAGGATATGAAAATGTCGACTGATTTTTCTTTGCGACAATTGTTGGCGTGCCTCAACATTTCTGTTTTTGATCCGTTGGTCGAACCTTCCTTAAAAAAAGCGTGTCAAATTGACGCCGAACAAAAAGCGGAAAAGAAAAATCCGTTTCACAGCGTTTTTTCATTAATTGTTTTGCAAATCGCCGCGTTGTTATGTTTTTACGGTTTTCGTTCGCATTCTTTTTCTGCCGGATTGTTTTTTGTTTTGTTTGGCGGAATGTTTTTATACAAGACGACTTCTCAGGGATATCATTATTTTTTTAAAATTTATTTTTTAGCCGGTTTGCTGTTGTGGGGAGAAAAACTTTTTTTGTTTTCCCCTTTTTTGGTTGCGGTTTTGCTTTTGTTTTTTTTGTTGCGCAATCTGACCAATCCCAAAGCCAGAGATAACAGGGTTTTGTCTGCATTGTGGTTTTTTGGCGTTGTCGTTTGGACAGTTTTTTTATTTTATCCGGAATTTTTTTCTTGGACGCTTTGTTTTTTTTCTTTATTGGGTGTTTTAGGACTGTTGTTTCCGTTGAAAAACATTTATTTTCGAGAAGCGTCCGTCATTTTTTCAGTTATGCCCCTTTTTTTATTATTGGTCAGCGAGTTATTTTGTTTAGAGCAAAAAACGTTTTTTTGTTCAAGGAACGAATTTCTGATCGCATTTACGTTTTTCGCCGAGTTTTTTTTGCTGTTCTTTTGTCTTCGAACAGACCTTGAAACGAATGAGACGTTTTCATTTCTGTTTGCTGATTTTTTGTTGTTTTTGACAGGATTGTTTTTGTCGAACGGGTTGAGTGGAACAATTACTTTGTTTACGATCGCCTTTTTTACCGATGCTCGTGATTTGGGACGTTCGGCGATAATTTTATTTTCGTGTTTTTTGCTGACTTTCTTTTTATCTTTGCCTCTGTCTTTTCTGACGGCGGGGTGGGTTTGTTCTTTTTCGGGGCTTGTTTTTGCTTTGTTTTATATTCGCTTAAAACGTTTTTGTCTGCAGGAGAATAAGTGATGCGTCGTTTTGTCGTCTTGTTTTGTCCTGTGCTTGTTTTGGTCGTTTTGATCGGTCGATATGTTTCTGATTCTCGATTGTATCATTCGCAAACGATTCTTTTATTGCCGGTATCCGTCTTGCAAATGGGGCAAGATACTTTTTCTTCATATGTTCGATTGCGATATGACAATTTTATTCCGGTTCGCGATTTGTCCGATAAAAAAGGCGTCATTGTCGTGGACAGATTAAACGACGGTCGCGTTGTTTTTGTCAGCGTTGCATCGGATCGTCCGTTGCGCCCTAGAGAAGTGTTATTAAAATATGAGATTGTTCCCTCTTTATCTTTTGACGATCAAAAGAAAGAAGCGAACATTCGTTTTGCTTCGGATTTTTTTCGTTTTATCAAAAAGAAAAAACGACACCTTTCAGCCGTTCGATATGCTGTTGTACACGTAGACGATGCGGGCAATACCGTTTTGACCGGATTGGCGGACGGTAACGGAATTTTATTGGTTAAGGGGTTGAGGGGGGCTTTTTTTGACAGTCATCGAAATTCACCCAGAAAATAAAGTATTTTTCTTTAATTTTATCTGGAACGTTCGGGGCGGGTTTGACGAAACAAAAGCGATCTTTTTGCAACAACAGTTTTCCCAGAAAAGTTTGAGAGTTAAAAACGACAATCTCTTTTTTGAATTGTTTGGGCAAATAGTAATAAGGATTGTCCAAAATAATCGTTTTGACACGCCTTTCTTGGAGTAAATTTTTCGCTTCGATCAAATTTTTTCCATGCAGGATCTTGTAAGCGGTGATAATTCCTTGGGCATTGGAATGATAAGGCGATCCGATCACGCCCCGTCCCGATCCCCAAGCTGTTTCCGGTCCTCTGGAAGAAGATGTTAAAATACTGCCGTTTTCTTTTGAGATATAAGGCAGATATTCATCTGGATATGTCAACATATTTTGAGATTGCAGTTGAGTATCGTAAGACAGGCAGAGCAAAAAGAAGAAAGCGCATAGCAAATAGATGCCACATGGGATGATCAAGACGCTTTTAAAGCAATTTTTGTGCAGGAAAGTCAATTTTTGATACCAGATATGCAGACAAAGAGACATCAACAATGCGGCAAAGACGGCTCCTGTTCGCCCGAATCTTCTGCTGAGCAGCGTCATGACGGTAAAGAACAAGACGGGCACAAGAATGATGATTAACAATTTTTTAGATTGTTTTGGGGCGAAGATCAGCGTTGGAACAGACAGACAGGTTGCTAGCATCAGCAGACCGTTGAATTTGATCAACGCACTTGTTTTGCCGAAAGTTGGCAATAATTCAGAGATATATTTTGCCCAAATGTCAAACAGCTCTGGAGAAATCGGAGACGTAAAAACATTTTTGGCTCCGAACAGGAACAGCAGGAAGCCGAGACACAAAAAGGAAGCAAAAGAAATAAAGAACAAACGGGACATAAAAGAGGAAAGGAGACTTTCTTTTTCAAAAAACTCTTCCATATAGAAGGAAACGAAAGCAAGTCCGATAACGGTGACCAACAAGACGGACAATCTTCCGTTATCAGGGAAAAGCAATCCCTGCATAGGCGGGTTTATAATCAGACAAAAAGCGGCGGTTAAAAAGAAATATTGAGTAAAGAATCTGATTTGTGTCATGTTTTGCTTTTTAATCAGCCAGACAAAGATCATTCCGGCGATAATCAGCATATTGTTCAAGAAACCTTCGGGTGTTGTCCAAACAGACAATCCGGCGATCAAACCGGCGGTTTGAAAGAAAGCGATATTTTGGGTTTTAAAGCCGCGCATCAAACAGCCCAGGATAATGATTTGCAAAAGATTTAACAAGATATGGTGATCAGCCCTGCCGGCGGTAAACAGGACAAGAACGGCAAATTGACAGAAATAAAAAGTCAGGAACAGCAGTCTCAGGATAGGGCCGAAGTATGCTTTTCCCGTCCAGATCAACGCGATCGAAGATAAAAGGGCTATCACGATTTGATACAGGAAACACCCGTACAGGACGGCTTGTTTTACGTCCGTGAACGGCAGGAAAGGAAGGCTTGTCGCAAACAAGACCATATCCATGGCTCTGGTAAAATGCAGAATTTGTCCGAAAGGATAATTATCATGCATATATCTGATTTCCGCCCATGAACCGGACTGAATAAAGTCGATTAAGCGCAAGGCGTGAGTATAATTATCGGTTTCCTGTAAACTTAAATTAGAAAAGTGCAACAGAAACAGTTGCCAGATTAAGATAAAGAAAGAAACAATCACATATTCATATTTAGAATACAGAGAAGGGAAATTTTTTAAAGAAGATAAAGGATTAAAAATCAAAGAGATCTCCTTGTCTGGTATCAACATCATTCGTTTCAGAGGGTTCATAGACGGAACTGAAAGGATAATGTTTCGCGCATCTGGGCTCATAGATGTCGGCGGCGCCCAGTTCAATATCGGATTTTGATCCGCTGCATTTATAAGTGAAGATGGCATCTTCATTGCAAATGGCGCATCGTGCGTGCAAGGGGATGCATCTGTCGGCGATTTTTTTCAGTTTTGCGATAATTTCGAAAGGCTCTCCTTTCCAGTTCATATCAAGTCCGCAACAAACGACATTCAGTCCCCGATCAATCAACGTTTGGATGCAGGCGATGATGTCTCCGCCGAAGTAAGGTTCCGTAAAGAACTGGATTTCATCAAAAAAGACAGCCTGAGCTTTTTCAATGGCGTCCGATGAAAGAATCTCGTCCGTGTTTGTCAAATTGAACGCTTCTGCGGCGACGCCGTCATGTGTTTTGATTTCACAGATACCGTATCTGGTATCGAAAGACGGCTTGATCAGCATCATTTCTCCGTCAAACGATCGGGCTTTTTTTAACAATGCGGATGTTTTTCCTGCGAACATAGGGCCGGTGATGACTTCGAGCGAACCTTTCGGCATATTTTTGTTTCCAATTATTGACGACACGTTTTACGTAGCATTGCCCGTATCTTTTTGTCATGTCCAGAAAAAAAGAAAAAACGTGAGATTTCTCTTGTTTTTGACGGGCGATAAAAAGTTAACGAAAGACGGAAATATTTTGAAAAAATATTTAATTCATTATATAACGGAAAAAATAAAGGGGTTCGTTACAATATTTAAGACAGAGGTTTTTCATGTTGGTGGAAGGATTGGAATTAACGCTGATCGGAATGTTGGGCGTTTTTTTGTTTTTGCTGTTACTGATTGCGTCAATGTATGCGCAGGCGGCGATTTTTAAATATCTGGGTGTGTCGGACGATCGGGAATCGGACATACGGACCGACGATGAATCATTAATCGCTGCGGCGATTGCGGTTAAGCTGAAAAACGGCTAAGTTAGGGTGAAAAAAATGGCAAAAAAAGTTATTAATTTTATGTGTACGGCATTTCGTGACGGTTTTCAGTCCGTTTTCGGAATGCGGGTTCTTCCCAAGGATTATTTTCCTGCGATTGAAATGGCGAAAGATGCCGGTATCCGCTATTTTGAAGCCGGCGGCGGCGCGGCGTTTCAGTCGGCTTTTTTCTACTGTAACGAAAACGCCTTTGATGTGATGGATAAGTTCCGCGAAGTCGCGGGGTCAGACGCGAATTTGCAGACGTTGGCTCGCGGTATCAACGTGGTCGGCTTGGATTCCATGTCGACCGATTTGATCAAATTGCATGCCAAATTGTTCAAAAAGCACGGCATGACGACGATTCGCAATTTTGACGCGCTGAATGATCCGAACAATCTGATTGTTTCGGGGCAAGCCATTAAGGATGCCGGTTTGCAACATCAGATGACGATCACGATCATGTCTTTGCCGCCCGGTTGCGAAGGGGCGCACGATCCCGATTTTTATGAGCAGCGTTTGCGCGCGGTTTTGGACGCGGAAGTTCCTTTTGATTCGTTGTGTTTAAAAGACGCGTCGGGGACGTGCACGCCGGCGATTGTTCATGAAACGATCAAGCGGATGCGCAAATTGACGGACAAGCCGATATCTTTCCATACGCACGAAACGGCGGGAACGTCCGTTCTGTGTTGTATGTCGGCGATTGAAGCCGGAGCGGATACGGTGGATTTGTCATTGGCGCCTGTTTCGGGCGGGACGTGTTCTCCGGACGTTTTGACGATGTGGCACGCTTTGCGCGGAACGGATTATGTTTTGGACGTCGATCCGCAGAAGATTTTGGAAACGGAAGAATTTTTAAAGAACGCTTTAAGCGAATACCTGTTACCTCCGGAAGCCACGAAAGTCGAACCGCGCGTGCCTTGGTCTCCGTTGCCCGGCGGCGCGTTGACGGCGAACACGCAGATGTTGCGTGACAACGGCATTATGGATAAATTCCCCGAAATCGTCAAAGCGATGGAAGAAGTGGTTCGCAAAGGCGGTTACGGAACGTCCGTGACACCGGTTTCTCAATTCTATTTCCAACAGGCTTTCAACAACGTCATGCAAGGGCCGTGGAAAAAAATCGCCGAAGGGTACGGCAAAATGGTGTTGGGCTATTTCGGACGCACGCCGCATGAACCGGATCCCGAAGTGGTCAAGATCGCTTCGGAACAGTTGGGGTTGGAACCGACGAAGGAATCTCCGTTGGCGATTAACGACCGCAATCCGAAAAAGCAGGTTTCTCATTTTGTTGAAGTCCTTAAAGAAAACGGTTTGCCGCAAACCGATGAAAACATCTTTATCGCCGCCGCTTGCGGGGATAAAGGGATCGCTTTCTTAAAAGGGGAAGGCAAGATCGGTGTCAGATATAAAGAAAAACCGCGTGCGACTTCGGGCGATTTCAATGTGACGGTTGACGGCAAAAATTACAAAGCCTCTTTGAACGGCGATACGGTTGTCGTGAACGGAAAATCGTTCAATGTGACGGTGGGCGCCGCGGGGCAGACGGTCGCAAAGCCGGTGAATGCTCAAGGAACGGCGACGGATGTCGTTTCCCCCGTTCCGGGAACGGTGATCAAATTGTTGGTCAAGGAAGGCGATCAAATTACAAAAGCGCAACCGATCGCGATTTTGGAAGTCATGAAAATGGAAAATCCCATACCTGCTCCCGCAGACGGCATTGTTGAAAAGATTGCCGTTCATCAAGGTGATCAGGTGGTGACCGGTCAATTGTTGATGACGCTGAAATAAGGGGGGTTCGATGGATTCCGACACACAGATTTTTAAAGCGCAAAGACGCCACAAATTTATCATGTGGACGGTCGTTGCTTTATGCGCGCTGTTTTCATTGTGTAACATTTTGGCGGCGGCATCCGGCGGACGGATCGGCCAAATGTTTTCAGAATATATGGATAACCATGAATCTTTTGCTCTGTTGGTTAAATCGACAGGCCTGTACGGCTTTTTTGCCGACACGGGAACGGCGGTGTCTTCGACGGGCAAAGAAATGCTGGTTTCCATGGGGATCGGTCAACTGATTATGATCGGCATCAGCTTGGTTTTGATTTATTTGGCGATTGCCAAGGGATTTGAACCGTTATTATTGATTCCGATCGGATTCGGCGGTTTGTTGTCAAATGCGCCCGGAGCCGGCGTGGCCGAAGTTTTAGACGGCGTGACAGGCTTTTTGATGTATATTTATAACATCGGGATCGCGCCTCCGAGCATTTTCCCGTTGATTATTTTTATGGGCGTGGGAGCCATGACCGATTTCGGTCCGATGATCGCCAACCCCAAAGTCGCCTTGTTGGGCGGCGCCGCGCAGTTCGGTATTTTTGCGACCGTTCTGGGAGCTTTGGCGTTAACGGATATGGGATTGGTTGATTTTTCATTGAAACAAGCGGCTTCCATCGGGATTATCGGCGGAGCCGACGGCCCGACGGCGATCTTTTTGACGGGACGCTTGGCACCCGAATTGATGGGGGCTATTGTTGTCGCGGCCTATTCCTATATGGCGTTGGTGCCGATTATTCAGCCGCCGATCATGCGCGCTTTGACAACGGTTGAAGAACGTAAGATCAAGATGAAACAATTGCGTGAAGTCACACGTAAGGAAAAGATCATTTTCGTGTTCTTGGTTGTTTTGTTGTGCGTTCTTTTCGTTCCTTCGGCGGCGCCGTTGATGGGAATGTTGATGTTCGGCAATTTGCTCAAAGAAAGTAAAGTTGTTGATCGTTTGGCTAAAACGGCGGCAAATGATCTGTGCAATATCGTGACGATTTTTATCGGATTGACGGTCGGATCGAAATTGTCGGCGGACAAGTTTTTGGCAAAAGAAACGCTGGGTGTTTTGATTTTGGGGCTTGTCGCTTTTTCAATAGCCACTGCGGCCGGTGTTTTAATGGCGAAGCTGATGAATTGTTTCAGTAAGGAAAAGCTCAATCCGTTAATCGGAGCGGCCGGAGTCTCTGCAGTGCCGATGGCGGCTCGCGTTGCCGATCGTGTGGCGAAAGAAGCTGACCCGACGAACTTTATATTGATGCATGCCATGGGACCGAACGTTTCGGGCGTGATCGGATCGGCTGTTGCCGCCGGTATATTGCTGGTGATGTGCAGTTGATGACGGAAAACAAAGACTTAACGCAAAAGACGACAACCGGCGGGTCGGGGCAATCCCGAGCCGTCGGCTTGTTTTTATTGGGACGCTATAAGGAAGCGGCGGCGGCTTATGATGAGCTGTTGCGCCAAGATCCTGATAATATTGTTTTTTGGACGAATAAAGTCGTATGTTTTTTACAGATGTACAAGCCTGATTCTGTTTTTTTTGATCAGATGCTCGGTCATGTCAATCAATTACCGGCACAGGGTTTTTTATGTTTGGCCGACGTTTTAAACGGTTTGGAACGGCGCGAAGAAGCTTTGATTTTTGTGAATAAAGCATTGGAAATTGAGCCGGATAATATAGAGGCGTGTTTGTTAAAAGCGTCTTTGCTGGAAAATTTGGATCGTTCGGAAGAGTTATATCTTTTTGTAGAGGCTGTATATTCCCGTTTAAAGTCTGACGAACGTATTCTTTGTTTGGCGGCATTTTATTCGGCGTTATTTTGGAATATGCGACAATCGGAGTATTTTCTAAAGAAGGCATTGAAAGTAAATAAGTATGCGGTTTTACAAAGCAATCTTTTTTATGCCAGTCTTTCGGCGGCGGGCAACGATAAAAAAGTTGCCGCTTTCGGGGCTCAAGCTTTAGACGAGCGGGAAGATAATCCGGTTGTTTGGTTGGCGTTGGGCGATGCTTATGTTAATTTGGGACATTATGCTGTTGCTGTTGATTCTTATGAAAAACTGTCAGAATTGACGACCGTGACCGATGAGATCAAGCTGAATTGGGGAAGAGCGCTTCTGAAAGAGAAGCGATACGAACAGGCGTTTGATTTGTTAAATCAGATTAATGACGTCAGCGATGATTTATTTATATTGATGTCCGAGATTTTATTTAAGATGCGACAGGTCGGTTTGCGTAAGGAAGCTTGTGAAAAAGCATCGTTTTGGCGTTTGTCACGTCCTCTGAATGTCGATATCGAGTATCTGTGTTCTGCTTTTTTAAACGATCAAGAAACAGGATCCGCTCCGTTGACATATGTTCGTTTGATAAATGACGCGTATGCGCTGGAACAGGCATATCAAACTGCGAATGACAAGAATTATTTCGGGGCGGCTATATTGGATCAGATATTGGATAAAATAAAGTGTCCGATCGGTCAATCCATGAATGTGTTGGACGCCGGATGCGGGACGGGAGCGGCCGCGGATATTTTAAAAGACGTCAGTCGTCCGAAAGGGTGTTTGACGGGCGTTGACATTTCGGAGATTGCGTTGGATCTTGCTTCGGATCGCGGGGTTTATGATGATTTAAAGGAAGACGATATGCTGTCGTATTTCAATGCTTGTGACGAAGAATACGATTTGATCGTTTGTTTGAATTCATTATGTTATTTTTCGGATTTGGCGGTTGTATTCAAAGCGGCACGGAAAGCATTAAAGCCGAATGGAATTTTTATTTTTACTGTTTTAAACAGTTCGTCGGAACAAGCTTATTCTGTGGATATTTACGGTTGTTATTCTCATAACGCAGAGTATGTTGACAGGTGTTTAATGGCAGAGAATTTTCAAAAGCAACATCATTTGAATGATATGCTATGGAAAGAAAAGCAAGGGGAAAAGGTTTATTGCGATGCCTTCGCCGTACAGAAAAGAAATGATACGGATCAGTGATATTATCGATCGGGTAAATGAGAAAAACACCGAAGAAGACTATCAATCTGCTTTGTCGATCGGCTTGGCTTTTTTGGAAAAAGACGATGAAAATTATTCGCTATGGATTGCCATCGGGAATGCTTATTACGGTTTAAAACGGTACGACGAGGCGGAACAGGCATACTTAAAAGCGTCTGAGCTGTCCTTTCAAGACGTGATATCGTTGTCGAATTTAGCCGGTTTATATTTCGAAACGAACCGTTTTAAAGAAGGCTTGTCCGTCTGTGATCAAGCTTTGGCTCGTCGATCGGATTACGTAAATGTGTATATACATCGCGGTAATATGTTGTCTTCTTTAAATCGATACGCAGAGGCAAAGAAAGATTATCAAAAAGCCTTGGAGCTGTCTCCCGAAGATCCGTTGACTTTATTTAATTACGCTTATGCTCTGGTGATGACGGAGGAACCGGAACAAGCCGGAGATCTTTATCGCAGATTATTAGCGACGGCGCCGGAAGATCCGGAATATTTGTTTGCATACGCTTCTTTTTTGGAAAAGATGCAAGAATATGAAAGAGCCGCGGAAATTTATTTAAGACTGCTTAAACAAGAGGATAAATCGATCAATCATATAATTTTGGGCGGTTGTTTATACAATCTGTTATTGTGTAATGAAACGGAAACGGTTTTTCGTTTAACGGACGAATGGTTGCGGGCTTTTCCGGATAATCCGGTGGCGTTGCATACATTGGAAACATTAAAAAATTCACATGAAGTGGATCGGGCATCCGTTGCGTATGTTCAGGAGTTGTTTGATGCTTTTGCGGATTCCTTTGATTCTGTTTTGTCCGGATTGTCTTATCGGGCGCCGGAATTGGTGGCGGAGGCGGTAAAGCAAAAAGGCCAATCCTTTTCTTGCGTTTTGGATTTGGGATGCGGGACGGGATTATGCGGGCAAGCATTACAAGAAGAAGGCATAGAAACGCTTTCGCTGACGGGGGTGGATTTGTCAACCGGTATGTTGGAAAAAGCCAGGCAAAGGAATATTTATAACAATTTGATTCAAAGCGATATTTTATCTTTTCTTCCACTGAATGAGGGGCGTTTTGATTTGATCATTTCAGCCGACGTGTTTACGTATTTGGGGGATTTGTCCAAATTGTTCAGCGGACTTCATAAAGCTTTGAAGTCCGGCGGGACAGTGGTTTTTACAGTCAGCGAGAATAAAGAAAATAAAGATCAATATGCGTTTGAACTTTCGGGACGTTTTGTTCACGGCAGGGAATATATTTTAAAGGAACTGAAAAAAGCTGGTTTCTTAATACAAAGGATTTCCGAAGTTGATTTACGACAGGAATTGGGACAATCGGTTTATGGTTTATTGGTTATATGTATGAAAAAATAAAAACTTGATCTTTTTTTAACAATCTTGTTAAAAAAAGACGTGAGTTGTTTTTATTTGTCGGAGACAGGAAATAATGACAGAGATAACGGAAGAAATTGTTGAAGTAAAAGTTGAAAAAAAAAGAATTCGTTTGTTTTCAAAAGCTTGGTTTGAAAAGTTGTTGAATAACGAAGCGACAAGCGGTTTAGTGATGATCTTTGCGATGATTGTCGCCATTATTTGTGCGAACACAGCGGCTAGAGAACCTGTGCATCACTTTTTGCTAACGACGATCACTTTGGGGATCGGCGATCAAATGTTTCCGAAATCCATTGAATGGTGGGTAAATGATATTTTAATGGTCTTTTTCTTTTTGCAAGTCGGATTGGAACTTAAGCGTGAAATGAAAGAAGGGTTTTTATCCGATATTCGTCAGGTTTTTGTTCCATGTATTGCCGCTCTGGGCGGGATCTGTTGTCCGGCGGTGATTTATGCGATTATCAATAATTCGTCTCCGCAATATATGCACGGTTGGGCGATTCCGACGGCGACGGATATCGCTTTTGCCGTTTGCGTTTTAATGTTGGTTGGCAAACACGTTCCGCAGGCGGCGAAAATTTTCTTGTTGGCGATTGCCATTTTTGATGATTTGGGAGCGATTATCATTATTGCTTTATTCTATAATCAAGGTGTTTATTTGTCTTTATTAGGCTATGCCTGTATAGCGATTTTTGCCTTGTATTTGCTCAATAAGATGCAGGTGACGTATTTTTTGCCTTATTTATTATTAGGTGTTGTGCTGTGGTTGTGCTTTTTAAACGGAGGCATTCATACAACAATCGCCGGTGTTGTTGTCGCAATGGCTTATCCGATGCGAGTGGACGGGGAAAAGGAATCTCCGTTAAACCGACTGATGAAAGTGTTAAAACCGTGGGTGGATTTCTTTATTTTACCGGTATTCGCTTTCGCCAGTGCGGGACTTTATTTTGGCGGCGTAACGGTAGAAACATTTACGCATACGTTGACATTAGGGATTATTTTCGGTCTTTTTCTCGGTAAACAGATTGGTATTTTTGCCACGACTTGGGTTTTGATCAAATTAAAAATTGCCGCTTTTCCGAAGTCTGTAACGATGTTGGATCTGTATGGTGTCGCCGTTGTTGCGGGGATCGGTTTTACGATGGCGTTGTTTGTCGGGAAATTGGCGTTACCGGGTGAAACGATGCAACAGGAAATTCGATTGGGCGTTATTTGCGGTTCTGTGATTTCCGCATTATGGGGAGCGGTCGTTTTCCATTATGGTCGCCGTTTGAAACAGTGGTTTATGGTTAAAGTGTTAAAGAAAGAAAATCTACCGCTGTAGTTGCCAGCAAAAAAGCCCCGAAATATTCGGGGCTTTTTTGTATAAAGAAAACCCCGCGCTAGGCGCGTGGTTCGGGAAAGCTTATAGCTATGCACAAAAAACTCCTTTGATACAATGAAAGTCGGTCTGGTGGAACGACAATCGCTGAAGTCAAAGGAGCTATCATATGAATGATTTAAATAAACTATCACACACGACATGGAATTGCAAATATCACATAGTGTTTGCACCGAAATACCGCCGAAGATGAGCGTGTCAGGATTTATGGGCTTTCTAAAGGGCAAAAGCAGTTTGATGATCTGCGAACACTGGAGCAACATCAAGTTCAAATACCGCAACAGGGAATTTTGGTGTAAAAGATATTATGTAGATACGGTTGGCAAAAATACGCGGCTAATCGCTGAATACATCAGGAAACAATTGGAAGAGGATGCCGCTTCGGATCAACTGACCTTAGATATCACCGACCCGTTTACGGGTAGTAAGTAACGGATTGCACGCACTAAACCGACTTAACACCGTTCAGGCGTCGCCAGTGCCATGAGGGCTACGCCCGTATATGAAGAACCCCGCGTTTTACGCGGGGATCCCTTTTTGTTTTGTTTTTAACGACCCTTTCCTTTTTGAGCGGCCGCTTTAACTGCGGATTTGCTTTTTTCCAGTTTGACCTGTTTAAGAATGACCGCACAATTGGTTTTTTCTCCGTTTGAACGGTTGACGGCGATCTTGTCCAATCCCAACTGTTCGGCGGTACGTTTGTATTTCGTCATATACGGGAATAAAGCGCGGGACAATTTATAAGCTTGTTTTTCGCTGATGGATAATTTTGCAGACGTTTCCATAATCTTGTCGTCTTTTAAGAATTGGTTTCCGTCGTAGTCTTTGCATAAAGTATCAACGATCTGCTTTGTCGATCTGTTTTCAGCGAAATATTGCGGTTCCAGTTCTTTTTGTTTTTTCAGTTCTCGGGCGATCTGAGACATATAATCGACGTATGTATCCGCATAGGAAGATTTTACTTTCAGGTCATACCATGTTAACAAGGCATCGGCGCGCGCTTTTTCGACATCACCTGTTTCTTTGAACGTTTTATCAAAAGCCGTGCTCATCGGCGCATAACCGGATTTTTGATGGGCGGCCCAGATTTTAGGATTTTTTTCACGCATTTCATGAGCGTACATCACTTCGGCTGCGCAAGCGTCTGCTTCGATCGCAAAACCGCTGACCAGAAAAGCCTTGGGGGTCATTTCGGGAGAAGTCGTTTCCATTTTGGAATCCTGCCAGGCATGACGGACTTCATGGACAAAAGTAACGGCCAAATCTTCGTCCGACATGGCAGGATTAAGAGCCACTAAATTATTGTCGGGAGAAAAATAACCGTAATAATTCATTTTTTCGAAAATAATTTTCGACCCTTTTTGTTCAAGGAACTCAAGCGTCTGTTGTCCGGTTTTGCTTTCGGCCAACATTTTTTTCAATCGTTCGAGTCTTTCTGGCGATTGATCGGCTTTTTGTTTTTTAAACGCCTTTGCCAAAGGACGGGAACGATCCGCCTGTTGACCGCTGGGATAATGAGAAATGTTTCCGATTGCCAAAAATTCGTGGTAGCTTAAAACCATAATAAAGTTCTCCCTGACTAACTAAAGAGCACTATGAGGGAAAAAATAATTTTTGTCAACTTTTTTGTACATTTTTTTTATAAATAAAGTTCTTCCGGCGTAAAACTTTTTCCGGCGGCGCCATTATTGACGACGTGCATATACAACTGATAAAGTTTTTGGGCTTTTTGCAGGGCGAAACGGACGACATCTCTTTGAGTATCGAAGCCTTTTTGAGGATCGATCAAAGGAACCATAATCCTGATGACGGCTGTTTTTCCGTTTTCTTTAAAGAGCATATCGTTGTCCATATAGGGTTGATAAGGGGCTTGTATCGTCGCCAAAGGCGTCATTGCGAAAGACAGATCCATAAAGCCCTGCGGCATTTTATGTATAATTTTGATTTCACGTGGAAATTCTTGGGGATCGAATTCGACCCATGCCGCTTCTTCAGCACTTCCGGTCGGTTTTTGCATTCCCAGTTCGGGAAAAAGTTTTTTAACAAAAATTTGCATATCGTTAAAAAATTTCCCCACAATAGTATCTTCGGCTTCGCGATATCCGGGGGGCAGATTAAAGACGCCTCCGGGGAAGACGCGAAAGTCTGATGCGGAAGCTTTCTTTTTCGGGGTAAAGAGCATTTCACTATGTTGTGCGGAGATACCTTGCGAGGCAGACTGAAAAGCGAGCGCTTCTGTTGATATGTTTTGACAGGACGTCATTTGTTTTTTATCAGTGGCGGAATCGTTTTGATTTTGGACAATCGCACAGGATGTGACAGGCGGATTGTCTTGTTGCATTTGTCTGCGCCCTTGTTCGATCGCTTGTCGGATCAGCGTTTTTTTATAGGCGGATCTTTCGGGGGTGGCGCTGTTAGATTCAGCGGCGGCGCGTAAAAACCAATGTTCTATTTCTTCATAGCTCAGGTAGCTGGAAAAGTATTCGGAAGGTTCAAGGCTTGAAAAATAGGCTTGAGGAGAGAATAGACAAGTTAGATATTCATCCCAATATCCCTCTTGGACGCCTTTTTCGCCGAATTCAAAATATCGTTGAGCTTGCAGATTTTGTTTTGGCTGGTCAATTTTGTTTTCAATCAGTATAGCGCATTTCTGTCTGTTTGTCATTTCTTCAAAAACAAACAAGATATCGACGGATCCCAGCGGTTCTAAGGAGGGGGTGTGCCATGCGCCGATCATTCGTCTGAATTGGCGCGTGCCGTTATAAAGTTTACTGACCAACCATTTTTTAAAAGGGTCAGAGGACAGCATTTCTTCTAAAACCAGAAGATCCATGTCTCTTTCGGCCAACAAAGTAAACGGAGGAGCGGCTAAATCAATCATGCAATGTTATCCAATATGAAAGCTTTTTTTCTTTTATATACTGAACAGTATTTTTTATCAAACATTAAAAAAGATTGATTTTCCGTGACGCATAATATTTTCAGCTTGTTGTGTTCTGGATCCGTCCGAGTGCATCAGGACGATCCCCGCGGATAATGTGGCGGCGGAACGTACACCTTTTCTTGCGATGACGATAAAACGTTTGGCGGGCAATCCTTCTTTTGTCCATATGGGCACAATCTGCAGGGCTCCCAATCTGGGATACAGCAGGGTCATGATTTCCGGCAATCGGTCGGCTCTGTTAATCATTGCGAAGCGACCGCGGGCGGAAACGTAGCGCAGACAGTTTAAGATCCATTCGTTCAAGGGACACTCTGATTCTCGGTGAGCGATATCGCGGATTTTAGAAGGAGAGGGTTGTTTATCAAGAACAAAGGGAGGATTTGTTACGACCCAATCGAAAGTCCCTGTTTGCAAACCGTCGATTTTTTTGGAACGTATATCGGCTTGCAAGATATTGATTTTGTCGGACAGTCGGTTCATGGCAATATTATCCCGAGCCAAATTGATCATTTCAGTTTGGATTTCGATTCCTTTTATTGTTATGTCGGGGCATCTGGCCGCTATACATAAGCTGACGGCCGCCGAACCGGCGCCGACGTCAAGGATTTTTTGTCCTTTTTTTGCGTTGACGCACGCTGCGAGCAGGACGGCGTCGCTGGTCGCCCGATAACCGTTGACCGGTTGCTTTAGTTTAATTTTACCGCCCAAGAAATCGTCAATTGTAAAAGGATAATCCATGTGTCACCTGTAAAGATTGAAGCAGTGTACATTTTTTTTAAGGATAAAGTAACTTTTTTCTTGCAGCTGTGAATTTTTATGTTATTCTCGGCGCTGTATTGAATGACGTGGGGTTGTAGCTCAGTTGGGAGAGCGCTTGAATGGCATTCAAGAGGTCAGGGGTTCGATTCCCCTCAGCTCCACCATAAAAACCGCAGGAAACTGCGGATTTTTTATGCCTAAAAGAAAATGGTTAATTTTTAAGTTTTGCATTTTTTGACTATTTTTTGACCGTTTTGACACCTGAAAACATCTTCTTTGACAATCGAGAACCGTAAAAATTCTTTTGCGCGGGTAATTTCGGAAATTTCGATTTTAACAAAAGCAATCTGTCGTCCTTCTTACGGAATTTCGGTAATAAGGGAAACGATAAACCTCTTTTCTTATTTTATCGGCGATTCTTGTGAAAGAGCTATCTTCGGTATTTTCGGGAAAACTCGGAAATCTCGTTTCAGGCATAAAAAAGGCGCGTCCGAACGGACACGCCTTTATCTGTTTTTGAACCGGTATTAGTTCAAGGCGTCTTTCAGACCTTTACCGGCTTTGAATTTCGGCTGTTTGGAAGCCGGAATCTTGATTTTGGCACCGGTGCGCGGATTGCGACCTTCGGCCGCAGCACGCTTGGCAACGCTGAACGTGCTGAAGCCGACCAAGCGAACTTCGTCGCCTTTTTTCAATGTCGCGGCAACCGTGTTCAACAAGGCTTCCGTCGCTTTTTCGGAATCAACTTTCGTCAAGCCGGTGTTCTTCGCGATTTCAGCCACTAATTCTGCTTTGTTCATAATGCAACTCCATAATCAAATATAAACAGAAGCACAGCTTATCCTTTTTTCAAGGTTTAAGCAAAGTCTTTTCTTGATTGTCAATGCCCTGTCGCTTAATAGAAAGGTCATTTTCCTTTTTCTAAATTGATACGTGAAACCAAAAAATATTGTCTAAACAAGAACAATGCATTATAATTACTCCTAATAAGAAGTTGCAGTCCTATTGTATAGACTGTTTTTCCCTTCTTCTTTTTCAATATTTTTTAGAATTGAAAGGACGAATGACAATGGAAATATCAGTTTATTTAATCTGTTCTTCTTTTACAGTTTCTCTGGGCGGGAGATAAGAACAAATCTATACAATTGGACGAAACCCGAGAAGCTGTAAAAACGAAAAAAATCTCCCACCAAAATAGAGGAGCCTTTTAATTAAGGCTCCTTTTCTCTTGATTGTCAATTCCCTCCGCCTGACGGAAGAAAAACGGTTTCCCCGACTTTCGCTCCGGTGTCGTTGCAAGCCGGGCGATTCCCCTCCTTTTTCTTGGAATGACAATCGCTTTCTTCTCCCCGACGAAGCACCTCGTAAGGGTTTCAGGCGCGACGCCAAAAACCCTTTAACAAGTGCTTTTTACAGAGAAGGAGCTTTCAAAATGACTGATAAATTCGACCTCATCGAAACCGTTTCAAACACCATCATCGAACGTTTGGAAAACTTTTCGGGCGAATGGGAAAAGCCGTTCATTTCCTCTTTTGCCCGGAACATCACGACAAAAAAGGCTTATCGCGGCATCAATATCCTAATTTTGAACTTTGCCGCTTTGTTCAACGGATTTTCTTCGTCCGTTTGGGGAACTTATCGGCAATGGCAGGAAAAAGGCTATCAGGTCAAGAAAGGCTCAAAGGCGACGACCATCGTTTTCTGGAAGCCGCTTTCGTATAAATGCGAAGTCGAAAACACGGAAACCGGGGACATCGAAGAAGTCGAAAATCAGGCTTTTGTCGCCCGCGCTTATTCCGTTTTTAACGGTTCGCAAGTCGAGGGATTCGGCGAAGACATCGAAAAAGCCGAATTTAGCGTTGAAAAGGACGTGATGGCGTTCTTTGAAAACACGGACATCACCTATTTTTACGGCGCGACTTTGGCAGGCTATGACCCGAAAAACAATGTTGTCTTAATGCCGGAAAGAAAAGACTTCAAAACGGAAACCGGTTTCGTTTCGACTTTGGCGCACGAAACAATCCACGCGACCGGACACAAGAACCGCTTAAACCGGGATATGAAAGGCCGTTTCGGAAATGAATCCTACGCCTTTGAGGAACTGATCGCCGACATCGGCGCGGGATTTGTCGCCGGATATTTAGGCTATGACTATCAATTCAGCAAAAACAACCTTGCATATCTTAAATCTTGGCTCAAGGTTTTGAAGAACGACAAAAAGGCGATTTTCAAAGCCTGCTCCGAAGCGCAAAAGGCTTTTGACTATCTGCTGACATTTCAGGAAATCGGACGGGAAGCGGCTTGACCGCTTCCCGCAAAAAGAGGAGAAAGGACAATGAAGATTGCATTTTTCAGACTGACGGTTTACGGCGCGGACGGCTACGAAAAAGAACATTTCGATTTTCACAGCAAAGCCGCGCAACTGTCCAAATTTTACGAACTGATAGCGCAGGGCTACAAGCGCAACGATTTGGAAAAGACGACATATTACTTCTAAAAAATTCGGGCAGACACGATGCTGTGTCCGCCCCATTTTTCGCCCGATGCCACACCCGATTGCTTCGCAATCCGCCCGAAAAAAAATTTGTTCTTTAAGCATCTGTATTTTCATCATATTCTTCTGTTGGTAATTTTCTAATCTTATCAGATAAATGATCAACGAAAGACCTTAATTGTTCTAAACATTCATCATAAGTAATTATACGCACATTTTTTTGATTATTTCTATAAAGTTCAAATGAGCGTTTATGAGATTTTTCAGTTAAACTGTTTAATTTTCCAACAATCAACAATCCTTGAACATTATAGGCTTCAATATTTTTTTCTTCTGTCTCATGTGCTAGATTTGCAATATTAGTTTCAAGGTTATATTTTTGTGCTAAGAATTGAGATATTGCACCTGATAATTCATCAGACGGCGCAAAAACATCTGTTCCTCTATATGGTGTAATTTCTAATAACTTTGTAGATGGTTTCTTTATTTCAACAATAAATGTATTATTTACAATTTTATGTTTTAGCAAAAAGTCAGGATATTTTCCATTGGTATTGTCAAACGATTTTCCACCAACATATGCTTGACTTTTAAATTGTATATAAGGAGACCCCGCAAACAACGTCAACAACATAGGATTTTTTTGTAAAAAGTCTTGGTAACATTCCTCTTTGTGATTACCGCTAATTAAAATCTCAAATTCATTTTTTAGAGCAGTCAGATATCCGAAGTCGATATTATCTTTTATTGCTAAAAGCCCCTCTTTATCTGCTGATGATATGTTTGATTTTTGGAAATCAACATTTCTAAGCGTCTTATATATAACATCCTTTTTTAGAGGAACTTTCTTTTCTGGATATTTCGTAGGAGCCAATTTATGTAAAATTTCTGAATACACAAATAAGGATTTACTGAAAGAAATTTCATCTCTCCCCTTTTCAACAATTCTATCAAGTCCACGTCTTATGGCATCTAAGTCCATATCATTTATAGTTATAGATGTTTCATTTACTTCTGATATACCATTTTTATTTATAATTAACTCAGAACAATTAGGTTGTTCTTCTGATATTTTTCGGGCAATTATATGATATTCTCTTCTAAATCCCAATCCCTGAACAAGTGTAGATAAAAAAAGTTTTGGTAATCCTTTTAAAACACTAAATTTTCCATCATCACTTTTTTCTATACTAATTTTATATCCATTAAAAATAATTCTTTCTATACCGTATTTTGGGAGTAAGAAATTTGGACTCTGTGCAAAAGTATTAAATGGATAAATTTTTGTAATTTTGTTTTTTGTATCAATTTCTAAAAGTAATTTGATGTGTTTTTTGTCCGTTTTTTCATCTTCTATAATGACGTCAGTTACGCTATCTATATAGGAATAAAAACATTTTATTCTGCCATTATCTTCCTCTATCTTTATTCGTTCTTCTGCTGATTTCACTACGTCAAAATCAAGACCATCAGCGTCAAAATCGTCAAAGTTTATTTCTTCTGTTGCATCCATTGTTCAGACTCCAATCAGCTTTATATTTTCTTTGAGAGATAACCTAAAGTTTAATCGACGTAAAGGTGTAATTAGAATTAATTTTTTGAAGCTTTCAAGGCTATTATCAGATTAAAAAAATTGATATACGAAACAATCGAATCTGTTTGATTTTCGACAAAATCTATTTTAAGTGAGATTGGTTTTTTTTTGGAGATATTGAGTATAAGTAAAATAGTTTTTCTCCCCGACAAGATTAAGTAGAAACGATTTGAATTTATCGTCAATAGGTATAGATACAAACAGAAATAACCTTTTTTTAGGCCTAGAACAGCATACATAAAACAAATTACGGTTTCTCTCAAAAGAAGGTTTGTCTTTTTCAGGAATGTCAGATTCTTTTGTAAACAGAGGGACAAACTTTTCAAACTGATAAAGATTCCATCCTTTGCTGATTACGAAAACAACATTTTCATATTCTTCTCCTTTAACGCCATGTTCCGTAGAAAAGAGAGCTTCGGGATACAAAAAATCTATAGCGGCCAAAAATTGTGAGTAATCTAAATCTAGAAATGATTGAACAGAGGTATCTGAAAAATATATTGTTTCAGGCGCATTATGGTAGATACCATACCATTTATCCAATTCTGGGGATGTTGGGATTAGCTTCATTTGATATATAATTTCAATAATATCAATGGCTTTTTTGCTTCGAGCTTTTTCTAATCTTTTTTGAAAAATTTTCCATTTACTTTTTTCGGATTTCTTAGTAATTGGATATCTCTTAATTTTAAGTGTATCAAAAAGCAGCTGCATATTGGATGTTTCGAGGGCGTTGTAGATTGGTTCAACTATGTTCATAAAAAACAAAAGAAAAGGATCTTCTTTATTTTTTAAACTATCTTTTAGAATGTATAAAAGTTTTTCATAACCTTGTTGCATAGCAAGAACGTTATGCGTAATCATTAAAACTTTCATCTTTTCGTCACTGGCTATATCTTGCGCTATTTTTTCAGTAATTTTAGTTAATCGGATTTTTAACTCTTCTGATGGTAAATCATCTTTAAAACTACGGTCTGTACGGCGAACACCGGTATAATCCTCACATGTGATTACAGTAACCTCACCTTGAAAATCATCAATTGCAGATATTTGTGGCAGGCTTGGACGAAGAATACTTAAAAGCTCAACGATTTTTGGCGCAGATCTAAAATTGGATTTTTTTTCTATGACTTTTAGATTTCCGTGTTCAATAATACCACATGCTTTGTTGGATTGATATATAGTTTGCCACGCATCTCCGAAAAAACCAAATTGAGGAGCTTTATTTTCAGAAATAAAATATTTAATGAAACGTTCAATAATCGGATTATAAGAATCTTGATACTCATCAATCAGAATTAAAGGGTATTTACTTGAAAATATATGGCGAAATTTTGCATTATCCAAAAGCTTGCAAAATAAATCCAACACTTCATTGTGGTAAAGAAACCGAATACCGTTTTCTATATATCGGTGTCCTAAAGTATATGTAACTTCAGAAATCTCGTCTGATTCATCTTGATGATCTATTATGAAGTTTGAATCTGTTTTAACAGCATTAATAAGAAAGCTCTGATACTGCTTGATTGCATTCCAAGCAAAGGAATGTATTGTAGAAGGAATAATGAAAGAATCTTTTGGTAATCTTTCTGTTATTACATCAACGGCTGCATTTGTATAAGTGATGCAAACTATATTCTGCTTTCTTTTGTTATATTCAGCCCATTTGTTCGATTGAAGCCATTCAATGGCCTTATTAAGGGAGTAGGTTTTACCAGAACCCGCGCCAGCTTCAACACGAAAACTTTTTCCTTCTTGTAATGCTTCTATAATCTGTTGATCCGCTTTATCGGCTTCGGCTTTTGCGTGTTCATAATTAGAACTGTATTGATTTTTGTCCATAAATAAATTCCTTCCTATTCAAGAACTTTCTGGTCATTAAGCCACTTTAATCCAGATTTAATATACGCAGGAATGGTATATTCATGATATTCGTATATAAGTTTAAGGGCAAAAGTCGTTTTGCTTTTTTCATTAAATTCCAGATCGTCTTCGGTTGGGGGATCATTCAATTTATAATATTCGCGATTAACATTCCTAATTGCTTCCTCTAAAGAATGACCGCACAATCCGTTTTCCATTGTTTGAAATTCAATGTGGCATTTGTCTTTAGTTTTATCGTCGGGAGACATTGTTACAATGTCATTCAGAGTGATTTTCGTTTTATCATCTTCTGAAGACTGCTTGTTCCTACGAATCCACCATTTTAATGTTTCATTGGATGTTGTATCGCCACTAGAAACAGGGGAAGATTTATAATATTTTTTCCCGTTTCTAGTTTGTTCCGACATAGAATCCAAATCGGTAAGAATAAGGCATGGAATACCTAAAAACTCAGCAAAAGGAATAAACTTATAAGCATATGCCCCTCCAATTTCTATTAAAGCATAATACTGAGCAGGCAACTTATATTTTTGAGAATCGAAAATGCCTTCTTCCCCGCACTTTTCAATCATATCAGGTAGCAACAGACGTTCTGACGCACCTTCAACAAAGATAGCTTTATCAGCAAAAAATAAATCACATTTGGTTAGAGTAAGGTATTTTCTAATAAAATCGATGTTGTCAGAATGTTTCTGAGCAAATGTATTCAAATTTTTATAAACAACCCCTGTTTTTGTTTTCTGAGCATACCGTATTTTCGAGAAAACCATAGTATTTGCGATGTGAGCAGAATGAGATGTCAAAAAAGTCTGAATTTTTACAGAGGTAATTTTTTTTAGAAAAGCTTCTAAGTAATCTGCAAAGGCGTGTTGCATCTGTGGATGCATATGTGACTCAGGTTCTTCAATGAATAATAACGGAATGCAAGCTGTTCCGCATTGTTCCACTTCCTTTGCAAACGCTGCGAGAAGAAATTCCATTTTAATCAAATTCTTATACCCAAGACCATTAGAAGAACCGGGGAGAAATTCTTCACTGTTCCCAGCTGTATAGGAAAGCCGTGTCTGATTTATTATTTGATCATTAATGTTTAATTGAGTTGTAACGCCTAATTGAAGTTCTTCGCCATTGGGATACCCAAAACCAATTGCACTACTTACAAGCTCACCCAGAATTTGATCACTTAGTTGCTGAATGTCTTTATTTGCTTTTTCGACAGCGGAACGTAATTGCTTTATTTTTTTTGAAACATCTGAACCTAATTCATCTTCACTACGTTCAAAGAATTTTGAAATTAGTTCTAATAAAGAATCTTTTTGTGTCCCATCTTCTCCGAGAGAGCGTTCTGCTGGAATAATATCGTAAGGGAAAAGCTCTTTTAATTCTTTATATGATTTAAGCTGTTTTTCTTCAGGGTGCTTAGGGTTTACTGCATATACAGTAAATTCAAAAAGATTTTGAAAATTGGTAATAATAGTATTATGTGCATCTGTTTTAGGGGAAAAGGAGCCATCTTTATAATAGCTTTCTTCTAAAAGATTAAATAATTTCTTCTCATCTGATTTTAATTTAAATTCCACGCGGATCAGAGCTTCGTTTATACTCTCATCTACATCAATGATAAAAGGTGATAATGCGCCTAAATTATCACCCGAGGCCTCTAAAGAATAATTTACAAAAAACTCTATAGATATAGGCTCAATCTGCTCACATAATTGCTCAAAAGTAAGTGTTTTTTTCATAAATTCTTTTATCTTTGTATAGAGCGTTTCTCGTTTCGACAACGGATAGTCGTTGAATGAAAAAGAATCTCCTTTTAAAACTGTGTCAATGCATTGAAAGCAGGAAGTTTTTCCCGTGTTGTTACGACCAACAATCAGAGTCGTTTTCGCATCGACATCTAGCTCAGCATCGACTAGCAATCTATAATTTCTAATTTTAATTTTTGATAAATTCATATCCTTTTCCTTTTTGACGAGCCTTAAACAAAGCTACTATATCATTGTAGATAGCCGTTACCAAGATAATACCCTTTAATAGATGCCGAAAAATTTAGGTCATTTATCGGGTGACGAGCAATACCTTTGGCATCATATGTAAACTTAGACACATTTGTCTGTCTGTTTTTCATAGTTTTTTTATTCCGCAGAATTTTCTTCCTTGATTGTCAATTCCCTGCCGTCTGACGAAAGAAAAACGGTGTCCCCGACTTTCGCTCCGGTGTCGTTGCAAGACGGGTGATCCCCCTCCGTTTTTCTTGGAATGACAATCGCTTTCTTCTCTCCGACGAAGCACCTCGAAAGGGTTTCAGGCGCGACGCCAAAAACTCTTTAACAAGTGCTTTTTACAGAGAAGGAGCTTTCAAAATGACTGATAAATTCGACCAAGCCTTAAACGAAATGGAAACGACACTTAAACCGTTTATTCCGGTTCGGCAGGCTCAAACCCTCATTGACAATCTGTATCACTCGGAAGAAGCCGGAGCGTTTGCGGACATTATCCTGAACCTTGCCGAGCGAATCAAAACGATGCCGCAAGTCTATGAAACGGACGGACAAGGCAAAAACGCTTTGGCTCAACTGCACTATTTTGTCGGTTCCTATGACGGCTACATCGTCGAAAAAGACACCTCCGACAAACAAATTCAGGCGTTCGGGTGGGCAAGTTTCGGATACGGTTTTGAAGCCGGATATATCTCCATTGACGAACTTTTAGATTTGGCGGAATTGGATTTATATTTCACACCTTGCCCCGTCGGTCAGGTCATCAAGGAGGGCTGAACAATGTTGTATTGGGATTTAATCGAGGAGTTTTTACCCGACTTTGAAGAACGCGACGACGTGAAGTTTGATACGTCCCTTTTTAACTTCATTCACGGCGGGGAAGTGCCGGAAGACGATTTGCCGGCATTAAAAACTTTGGCAAAAAGCGGGTGGCTGACGGAAGTGTTTTTCGCGATGGAAAAGCACCTGTTCAACGAAGCGTTCGAGGCATATTTTGAAAAGGAAATCGCCCCGAAAATCTATTACAAACAGAAAGAATACGGCTCCGAATAGAGCCGTATTCTCCGAAAAAAAATCGGTCGCCGCACACGCGGCGACACCGTTTGAACAAGCCGTCAACAAAGGGCGGTTGGGCGGGTATGCTTTTTCTTGAATTTTATCCAAACAGTCTTGCTTTTGATAAATCTATCCGTGGCAGGATACCCCGTTTGTCGGACAATCGGGAAAGTTTGATTTCTTTTTCGGATTTTTTTATAATAAAAACCTCTCAACTCGAAATCAAACGTCCTGCTCTGCGAGGCATTTTATGTGTAAAATCAGAAGGACGTTCAGAATATATAAAAGCGACGCCGACATCCTTGACCGGTTGTTTAAAAATCCGTCAAAGGCTGTGCGTTTGCTCATTTCGTCGTATGTGCAAAGAAACGTATTGCCGACGGCACGGCAAATCGACGAATTGCAAACTTTACAAAAAGAGGTTCACCGGATCGGCGTCAACCTTAATCAGATAGCCAGAAAAATCAATTACGGAGAAGTATCCGATCTGACCGAACAAATACGGGAAGTCAGGAATGTTCTGAATCAAATCAAGACTTGTTTGAGAGGTTTCGATGCGCATTGAAGAAGATTTCTTTAGAAAGCACGTTCGCGGTTTTTATATTAAAGAAGACAGCATGTGTTTTTCCTCCGG
>CALXTY010000002.1 GCA_944391535.1 uncultured Alphaproteobacteria bacterium
TTTTATCAAGGTGTTCGTCCGGCGGTGAACGTGGGTATTTCCGTGTCTCGCGTAGGATCTGCGGCGCAGATCAAAGCAATGAAGCAGGTGGCGGGTTCAATCAAGCTCGAATTGGCGCAGTATCGTGAAATGGCGGCCTTTTCTCAGTTTGCTTCGGATTTGGATCCTGCGACGCAAAAATTGTTGAATCGCGGATCGCGTTTAACGGAATTACTGAAACAGAAACAATATCATCCGATGGCGGTTGAAGAGGAAGTTGTTTCGATTTTTACGGGGATTCGCGGATATCTGGATGATTTACCCGTCGAAAAGATTTCACGTTTTGAAACAGAGATGTTGACGCAATTAAAAGCGACGGTGCCGACGGTGTTGGAATCCATTCGCGAAGAAAAGGTTTTGACGCCTGATGCCGAAGACGATTTGCGTTACTTTTTGGACGATTTTATCAAGAAGTTTTCTTAGTTTTGTAAGGAAAAGTTATGGCAAATTTAAGAGAACTGCGTAATCGTATAGCTTCGATTAAATCGACACGTAAAATTACGTCGGCGATGAAAATGGTTGCGGCGTCTCGTTTGCGTCAATCGCAACAAGCTCTTGAGGATTCGGGATATTTCACCGCTTCTTTGGGACGAATTGTTTTGCGTTTGGGCAAAACGGTTTCTTATTTGCGCGCACAAGATATTGCGCATGGTTTGGAACCGCGTTATGAAATTCCTCGTTTGATTACCGGAGACGGGGAAGATCAGCGGCATTTAGTTATTATTTTTGCGTCATCGCGGGGATTGTGCAGCGGTTTTAATATGAACATTGTCAAGAAAGCCGGTCAATTTATAGAACACTTGCAATCCCAAGGGCGAATTGTTCGTTTGATTTGTGTCGGGACGAAAGCGACGGATCTGTTAAAAGATCAGTTTGGCAAACAGATTGTGGCGACGTTCAGCGGACGTGTCAGTGTTGCAGATCAATTGGCGGATGCTGAAAATATGGCGATGCATTTGATCAGTATGTTTGAGAAAGGCACGATAGACGCCTGTTCTGTAGTGTATAACCATTTTCATTCGGCGATTTCTCAGGAGGTTCGTATTCGTCCGATTGTCCCGATGCAAGCGGCTCGCATTTTACAGCCGTTTACAGGCGAAAATCCGTGGGGATTTTTGACGGACGGCAGTGAGGGCAGTACATTTCAATTGCAACGCCCGTCAAGAGCGAAAGGCGGCACGTTAGGCAAGGGCAAGGGGATTGCCCGCGGTATCGGCGGTTCAGCAAGGACAAAAGCTCAGACGCAATATAAAACGACGCAGGAACGTCGGATATTGGGGGGTGACGGGATCAGTGAGCAGCCCTTGTTGAACATAGATCCTTTGGAATATGACTATGAGCCGGCGAATCCGGTGGAATTGTTAAACACACTGTTGCCGGAAATGTTGACGACATTGATTTTCCGTTCTTCATTGGAATCGGCGGCATCCGAAAACGGCGCGCGAATGACGGCGATGGATAATGCGACGAACAACGCGGCGGATATTATAGATGATCTGACGTTGTTGTATAACCGGACGCGTCAGGCGATGATTACAAATGAATTAACAGAAATAATTTCGGGTGCGGAAGCACTTTAACAAAAGACAGGAGCAGAAGAGAATGGCTAAAAACAGTATCGGACATATCGCTCAGGTGATGGGTGCGGTTGTGGACGTAAAGTTTGACGATGAAAAGGATTTGCCGTCAATTCTATCCGCATTGGAAACGGAAGTGGACGATAAAAAGCTGGTTTTGGAAGTTGCTCAACAACTTGGGGAAGCCGTGGTTCGTTGTATTGCGATGGATTCAACGGACGGTGTGATGCGCGGTCAGGAAGTCGTTGACACAGGAGCTCCGATCAGTGTTCCCGTCGGGCCTCAAACATTGGGGCGTATTATGAATGTTTTAGGCGAGCCTGTGGATAACAGAGGACCGATTGAAGGTGTTCGCCGAGATCCGATACACAGAGATCCTCCGCCTTTTGTTGATCAGGCGACATCCACGCAGATGCTGACGACGGGGATCAAGGTCATTGATTTGTTGGAACCGTACGCTCGTGGCGGAAAAATCGGTTTGTTCGGAGGCGCCGGCGTCGGGAAAACGGTTTTGATTATGGAATTGATTAACAACGTGGCGAAAGGTCACGGAGGATATTCTGTATTCGCCGGTGTCGGAGAACGTACGCGTGAAGGTAACGATTTGTATCATGAAATGATCGAATCGGGGGTTATTGACTTGGAAGGAAACAATTCCAAAGCGGCATTGGTTTACGGACAGATGAACGAATCTCCGGGAGCTCGTGCTCGAGTGGCTTTGTCGGGATTGACCGTTGCCGAGTATTTCCGTGACGTCGAACATCAGGATGTGTTGTTGTTTGTGGATAATATTTTCCGCTTTACGCAGGCGGGATCGGAAGTGTCGGCGTTATTAGGGCGTATTCCTTCGGCGGTGGGCTATCAACCGACATTGGGAACGGATATGGGGGCGATGCAGGAACGCATTACCTCGACGAAAGAAGGATCTATTACTTCTGTTCAGGCGGTATATGTTCCGGCGGACGATCTGACGGATCCGGCGCCGGCAACAACGTTTGCGCATTTGGACGCGACGACGGTTTTAAGCCGTTCCATTTCCGAATTGGGTATTTTCCCTGCTGTTGATCCGTTAGAATCGACCAGCCGTATTTTGGATCCGGCGATTGTGGGCGAAGAACATTACAATGTCGCTCGTGAAGTTCAACGTATTTTACAGCAATATAAAGCGTTGCAAGATATTATCGCGATTTTGGGTATGGACGAGTTGGGTGAAGAAGATAAGCTGGTTGTATCCCGAGCTCGTAAAATCCAACGTTTCTTATCCCAGCCGTTCCATGTGGCGGAAGTCTTTACGGGTATGCCGGGACGTTATGTCGAACTGGCTGATACGATTAAAGGCTTCAAAGGAATTGTTGAAGGCAAGTATGATCAATTGCCCGAGCAAGCTTTCTTTATGGTCGGAACGATCGAAGAAGCAGAAGAGAAAGCAAAGAAGATGTCTGAAAACGTTCGTTTCAAAAAGGCGGAAGAATAAATGGGAGAGCAAGATACAATCTTTGTAAAAATGCTGATTCCGCAAAAGCCGTTTTTTGTGAAAGAAGTGTTGAGCGTTGAAATTCCGGCAATTGAGGGGCCTTATTTAGTTTTGCCGCGTCGTGCGCCTGCGATGAAGTTGCTCAAAGACGGTATGGTGACGTTAACCGATGCGGATCAGACGAAAAAGGAGAAATACTTTATTTCGTCCGGAATTGCTAAAATTCGGGATAATGCTTGTACGATTTTGACGCATGACATTTTAGGTTTGGAAGAAGTTGATCCGGATAAGATCAAAAAGGATCTGATTATGTATAAAGAAAAAGAAAATAAAGAAACGCACTTGGACGAAATTGATCAGAAACGAGTCGCGTTTCTTGAAATGATAGCAGGGTATTTTGCGAAGTGAGCTTTATCTTAAATCAGATCTGAAAGAAAAAGGAAGATCCCTTTTAAGTCAAAGGGAAGAAAGAGAAAATCGCGTTTTTAAACTCAAAATTTTACGTTGTTTTAAAGAAACGTGGAAACTGGCGATACCCGTCGTGATTGCCCGATTGGGAGCCGTTGGTATGGCTTTGGTGGATACGGTTTTTGTCGGTCGTTACAGTACGCAAGATTTGGCATATCAAAGCATTGCCGGAACTTTGCATACCTTGTTTTTATCTGTGGCCATGGGGCTGTTGCAAGGAACGATCGTTTTAACGGCGAATGCTTTCGGTCAGTCGAAATATCGTGAATGCGGAATGGTCTTGAGACGTTCCATACCGTATGCCTTGTTGATCGGTTTTATATTGATGGTGATGTGCCTTCCATCTGAATTTGTGATGAATTTATTGGGACAGCCCGAAGACGTTGCGCAAGGCAGCGCCAAGGTTTTATCCGTTTATGCTTTGGGAATGCCTTTTGCATTGTTGTTTTTCGTGATGTCCTCTTTTTTGGAAGGAACAAAGCGTCCTCTTCCCGGTATGGTGATGATTTTACTGGCAAATGTGATAAATATTTTTGCCAATTACGCTTTTGTTTACGGTCATTACGGCTTTCCGGCAATGGGAGCCGTGGGGTCGGCAGTCGCGACGACGCTCATTCGCGTTATTTTAGCGGTGGGTATGTTTATCATCGTTTTCTGTATTGATGAAAACGATTTGTACGGCGTTTGGGTAAAACCTGAAAAAAACAAAGCGGAAAATAAAAAAATACGAGATGTCGGTTATGGTGCCGCCGCAACGATCGGCGTGGAAGAAGGATCTTATTCCGTTGTCAATATTATGGCCGGTTGGTTAGGCGCAATGGCTTTGGGCGCATATACGATTATGCTGAACGTTTCAACGAATGTCTTTGTTTTAGCCAGTGGTGTCGGCACGGCATCCGCCGTGTTAATGGGGATTGCCAAAGGGAAAAAATCCGTGTTGGAAATGAAAATCGTCGGCTATACGGGATTGATTTTTAATTTAGCCATCATGTTGCTATGTTCTGTTTTCTTTTTGGTGTGTCCGGAGTTTATTGCCTCCATTTATACAAAAGATCCCGAACTGGCAAAAATGACCGTTCCTTTAGTCATGATTTGTTCTTTATTATGTATTTTCGACGGCACGCAACAGGTGATGGTCAATATTTTGCGCGGTGCGGTGGATATTTTGGTTCCGACCGTTTGTCAGGGAGCGGCTTTTATATTTATTATGTTGCCTTTGATTTGGCTGTTTTCCTTTAAATGGGATCACGGCGTGATGGGCATGACCTATGCGATGATCGTTGCTTGCGCTTGCGCGGCGGTGTTTTTGATTATACGTTTTGTTTTAATTTGCAGACGTTATGAAAAAGAAGGCTTTGACCGCCGGACGTCAGTATAAAACGTATCTTACGGACGAATATTTGTTTTTTTCAGGAAAGCTTCGACGGTGTTTTCCAACAGCATGGCGATTGTCATGGGGCCGACGCCTTTTGGAACGGGTGTGATCGCACTGCATTGATCAAAGCAGTTTTCAAAATCGACATCTCCGCAAAGCTTTCCGTCTTCGGTTCGATTAATCCCGACATCAATGACGATGGCTCCTTTTTTGATCCAGTCGGCGTTAACGGTTTTGGGTTTTCCGATGGCGGCGACCAAGATATCGGCGTGGCGGCATAGTTCAGGCAGATTTTCTGTTTTGGAATGAGCTATTGTGACCGTGCAATTTTCTTTAAGTAACAGTTGAGCGATGGGTTTTCCGACGATCACCGAACGCCCGATGACAAGAGCGTTTAAACCGGTCAGATTTTGTTTTGCCAATCGGATCAGTTTCAGACAGCCTTTTGGCGTGCAAGCGACCGGAGCCGGTTCGCCGATCATCAATTTTCCCAGATTTAAGGGGTGGAAACCGTCAACGTCTTTTGCGGGATCAATGGCTTGTAAAATTTCTTTTTCATTCAGATCGTCAGGCAGAGGCAGTTGAACTAAGATTCCATCGACCTCCGTATCATTATTGAGATCGGAAATTAATGAAAGAAGTTCTTTTTGAGAAATCGTATCGAAACGATAAACGACGGATTGAATGCCGACTTCGGCGGCGGCTTTTTCTTTATTTTTGACATAAACGGCGCTGGCGGGATCGTTTCCGACCAAAACGACGGCCAGTTTGGGGGCGCGCGGCAGAGTTTTTATTTTTTCCGCCAACTGTTCTCGGCATTGTTTTGCCAGTTCGAAACCGTTCAATAATAAAGTCATTCTGTCCTCGTCAGTTTTTCGACCAAATCATCCGGATCGCCGGAAATCAAAAGTGTTTTCGACCGGTCTGTTTCTCCGGTGACCAAGGTAATGGAAGTTTTTGCGATATGCAAATATTTTGCCAGCCATTTCATCAAAGCATCATTGGCTTTACCGTCGACGGGCGGAGCTGAAACTGCGATTTTTAACCGTTCTGTTCCTTGAGGATCTTGATAAATTCCTTCAATGCCTTCGCGTTTGGCTTTAGGAGACAGTCGGATGAATAATTTTATTCCGTTTGGCGTTTTTTGTAGAAACATCAGGAAGTCATTCTTGCCAGTTGAAGGAGAAGATTAGGAATGAAAGTCTGTAAGAAATACAAAGCGATCAAGCCGATCAAAGGGGAAAAATCGACCATACCCGCCGCAGGAATGAACTTGCGGAAAAAAGCGAAGTAAGGTTCGGTCAGACGTTTAATCGTGTCACAGATCAAACGAACGGTGGAATTGTATGTATTCAAGACGTTGAAGGCTTCCAACCATGACAGGATAACGGCGGCGAAAATGATATAAGTATAGTAATGGATCAGCAGATAGGACGGATAAGCCAGAGCTTGAAAAAAAGAAGACAAAATGGACATGATTATTTCTCCAATAGACGCGCCATAGCGCAAAAATCTTTAACGCTGATTTCTTCCGCGCGTGCGCTGAGGGGAACATTTGCCGCGGCGCACAGTTCTTCGGGATTGCCGACGGATTTCAAAGACGAACGTAACATTTTTCTGCGTTGATTAAAAGCGGCGGCAGTAATTTTTTCCAATAAGTCTATACGCGCATCAGCCAAAGGTTTTGAACGCGGCTTCAGGAAGACGACAGCTGAAGTCACTTTGGGCGGCGGTGTAAAGCAGCTTGGCGGAACCGTGAACAGGATTTCAGCTTCGCACAGCCATTGTGTCAGGATTGACAGGCGTCCGTATTCCGGTGTTTTGGGTTGAGCCACCAGCCTTTTTGCGACTTCTTTTTGAAACATCAAAGTCAAGGAAGAAAAAGAATTAATGTTCTTCAGCCAACCGGTCAACAACAACGTTCCGACATTATAAGGCAGATTGGCGATGACGGATCTGGGTGCCGATCCGAGTTGTTCCGCTTGAACTTTCAAGGCATCTTCGTTAAGAACGGTTAAACGTTGCGGATAAGCCTCTTGAATGTCTTGTAACAATCCCAGACAACGTTCATCTTTTTCAATGACGGTTAAATGCTTGGCACCGTTTTCCAAAATGGCTCGTGTCACACCGCCGGGGCCGGGTCCGACTTCGATGACCGTCCCTTTTTTAAATGGATCCGGATCGCGTTGTTTGGCGCTGCGCACGATTTTATCCAACAGATTGGTGTCCAAGATAAAATTTTGCCCCAACGTTTTTTTGGCCGACAAGGAATACTTGGCGATGACTTCTTTTAACGGCGGTAAAGATGCGGTCATTGACGGATCTCCGTGACGGATTCTCTTCTTAATTCGCGCAAACGTCTTTGCGCCATTGTTTCCAGACGTTGGGATTCGATTTGCATACGAATGTTTTCTTTGTCAGGCAATATCGAAATTTCTTCTTTTGAACACATCATAAAGATCAATGCCCCGCCATCAATGGGGAGAGGCTGACTGGGTTCAAGCAAGGCCGTACGATTGAGCACCGAAAAAATGGGAGAGGGTAATTCGCCCAGAGGCACTTTCCCCAGATCGATGCGCGGAGTTGTTTTTAAGTCTTCGGAAATGGCTTTAAACTGAGAACAGGATCCTTTGGCCATGTTCAAATCGCGTATGACGGTTTGGCGTTGTTTTGCGCTAAAAGAGTCCGGTAAAAAGATCTGCATTAAATGGACGACGGTTTGCTTGTCGGGGGTATCTTCAGGATCCCGTACGGCGTGCAATACAAATAATTGATATCCTTCGGGTGTTTTTATCGGAGTACTCAGCTGTCCCGGATTCATGACGGACAATTCTTCTTTAATGGCGGGGGTCAACATTTCTTCGGAAATCCAGCCCAGCAGGCCGCCTTTTTGCGCGCTGGGAGCTTTGGAGTATTTTTGCGCGATTTCTTCAAAGACTTCCCCGTCGCGCATACGCATAATCAATTGCATCGCCAAACCGTAAGTTTCATCTTCTTTTTCTTCATTTTCGACAGGCAGAAGGATTTCGGAAAGCAAGTATTGTTTTTGATTGATTTGTTTTTTTATTTCTCCGATTTTTGCTTCCACTTCACGATCGGAGACTTCTCCTCTTAGTCCGGCATTTTTTTTAATGGCGCGGATGTAAAGCAAATCGCTTTTGATCTGATCTTCGATCACGGAAAGAGGCAGATTGTTTTGTTTGAGTTGCCGGCGTACTTTGTCATAATCCAACCCGTTTTGTTTTAAAGTGATTTTTACGGCCTGTTGGATTTCTTCTTCGGATATTTCAATGCCGGCGGCGCGGGCTTCTTGTTGTTTTAATTTTTCATCAATCAACTGTTTTAAAATTCTGTCTTGAATCTCTTTATCGGAAATATCCGCTTGTCCGGTCAATTGAATGAATTTCAATCGTTGTTTGAAATCAAGTTCGGAAATAATGTCATCATTGACCTGAGCAATGATTTTCGTTTGCGCCAGAGCTGTCGAAAAAGAAAGAACAACAGAGCATAAAATCAGCAAAAACAAGCGCATAAAAAAATCCTTATATTACATATTGAAAGCACCGAAGGGTTTAAATTCGACTCCTAAACGGAAGGTAATACCGTTTTCATAGTCGCGGTCATAAGTATAATCTTTTTCAATTCCCGTTTCCAACACGAAGCACTCATCTTCATAGCGCAGATATCCGGCTGTTTCCAACAATCCTCCGCCCTCGGAAAGATTGATGCGTTGATTGAATTTCAAAGTCCAGTACTGTGTTAATTTGGATTCAATGTAATAGATCAATTCTTCACGCGTATTATAAGCCGAATATTCGGAAATGGAACTTTTCAGGTTCATATAACTGGCAGAAACCCGCAAGAGAGCGTTTCCGACGGATAAGGAGACATCGCTGCGATTTAAGTCCAAAGATTTGCGATTCATGCGAAAAGCGTAATTCAAACTGATGAATGCGTTCGGATTAATGCTCAGTCGTCCCACAATATCGGAAGCCTGATCGACGAGCCCTGAATCCGGCGGAAAGATATCAGAATGTGTAAATCTGTAGCTTTGTCCGATCAAAGCGGAAATATACCCTTTTTTATGACCGTACAAGCTCCATTTTAGTCCATAGTTTACTCTGGATCCCGGTTCAAACATATCGAAACCGACGAATCGTCTTTCGGCGAACAGGTTTGTGTCGTCAAAATCCAGATCGCTACTGTCGTCGTTGGGAATTTTATCCGAGTTTTTAGAGTTCGGAGCAACAACGCCCATAACGATCGGTTCAAGGATTTGATTATACGTTTCTCCGACTTTAACAAAAGGATAACTGATTTTTAAGGAGGCTTGCGGATTAAAAGCCGCGACGTATCCTGAAAACATTTTGTTTTGTTCGGGAATAAAATAATTTTCAATTTTGTATCCGCTCACCAAAGCCGAAGCGTCAAAGCTGTAAGCGGCTCCCCAATCGGTTATTCCCGGCAAATGCCACCCTGATTCAAACGACAAGCGAGAGCTGTCGTTTCCCAATTTACGTGTCAGTGTTGCGGACGACACGTCAAAAGTCCAATAACCGCCGTTTTCTTCGGGAGACGTTGTATGAGAAAACTGCATTAAAGGAACGGCTTCGGGAATGGTGTCGTCATTAACGTCGGAACGCATATTTTGATAGAAGGTTCCGCCGAAGGAAAAATAACTTTGAGCCGTCAAGGCTTCGATTTTGGCGTCAGACTTCAACCACGGCGCATAAGTATCATCGCTGCGGATATCATAACGACGCAGATACGTATCGTCGGAAGCGTGATCAATATTCAGGTTGGCTCGCCATATATCGTTGATATGCCAACCGGCGTTTGCCACGATGTTATATCTGTTTTGCCCGTCTTGACGGATAAAGGAACCGTTGACGTTCATTTTTCCTTGAGAAAAATTATGGCGCAGATCACCGCTCCACAGAACCCCTTTTGTTGCGATCCACGGCGAAAACAAAAAGTCGGTATAAGGGCCGATTTCCCAGTAATAAGGCACGGTGACACCGACGCTCATGGCTCTGTTGGACTTTATTCCCGGCATCAGGAATCCTGATTTTCTTTTAACCGTCGGATCTGGATATGAAAAATAAGGGACATACATTACGGGGACATCGGCGATCGTCATTGTCGCGTTATGAGCGGTCATGTTTTTTGCGTTTTTGTCATGGGTCATTTTTTGCGCTTTGATTTCCCAGAATCTGGAACCGTTTTCACAAAAATCGCAGGAAGAATAAGCGACGTCTTCGAATTCGGTGAAATTGCCTTGAATATGTTCGGCTGATTTCGCCGTTAAGACGGATCGATCCGACAGAGTGTATTCGATTTTACGGATCAGTCCTTCTTTAAGATCTCCGGACAATTTAGCGTAATTTCCGCGCATCAACCCGCCGTCGGGGGTATAGATTTCGACATTTCCCGTAGCGATGACTACCCCGTCGATTGTGTCGTAGTTGATATGGTCGGCGCGTAAAGACGATTTTCCTTGAGTGAAAGTGACGTTCCCGCGGGCGATGATTAAGTTCATTTCACGGTCGTAAGTCAATTCGTCAGCCGAAAAATCGACGGGCAAGTCTTTATCCGAAGCGGCAACCGTTCGGGAAAAAAGCAACATCGCCGCAAAAATGATGCCGAAGAGCTTCATACTTTGGAAGGACTCCTCTTTTCCATCAGTTTTTTTACAAACGCGTTGGCGCGTTCGGCGAAGAGTTTCATTTTTGTAAATTTAAATTCACCGGCATGTTTAAGGACATACAAGCAAATAAAGATCGGAGCGATTGCCAGGACATACAGCAAAGGAACGAAATACAGGTTTTTCATGCAAAGATTTTCAACGCCCAACGCGGCGATTTGCACACCTGCCATGATCAAGACCGTTACGATAATGCGTTTATTATGACCTCGTCGGTTAAAGTTTCCTGTCAGCAAACCGGCGGCGGCGATCAGCATGAACGAAAGGTTGTAAAACGGCATGGACAAGCGTTTAAACCCTTCCATTCTGAAACGGTGATACGTTTTATCGTTTGGCAGTTGATTGCGCGGCGTTGTCAGCAGTTCTTTCAAGCTGCGTTCTGCGGGGTTTTTAAATCGGCTGGCGGATTTGTCTTTGTTTGAAACGAAGTCCAGATTGTAATAATCGAAATAAAGGATGGAAAATCGTCCTGTTTTATTTGAAACTTCCTGACGGGAACCGTTTTTCATGGAAATTTGAGGAACGCCGTCTTTATAAACGATATTGCCTTTTTCCGCCAGCAAAGTGACTTGACTGTCCGGATTGTGTTGATCATGCAGGATGATGCCTTCCAAAGACCCGTCACCGTTTTTATTGCGGATATAGACGGTAATGCCGTCAGTAATGTCGTTAAATTCGCCTTCCTGTATGAGCAGATGAGAAACGTCATGTTGAACTTTCCAACGCATTTCTCGGAAATTTGCGACGGCGTGGGGGACGAGGATCAAAGAAATATAGAAGCCGATTAAGGTAAACAGGATGCCGATGGTTAATACAGGTTTGGCCAATTGCATGGGGCTCATGCCGGCGGCGCGCAGAATGATCAATTCGCGGTCTGTGATCAGCCGGTTGTATGTGAACAAAGCGACGGCGAACAAAGCGATCGGAGAAATAATTGCGAGATAGCTGGGGATCAGCATCATGGTCAGGCGGACGAAAAGCCAGATCGACACTTTTGAGTTCAGCAGCATATCGAACAAACGCAGGGACTGAGACAACCACACGATCATCAAAAGCCCCGAAGTGATCAGGAGAAACCCGAACAGCATTTGTTTTAAAATATATTTCGTAACTATTTTCATAAGGCGGAATTATAGCGTCAAGAAGCTGTTTCGTCTTCAATTTTTTGAATTTTTTTCAAAAAAATCGATATTGGCCAGAGGATGATTTTTTTCGACGGTATTTTTTAAACGATTGTCGAGGATATGTGTGTAAATTTGAGTTGTTGCGATATTGGAGTGCCCCAACATTTGCTGAACGGTTCTTAAGTCGGCGTTGTGTGCGATCAGATGGCTGGCAAAAGAGTGGCGGATCACGTGAGGCGACACGCGTTCGCGATCAATGCCGGCGATTAACGCCAAGGACTTTAATTCTTCGAAGAATCCTTCTCGGGTCAGATGCCCGGTTTTTCCTTTTGACGGGAAAAGCCAACGGGATTCACGGCCTTTGGGCAGTGTTTTTTCCCGAACGGGTATCCAGTCTTTCAAAGCTTTTTTCGCGGCGTCCGTCAAAGGAACCATTCTGTCTTTGCTGCCTTTTCCTCGAACGATTAAAAAGTTTTCTTTCACGTTTGCGGTGGCGGCGGGCAAAGAAATCAGCTCTGAAACGCGCAAACCGGAAGCGTATAAAATTTCCAACAGTACTTTCATTCTGTCTTTTTTAGGCGATTTCAGTTCTTCGACGGCATTGAACAGGCGATTGATTTCTTCTTCGGACAGGTATTTGGGCAAGGATCTTGCCGTTTTTGGGGAATCCAAAGCATCAGTCGGGTTGTCGGTTCTGATTTTTTCCGTATAAAGGTATTTGTAGAATTCTCGCAAAGCCGAAATACGCCTCGCCTGCGTTTTTGCGCTTAGCCCTCTTTTGACCAAAGAAGACAGATAAGTTCTTAATTCCGGCAACATAGCATTTTCAAAAGTTCTGCGTTTGGAATCCAAAAATTCGCCGAAATCTTCCAAGTCGCGGGTGTAAGCGGCAATTGTGTTTTTGGCGGCTCCGCGTTCGGCCGTAATCGTTTCCATAAAGGCCGAGATCAATCCTTTATTCATTGGCGTTTTCCGGATTTAAAACAATGTTCAAAGACTGCAAAGCGATCTGAGCGGCTTCGTCTTTTAATCCCATAGCGGTTAAAATTCCCAGAGATTTGATCAGACCGACATAACTTCCGTCCAGAGCACTCAGTGCTTTCAAGACGTTGTTGCCTGCGGACTCGTTTTCGTCAATGGGGGGATTTTTTTGTCTTGCGGCAATGAAAGCGGTTTCAGAGCCTTCCGGAAAAGACGTGAAATGCCATGTTTCATCGCTTTGGATCATTTCCAACGTTTTAAACATTAACATCAACCGATCGATTTTATTTATGAAAAGGGTGTCGGCTTTTTGATCGCTTTCGGCCAAGGCCATTGTTTTTTCCAAATAGGGAATGAAAATGTGTTGATCCGGATTTTTCTTAATCAACTCGACAAAGACCCACCCTTTTGCGACTGTTTGAGAATCAGGGAAAATGATTTCGGCTTTTTTAAACCAGTCCTCAGCTTTTTCTGTCATTCCGGACAAAGCGAACGCTTCAATCAGCGCATCGGATTCGGCCAATGTGTCAAGATCAGGCTTCAATGTTTCCAAAACATCTTTCGCCGCATTGGCAAAAGCGTAGGTTAAACGGTCTTTTTTTGCGGATTCCAGAGCTTTTTTTAAAAAAATCTGTTTTTGAACGTTGTCTTCGGACAGGCTGCTTAAAGCGGCCGCTTTTTGCAACATAAAAGCCCGATACGTCGCAGGAGAAAGCTCGTCTTCATCGACATTTTCTGCAAAGGGAATCTGCTGATAATAGGTGCGTAATTTAGAGGAAGGCAATAATCCTTCTTCAACCAGATTTTCTGCGGTGTTTAAACGTTTTTCGACAGGAATGGTTTCATCGGAAACGAACATTTTTTTAAACCAGACGGACTGTGTTTCGTCGTTCAACTCGATTAAACCTTTACCCGCTTTTTTCCAAACGGCGGCGGAAAGCGGAGTTATTCTTTTAGGCGTTTGGGTCAAAGGTTTGCCTTCCAGAAAAAATTCTACGGCATTGACGGTGAAGAGGTCGTCTTCGTATTGCTCTTTGAGCACGTTCATTGCCAGAAAAGTTTTGTCTTCCTCTTTGTTAAAAGCGGCGCACACGGCCGACAGCTGTTGCCAGAAAACATCGTCGGATCCGACGTTGGTTAAAAAACAGGCGGCTTGCATATCTTGGATCAACAACGTGTCGGCATAGATTTTATTTTGTTCGTCCGATCTGATTTTTTCGGGTATTTTTTGCATTAAACGGTAAACATCGTCAAACGCCGCGCGATCGAACAGCTGATGCAGCTTTAAAGTAATGAAGGATTGTCCCGTCGTTCCTTGAGGCGGTTCCGCGGCCAAAGTCAGTAACTTCAAACGCAGACTTTCCGCTTCGGCGACCAGATTTTGAGGGGCTTTGGCGAATTTGTCGGCCGTAACCGGATAAGCGGCGTTTTTCCATAAGTTTTCATTTAAGATGTCGTCTTTTTTTCCGACAATCAGACCGTACGCATTTGTCTGCATTTTCTTTAAAGGCAGCAATTGAACGGGCGGAACCAAATAAATCATTTCTTGTCCGAAAGCCTTTCCCGCGATCAGAAAGGACAGAGCGATGAACAAGAATTTATTTTTGAAGCTGATCATAACGAATTTCTTTTTCAACGGTTGTTTTGGGAACTTGAATATCGTAAACAGCAATAAAAATACCAAAGCCGATAACGACAAGTAAAATCGGATAAACATACCAACGCGAATTACGGCGCATTTCGGATCCTTTCGTTTAAAACAGTAAAAACTTCTTTTCTTATGGCATAATCAAGTTAAAATAACGTTAGAATTTTCACTAAGGTAACGCACGGGATAACATAATGCCGCAAAAAAAAGAAACAATGCTTCATTTTTCATATCCGTTGGATCGGACTTTGTTTTTAGTCGGTATGATGGGCAGCGGAAAAAGCAGCATCGGTCGCAGGTTGGCGCGCATTTATTCGATGCCTTTTGTTGACGCGGATCTTGAAATCGAGAAAGCGGGCGGTGCGGATATACGTTATTTGTTTGAACGTTATGGAGAACAGGACTTCAGAAGGGTCGAAGAACGCATTATGGATCGATTGCTGAACGGGAAAAAATGTATTTTGGCTTCCGGTGGCGGCGCTTTTATGTCGGATCAAACCCGAAAAACGGTGGCTCGAAAGGCCGTCAGCGTTTTTTTGGATGCCGATATAGATACTCTTGTGCGCAACACGGCGGGACGCACGCATCGCCCGTTGTTGAACGTGGACAATCCGATCGAAGTGATACGCGAACTTTTAGATCGTCGCCGTCCTTTTTATGAAAAGGCCGATATCCATGTCAGTTATAAAGAAGAAACGATGGGGCAATTATTAAGAATTATAGTAAAGAAAATAAATCAGTTTAAATCGGGAGGGCACAATGAATTTTGACGAGTTGTTGCAGGTAAAGGTGGAGCTGAAGGAAAAAAGTTATCCTATTTTTATCGGTTCTGATTTTTTAATGCGGATCGGAGAATTGATCGAACCGTATGTGCGATCCCGAAAACTGTTTATTATCACGGATGATTTGGTGTCGATGCTGTATTTGCCGATGGTGGAAGAAAGCTTAAGGAAAGCTCAATACGATGTTTATTCGTTAACCGTTCCTCAGGGAGAAAGCAGCAAAAGTTTGGAACAAGCCGACGAGTTGTTGGAAAATATTTTAAAAATCGGTTGCGACAGACAATGTGCGATCATTTCATTAGGTGGTGGCGTTGTGGGGGATTTGGCCGGTTTTTGTGCTTCTGTATTATTGCGGGGTGTGGATTTTATTCAAATACCGACAACACTTTTATCACAAACGGACAGTTCTGTTGGGGGAAAGACGGCGGTCAATACGACGATCGGAAAGAATCTGATAGGAACATTTCATCAACCGAAAGCGGTGTTTATAGATGTTCATACGTTGAAGACGCTTGATTCTCAACAGGTTTTAGCCGGATTTGCCGAGGTTGCCAAATACGGTTTGGCATTGAATGCGGATTTTTGGAATTGGTTGGTGGATAACGGTGAACAGGTGATCGGTTTGGAAGAAACGGCGTGTATCTCTGCCGTAGAACAGTGTTGTGTCATCAAATCGGCTGTCGTGGCGGGAGATGAATTAGAGCAGACAGGCTTGCGTTCTTTGTTGAATTACGGTCATACGATCGGTCATGCGATTGAAGCGGGAGCCGGAATGCGCGGAACCATTTTGCACGGAGAAGCGGTTGCGATCGGGTCTGTTTTGGCGACATGGTTGTCGGCGGAATTGAACTTATGCGATCAGGAAATTCCGGTTCAAATTACGGAACAATATAAAAAATGGGGTCTTCCGGTACAGTATGAATATTTAAAGACGCCGGATTTGTTGTCTTCTATGAAAAAAGATAAAAAGGTGAAGGGCGGTCATTTAAATTTTGTTTTATTGGAAAAGATCGGACACAGTGTTTTGGTCGAAGATATAGATCCGGCCGATGTTGAAAAAGTTTTGGATGAAAAAGGGCGAAAAAAACATGAATTTTCCTATTACGGATAAAGACAGAGAAGAAATTTATTTTCGTCATATTGATTATGTCGGTTATCGGCGATCGGATTCTTTATGGGATATAGAAGGACATTTTCAGGATCGTCGAACGGTTGATTGCAATTGTATCGACCGTGGCGGCGTTATTCGGGCGGGGGAAACGTTTCATGAAATGTTTTTAACGTTGACGATTGACGACGATATGAACATCTGCGCCATTGATGTTAAAATAGATAAATATCCGTATAGGAAATGTCCTTGTGCCGAAGCCGTATTTAAGAATGTGGAAGGTTTGAAAATCGCCCCCGGTTTTTCGAAAGAGTTACGCCGCCGCATTCCGGCCAAATTGGGCTGTACGCATTTGTTTTCTTTGTTGATCGGTGCGGCCGGTGCCGCTTTTCAAACGGTGGCTCAAGTGCGTATGATGAAATACTGTCGCGGCGTGACGCCGGATCCGTTGGATACGTGTCTGGCTTGGGACAGTTCGGGGGAAATGGTCAAAAGGGAATGGCCCGATTTCTATAAGCCCAAAGAAACGGAGTCCGAATAACTTCGATGGGACGTCGATCGAAAACAAATTTTTCCTTTAATGACCTGATCGGTCAAGCGCCGGTCGTGCCGGAACACGTCTGCGATAAAGAAGGGTGTGGCAAACCCGCCGAGTATCGCGCGCCCAAAGACCGGACGTTGACGGATTATTATTGGTTTTGTTTGGAACATGTCCAAGAATACAATGCGCGATGGGATTATTACGAAGGAATGAGCCCTCTGGAAATCGAGGAGCATTTGAAACAAGATGTCTGTTGGCAACGTCCGACCTGGAAATTGGGGGAAAGAGGCGTTGATCCGTCAATGTTTTCGGATCCTTTGGGGATTAAGAAGGAAGCCTTTGGAAAAGACGAAGATCCGTTTGTTCCCAAAAACAATCAAACGACGTTTCAAGATCCGGCGATCGCCGCTGCGGCAAGGATTTTGGAATTGGCTTTTCCGTTGGAAATAAAGAATGTCAGACTGAATTATAAACGTTTGGCCAAACGGTATCATCCCGATTCCAACGGCGGAGACAAAGCATTGGAAGAAAAATTCAAAGATATTACGGAAGCCTATCGCTTGATCATCAGTGTTTTAACGGTCAAGAAATAACAAAAAAAACCGTCCTTTTCAGGACGGCTTTTTTCTTAAACGACAGAACGATTAAGCTTTGGCGGCCATTTTTTCTGCGGCGCCTTTGATGCGTTTTTTCAAACGCTTTGCTTCGCAGGATAATTTGCCGTTCGGGGTGGACAACAAGAAAGCGTCCAAACCGCCGTTGTGTTCAATCGTCCGCAAACCACGGGAAGAAATGCGCAGATTGACGGTTGTTCCCAATGTTTCGCTGAGCAAAGAAACAGCCTGCAGATTCGGTAAATACCGACGACGGGTTTTGTTGTTTGCGTGAGAAACATTGTTGCCTGTCTGAACGCCTTTTCCTGTAATAATACAACGTTTTGCCATGACACAAATTCCTTTAAACGAAAAAACAGAAACTTTTTTTTAGCTTTAAAGCTCTTTTTCGTCAAGATAAATCTAAAGAAAGTTTGATAAAGAGCGGACAATCAGTTTAAAATAAGCCCAAATGAAGATCAAACAGGGAGAAAAAGATGCTGAATTTTGAATATTATTGCCCGACTCGTATTGTTTTCGGCAAAGGATCGATCGCCCGTTTACCGGAATTGATTGATAAATCTCAAAAGGTTTTGATAGTTTACGGAGGCGGATCCATTAAAAAGAACGGCGTGTACGATCAGGTCAAGCAAGCCTTGTCAGGTTATGAATTATTGGAATTTGGAGGGATTGAGCCGAATCCGAAATATGAAACCTGTATGAAAGCGGTGGATTTGATTAAAAAAGAAAAAGTCGATTTTTTGTTGGCGGTCGGCGGCGGATCGACTTTGGACGGGACGAAATTTATTGCCGCCGCGGCGAAATACGAAGGGTTCGATCCTTATGATATTTTAACAAAAGGCGCCGAAGTAAAAGACGCGATGCCGTTGGGAGACGTGATAACGTTGCCGGCGACTGGATCGGAAATGAATTACAATGCCGTTATTTCACGTTTGTCTACGAATGAAAAACTTGCATTTGCCAGTGAAAAAGTTTACCCGCGTTTTTCAATTATTGATCCGAGCGTGACGATGTCTTTGCCCGAAAGACAGACGGTCAACGGGATTGTGGACACATTTGTTCATACAATGGAATTATACTGTACATATGATGTGGATACGCCATTGCAGGATGAATGGGCTTTGGGATTGTTAAAGACTTTAATTTTGGAAGCGCCGAAAGTGTTGGAAAATCCCGAAGATTATAACTTGCGAGCCAATATCTTTTGGTGCGCGACGTGCGGGTTGAACTATTGGATTTCTCTGGGGGCGGTTCAGGACTGGGCGACACACGGCATAGGACACGAACTGACGGCTTTTTACGGCATTGATCACGGACAAAGTTTGGCGGTTGTTTTGCCAAGGTTGTTAAAAAACCAAAAAGCGGTGAAACAAGAAAAGTTGGCTAAACTGGGACGGGAAGTTTTTCATATTAAAGATAAAAACGATTCCGAAGCGGCGGATCTCGCGATCGAAGCGATTGAAAGGTTCTTTAATTCGATCGGAATGAAAACGAGATTGTCAGATTACGGTATTAATCCGCAGGAAGCAGCCGAAAAAATCAAAGCCCGCTTTGCCGAACGCGATACGAAATTGGGGGAACGCGCCGCGATAGATGCGCAGGTGTCTTACGATATCGTCAAAGCGTGTTGATCGCAAACCGGCTTTAAAAGCGGCAAAGAAGTTTCTTTGCCGCTTTTTTTTATAAAAAAAATGAACCTTTTTCAAAACGCTTTCGTTTATCCTAATGTGAAAGGGAAATGCGATGTACGATGAAGTTTCAAAATTAATCAAAGAAGCAAAACCTCTTTACTTTAAGAGGAAACGTTTCCGTCAACGTATGAAAGTAATGACCTCATTAAGCGTATTCGGAGTGATGTTGTATGCTTTTAATACGATGCCGCAACAATCTTATCCGACAGCGGATCGTTTCGATCCTTTTATGCTGGTGGAAGATGTTTCCATTATTGAAACCATGGGATTGCCGACAGACGAATACGGATTGTTGAAAGTTGTTTAAATGAAAGAAATCATTTTTCAAAATCGATCCCGCATACGTTCAATTATCCGGAAGATGACCGGTTCCGATAATGAAGATCTGGAACAGGAAGTCTATATCAAGGTGTGGCAAAATAAGGAGGACTATCAGGAAAAGGGCAAGTTTTCTCAATGGGTGAATACGATTACGATCAATCTGTGTCGAGATTTTTTTAGATCGAGGACGTATCGCCAAAGACAGTTCGAAGTTCAAAATGAAGATCACGCTTTGCCGGACACAACGAAAAGTGCGGAAGATATTTATGATGAGCGAAAGCGACAAAAAATGATTTTAAAAGCGGTGGACGAATTACCGTCAAAGCTGCGTCAGATCATCATTTTGTTTGAATTTGAGGAATTAAGTTACGAGCAGATTTCCAAAAAAACAGGTTTACCGATCGGAACGATCAAATCTCGTCTTTTTTATGCTCGGAAAATGTTAAGCGAAAAACTAAAATCTTTGAAAGGAGATATCAAATGAAAATCACACCATTGGCATTAGCTTTTTTAATGGCGTTCAGTTCTTCGGTTTATGCGCAGGAACCGGCGAAACCGTTGGACAAACCGATGCCACGCAAAGAAATGCGTCATGAAAGACCGAAACCTTTTGAAAATTTGGCGAAAGAATTGGCTTTAACCGAAGAACAAAAGGCGGAATATCAAAAGATCAATGAGGAGAGTCGAGAAAAGATCAAACCGTTGATGGAACAGATTCAGAAGATTCGTAAAGAAAACATGGAAGCTTTTGAGAAGATATTAACACCGGAACAAAAGGAACAGTTTATAAAGATGAAAGCGGAAAAGAAAGCTAAACACTTTGAAAAAAGAGGAAGAGGTAAAGGTAAAAAACATCATAAACCTTAAGAAAACGAAAAAATGAAAAAAGCTCTCTTTAAAAGAGAGCTTTTTTATAGCTTAAACCGTCAGTGATCGGGTATGCTTAATAAATAAGAAGGATTGTCCAAAGATCAGAAAGAAACAAGATGTTATATGTATTTTATTTGATTTTATTTGTTGTTTTAGGCGCGTTGGCTTACGGCATAGTGTTGTTTTTCTTAAAATGCCTGTCTTGCGCGCGCGATCCTTGCGAACGTTCTGCGCAAGAACGTGAAATAGAAGAAGAATATATGATGCATGACTTTATGGCGGACGGTTCTCTCGACGGCAGACTGGATCCGCATGATCGGGATTAAGAAAGGGAGGTCGGAGCAATACTTTAAATGCCGTTGAATTTGTCGTCGTGGATTCATTTTTTTTTCAATGTCTGATTTTCTGCTGTCTTTTTTATAATTGCTTTGATATGCTGAACGGGCATTCGTAAACAAAACGGGTGCAGGGCGTCAGAAACCCTTTTAAACCTAGTCGCAGAAGCATATAGCGACTTTAAATATTTATGCCGATTTCTGTCTTATATGGGCGGATGTCGGCTGAATACGGCTATCTGCCCAATAGGTCGAGCCGTTTTAGGTTTATACGGTTTCTGAACATCCGCCCACCTGATCGGTGGGTTTTTGTTTAATGTTTAACAAAGGAATGTTCAGGAATGAAAAAAATAATTATTTCTTTTTTAGCGGGATTTTTCCTGTTTTGCGGCGTTGCGCGGGCGCAAACGGCTTCGGTGCAGGTTGTCGGCGATAAAACGGAAACCAAGTATCTTCAAGGTGTCTTGGGGATTGATGTTTCGGGGATCGGCGTGGATATCACGGACGGTCTGGATAACTTTGTCGAAGACGCTTATTCCGCGATAACTTTGTCCGCCGGTGTGAAAGTCAACAATCAAATCTCTCTTACGGGATTTTATCAGTTTTCCTCGGAAGAAGACAAAACAACATACGCTTATTTGGGATATGATAATTACTTGTACGAAAAAAACAACAGGCAGTTTTAAAGCGTACGGCGTTGATGCCTCTGTTTATCTTCCGGTGTCTGAAAAAGTTGATTTTGTTGCTTCCGCAGGCGTGGGGTATTATGACGTTTCTGTTGATTTTAAAGATAGCTTCTCAGATGGCAGCTATGCTTGGGGAACCTATGAAGAAGATCATATCGGTTTGCGTTTCGGAATCGGAGCGGAAGTCAAACTGGCCGAGCATATCGCTTTGACGGGCAATGTGCGCTATGTCTTTTTGGATTATGACGATGATACCGATTATATCGAAAATCTGGCGGAATTCGGTCTGGGCGTCAGGTTTTATTTCTGAGGGAGCGAACAATGAAAAAAATGATTTTTATCTTGCTCGCTTTGGCGGGACTGTCCGGTTGCGCAACTATTGTCAAAGGATCTTCTCAGACAATGAATATTTCGACATCAAACGGAAAACAGGCAAATGTTGTCGTTACGGGAAAAAGCGGAACGATACCGACTTTGATTCCTCAGGCTCTTTCGGTTGAAAAGTCTGCGGGGGATATCGTCATCAATGTGACGGAAGCCGAATGTGTTCTGCCTTCGACAACGATTGTCAAGTCGCGTCTTAATCCGTGGTTCTGGGGGAACTTCATTTTTGGCGGTCTGTTGGGGTCTACCACGGATGTTGCTACCGGATCGGCTTGGGAATATGACAGCAATATCATGGTCAATGTTGTGCCAAAAGATGGCTGTAAACAATAAAACAAAAGGCGGCGGAGTTTTCTTCGCCGCTTTTTGGCTTTTTTCGTTTGGCGCGGTCGCGGAAACCGAATATGAACAAAAGGTCGTTTTCGATCGCGTGTCTTTGGTGATAGCGGCGGAAAACAACGCGTCCCCCTCTTCGGCGATGGGACATTCTTTTTTAAAGATTTCGGGAAACGGATACGAATACGCTTTCAGTTATTACGCCGTTTTGAACGGAGCCGCTTCCTATTTGAAAACGTTGGCAGGAAAAGCCGAAGGCGCTTATGTGCTGTCGCCTTATTCTCAAAAAGCCGCCGAATATTTGCTGTCGGAAAACAGGTCTTTGTGGGAATTTGAATTGGACTTGAACGATGCGGAAAAACGGCTGTTGAAAAAACGCGTGAAAGAAAAGAAAAATAAACAAGAAGCATATTCTTTTGTTTTTCATAACTGTAACACGGCATTGGAAAACTTGTTGTCTTCGGTCAACGGCGATTTTAAATATCATCGCAAAAAACCTTTTACGACACCGGTCGAATACGCTCAATTTCTTAATCGGCAAGAAAAAATAAGAAAAATTTCTTTTATAAGGTCTCCCGTTCAAAAAAAAGAGGAACTGAAAAATATCTTGAAAGCCAAACCGCCGTCACGATTGGCGATTGAAACGGGATATTTTGAATTTTCTCCGGTGTATCAGGACTTAAGAAGCGTTTCGGACGCTTATAATGCGGAAATGGAAACGAAAATGTTGTCTTTCCGCTTTTCGATCAAAGACAAAGCGCGCTTGGATCGGCTGGATTTGTTGACGCTGTTTTCCGTTCGATCTTTGTCAAAGTATCTTCGTATCGGATACGAACAAGGCTGGCTGAGCGAATTCGGTCTTGGCGGCGGATATAGGAAAAACGGCTTTTCCGTTTATGCTTTGGCGGTGGGCGGCGGACGTGAAAGCAGAGCTTTTATCGGTGCAAGAGCGGGGATTGTACAACGATTTTCCGATAAAGCCAAACTCGTTCTGTCCTATGAAACGACAACGGATAAAAAAACGTTTTCGGCTTGGCTCTGTATTTTTAAAAAAATAAAAGCCAAGTTCGTTTGTTTTCAACGACTTGGCTCTCAGAGTGGCTGGGGCGGCTGGACTCGAACCAGCGAATGACGGAGTCAAAGTCCGTTGCCTTACCGCTTGGCTACGCCCCAACGGGAATATGAATAAGTAATCTTTTTTTGCTCCTTTCGTCAAGAGATTTATTTCATGATTTAAATTTTCGTTGTTTTTTTGCTGAAATGGGCTATTGTGTTGCATATCTTGCGCCCGTAGCTCAGCTGGATAGAGTATCGGCCTCCGACGCCGAGGGTCGTGGGTTCGAATCCCGCCGGGCGCACCAATAGTAAAAAATCCCCATTTTGGGGATTTTTTTAGTGCGCGAGGCGTGGATGAGAGTCCACGACGAGTGGGTTCGGGGAGCGAAGCGAACGACGCCTTCAGGCGATCCCGTTAGGGACGAAGAGCGCCAGCGATGAGCAATCCCGCCGGGCGCACCAATAGTAAAAAATCCCCGAAAAGGGGATTTTTTAGTCTGCCGGGTACTGTTTCATTATCGGTTATGCTTGATGATGAAACAGTACCCTTTTTATCGCAGGCAGTTCGCGTTGGTAAGGTGAGTGTCTTTCAAACAACTTGATTAACTGTCATTCAGAATAGGAAATAAACAACAATATTGCTGTGTCGAAAGACACACTGTTTGGAATATTTTTTCTTATACGTCGGAAAAAAGAAATATGCACTTTTTGTCAGGATAAAATATCGGCATTCTGCTCTAATAATTTAAAAGCTTCCAAAGCGGTTAATATTTCGTTTTTTTCGCCTTTTGTTGTTGCCGATTCTCCGTCAACGTAATCGCCGATGCTGTCGGCCGTATCCGTTCCGCAGATCACGACATTATTTAAAATTGAAGCCGTTTTTATGCCGCGTAACCGTCCGATTGTAAATAAAGCCGCTGTTTCCATGTCGGCGCAAAGAACGCCTTTTTTCGCCCAAAAGCGTTTTTGATCTTCGTTATCGTCGATATAAAAACTTTCATGAGAATGAATGATGCCGATGTGGTGGGGAATGTTATTTTGTTTTACGCTTTTCAGGCAGGCGTTTAACAATTCCGTGTCGGCAACGGCGGGATAACGCAAATCAACGTAAGCTTGAGAAGCTCCGTCATCTCGGACGGCTCCGGCGGCTAAAATCAGATCTCCCAAGCGTATGTTTGATTGCATGGCACCGCAGGAGCCGATTCTGATCATCGCTTTAACGCCGATCCGGGCGAGTTCTTCAATGGCGATTCCCGCCGAACAACCTCCGATCCCCGTTGAAACCGCAAGAACGCGAACGTCTTTGTATGTTCCCGAAACACTGCGAAATTCGCGATTGAAAGCCAATTCTTTAACGTCTGTCAAAAAAGGAATGATCCGATCAATGCGAGCCGGATCTCCCGGTAATATGGCATAGGAAGCCGTTGAAGTTTCATCAATTCTGATATGAGGCTGCATCATTTTTTATTCCTGATTTAACCGGCTTTTACAATGGATTTTTTTTGGCACGAAGAAACATGCATACGATTGATTTTGGCTTTTAATTTCCTGATCTTTTCCGGTATTTCACTGTCGGGCAGATTTTTTACGGCCTCGACGCTGCCCAGTTCCAAAGCCATATCATAAAACCAACATTTATAAGTCAGCATATCTAATGTGTTTTGCAAAGCTTTAATATCTTCCTCGACGCATTCTTTCTGATCATAGAACATTTTGCGCCGTTCTTGTATGGTTGTGTCCCCTTGGATAAACAGATCAATATAACGTTTGATGTCTTTGATTTGTAATCCGCTGGCTTTCAGGCATTCGATCAAACGCAACCATTCCAGATCCGTATCTTGAAATTTACGGATTCCTCCGTTGCCGCGATTAACAAAAGGCAAAAGGCCTTCTTTATCGTAATAACGCAATGTCGGAGCCGGAAGCCCTGTTTTTTCTGAAACATCGCCGATCGTGTATAACATGAGAGTTGTTTCCCTTAAAGTTAACTTTAAATTTTAAAAAGGGTACTCTTCATTTATTTGATTTTCAATAAGAATATTGAATGAACACTTTCAAATTAAGACGGGTGCAAGGTTTTCCGTTTTGAGCAGTTCCAATTTTTGAGCCGTGATCAAAGCTTCGATTCTGTTTTTGACGTTTAGGCGCAAATACAGTCCTGTCAAATGCAGTTTGATTGTTGAAACGGATAATCCCATTCTATAGGCGATTTCTTTATTTTGGTATCCTCTGGCCAAGTAAAATAAAACTTCTTGTTGTTTGGGGGTGATTGACATTCGCCTGTGTTTGATTTCTATCATATTAAGGTTTTCTTTCATTTTTCTCTCCTTTTCATCTATTGATTGTTGTTTACGATAGCATAAAAAATAAAACGTGTCCACAATCTTGGCGTGTATAAAAATATTTATCTGCGATGAATTTTTGCAGAAGCGATCAATTAAGGAAGGGGGGCAACAGTTGTTTTTTTATTCGAATTTTTGTGGACTGAAAAAAAACTGAAAAGAAAAAATCATCTTTACATTTGTTCTAAAATATTTTATAAGCTTTTGCAAAAGATGCATTTATTTTGAAAGGGATGAAAAATGAAATATGTATGCACAGTTTGCGGGCAAATTATTGAAGCTGATGAAATGCCCGAAGTTTGTCCGGTTTGCAAAGCGACGACATTCAAAGTTGTTGATGAATCTGCAAAAGTTTATGCCGACGAACATCGTGTGGGTTCGGCCAAAGGATTGGACGAACGTGTTGTTGCCGGTTTGCGTGAACATTTTACGGGTGAATGTTGCGAAGTCGGGATGTATTTGGCGATGTCGCGTCAGGCGGACAGGGAAGGTTACCCTGAAATTGCCGAAGCGTTCAAACGTTATGCTTTTGAAGAAGCCGAACATGCCGCCAAGTTTGCGGAACTGTTAGGGGAAGTCGTTACGGATTCCACCAAAAAGAATGTGGAAATGCGTGCCGCCGCGGAATTCGGCGCTTGTGAAGGTAAGTTGAAAATTGCCAAACTGGCGAAAGAATTGGGCTATGATGCCGTTCATGACACGGTTCATGAAATGTGCAAAGACGAAGCCAGACACGGTAAAGGTTTTGACGGTCTGTATAACAGATATTTCAAATAACGGAAAAGGGAAGGTGAAAACCTTCCTTTTTTTTACATTTCCGTCAAGGTTCTGTCTTTAGGCCACGAAACGGAATATCCGTAATTGATTTCTTTCTTTTCTTGGGGTTGATAAACGCTTTCCCATTTAATCAATCCGATTTTATCGTTAGGTGATTGGATATATCCTTGAGTGGTTTTGTCTTTAATGATTTTAACGGCGATATCGCTGTTTCTGGATACGGGAATTTGTTCGAAAACAGAGATTTTGATCGGTTGCAGATGCAGGTTTTGAACGCTTGTTTTAGACAGGACGTCTTTTCTGGTTTCGCGTGAAATGACACCGCCTTCGGTTGTTTCTCCGCCCAGAGGCGTATAGGTGACGCGTATTTTTTCGTCTTGTCCGAAAGCCAGATGCATTTTTTCATTCGGTCGTAACAGATCCATATACGAATTTCCGATAAAGGCGCCGTCACGGAACAACGCAATATTGCCGGGTAAAAGAGGCAGGTCGGCGTTAAAGACCAGAGAAGCGATCAGATAGGCGGAAGGATCTGCCGCCGGATAGATTTCCGCGCGGATTTCGGCGGGTGTCAAATAATTTCCGATATTGAACCGGTATTCGGATCCGTCCGAAGGCACATTGGATAATCCTTTAATGGCGAAAACACCCGAAAATTCAGTGCCGACGGCAGTCGCGCTTGATATTTCTGCATTGATTTCTTCTTCTGCAAGCCCTGATCCCGCTACGGCCATCGTATCAAAAGCGGCGCTTTCCCGAACGGCAAAATTTGTCGTTAAAGATTTCATCGGCAAAATATCTTGTTTTGCTTGCTTCACATATGCGTAGTCGAGTTGTTCTTTTTGTCTCAGGTTCAACCAAAGAGTCGGCAACGTCGGCGGTTGCATGTTAACGGACGGCTGAGCCGTTGACAATGTCAAGATGACGTTATTCCAGTCTTCTCCGGTTTTTTGAGCGATATTGCCGTATTGAATGATGTTAACGGTTTCATCGGCGGAATCCAATCTGGCTTCATACAAAGGATTCCAATACGCTCCGGCAATTTGGTACTGCAAAACGACACTGGCTTTTGTCGGTTTTTCCGTTTCCACATTGACGCGGATTTGTTTATAACTTTTTTTACCGGTGGATATTTCTCTGAGTTGGTTCATCAAAGCGGAAATATCGTTATCCAAAGAACGGATTTTGATTTGCTTTTCGATTGCTTCGCGTCCTAAGGAATTCATACCGTTTTGAATGGTTTGCCATGCGTTTTTCCACTGATCCGGCAAAAAGCTTTGTGATCCGTTTTGATTTTGTCCGATCGCGGCGGGAGGAGTTCTGGTCAGATTTTCCAAAAAAGCCTTTCCCGTGTCGGCGGCTTTGATTTGCGCTTCAATGAAACGTTTTTGATCGCGCAGGGCGGCGATTTTATCTTGAATTTTCTTTTCTTCGGCAACGGCGAGATCCGCTGTAAAGATTTGTTTTGTTTCAACGGAACCGATCGTAAAGGGCTGCGACCCTTTTCCTGAAACCCTCAAAGAATCCGTCATCAATCCGGCGGGCAGACTATTAAAGACCAAGGTATGCTTTCCGGCGGGAATAGTGATGTCGGCAGATCTGGAAACATCGGCGCGATCCGGAAAAACGGTGACGGCGTAAATGCTTGACGAAGCATCAATATCGTCGGCGTATGCGGCGGAACAGACAAAGGCGGATAAGAGAAGCAGGTGAACTTTTTTCATGGCGGTATTCCTATTTTTCAAAAGAAGGGGCTGTGATCAAGCCGCCGTCTTTGGTTAATTTGTTTGCGGTGCGGTTAAGCTTCAGCACGGATTTATCGCCCAATCCTCTTTGATAGATTTCGGCGTAATTTCCGCGTTCCGCCAATGCCCGATAGATCCAGCCGGCGTCCAATCCGATTTTGTCGGCGATTTTTTTATTCTGTCCCAACAAGTTTTGAATTTCAGGATCTTCGGTGTTTTGGAAATCTTCGATGTTTTGGGAGGAAATGCCTTTTTCTTCGGCTTTAATGACGGCATAAATCAACCAGCGCAGAATTTTAAACAAGTCGGGGTCGTCGTTGCGGATATACGGGCCTGACGGGTAAGTTCGCACGATTTCCGGCAAAACGACCAGATCGATACCGTCGGGGCTGTTTTTGAAATAGTCCGAGTGAAGCGTTTCCAGTCGGGCAAAGATCAGATCGCAGCGTTTAAGGTAGAGCAATTCTTTTGCTCTGGTTAAAGAGGGGGCTTTCATCAATCTCATATCCAATTGATAGCGTTGATTGAAAGCGTTGAATTCCTGCAGCAGGAAAGGCGTGCTTTCGACGCAGACTTTTGCCCCCTGATAGTCTTTCATCGAAGAGGCTTCGGGATTGTAATGTCCGATGAACGCCAAGGCCGAATAATAGAAAACGGCGGGGAACACGGCGTTAGAAGTCAATTCTTGTTCCATCGTCCAAGGGGTCGCGGCATTTAAGATGTCGATTTGCCCGTTTTCCAATAAATTGAAACCGTTTTCCTGATTAACGGGAACGATTTGAACGGCTTCGGGACGTCCCAAGACGGCGGATGCAACCAATCGACAGATTTCAACGTCAATTCCGTTCCATTCTTTGTCTTTTTGATATGCGAACGCTCCTGCGGTTGTTCTGGCTCCGCAACGAACGATTCCGGTTTGTTTGATTCGATTTAATGTGGTTCCGGCTTGAACGGTCAACGGGTGAAGCAAGAAAAAAGCAAAGCAGAATAAAAAAGAAAGACGCATGAGAAAATCCGGTAAGCTAAACAATCGATAAATTAATATACCTTAAAAAAAGGAAGTAGTGTATACTGATTTTACGCTTATAAATTTTTGACAGAAGAAGACAGATGATAAAGAAAATATGTTTTTATTTTTTTGTGAGTTTATTTTCGTTTGATGTTTTTGCGCAGACGGTTTCGGCGAAGATTTCTCCGGAAGACTGGCTGATGAACAAAGGCAAGGAATTGGTAAAAATTCTGTCGGAAGAACAAACCAAGGCGCGCTATGTTAAAATGCGTCGGATTGCAAAGGACGTGTTTAATCAACAAGAGATGTCTCGTTTGGCGATGGGGCGGTATTGGCGTGATTTTTCCGCCGATCAGCAATCGGCGTTTCAATATTTGTTTTTTGATTATTTTGTTGTGACGTACGGCACTTCGTCATTGGGGTTGGACAAAGTGGATATAAAAATAGCCGATAAGAAAGCCTCGGGAAAAGATATATTGATCAGTACGCATATTACTGTTGATTTTGCGGGAGCCGGCGCGCAAAACATTCCCGTTAAAAAACAACAAGACGGGGCATCTTCTTCCGGAGAGGAAAGAAACTATTTCGAAATTTTCTTTGCGTTGCGTCCCACCGAAACGGGTTACTACATTCGGGATGCCAAGGTTGAAGGGCAAAGCGTTTTGATGTTTTTGCGCAATCAGTTGGAAAAAGAATTTCAGACTGCGGGATACGATCCGAATGAATTGATCGGATCCATGCGGGAAAAAATCAACTTGCGTTATCGTGCGGCGGAAGATATGGCCAAAGCCGAGGAAGAAAAAAACGAAGAATAAAAATCGCCGATCGGATCTTTGTCGAAAAATATTGACAAAATTTTCAAAAAGACTACCATGTTTTCATTAAAACTTTAAGAGTCGGGAGGTCATTATGGCTTTAAGTTTGGAACAAAAAACGCAATCGTCGGAAAAAAACAGCAAGTCGGCGGCATTGCTGAATAAGTATTTAACGACGGCCGTACATTTGACACATTCCGATACGATTTTCGAAGCTCATCGGACACTGTCCGATTATGCGACACGTCCGCAATGGGAAGAAATCAATCCCAAGGACATCAAAGCCAAACGCAAAGAAATCAAAGAAGAGTTGAAAGGCTACAGTTTGCGGGACAAGGCGGCTTATTACGGGAACATCAAGGCGGGCGATCATTTTCGTGAGACAATGATTAAAATGGGTATTGTGGCGACGGCGGCGGTTGTTGCGTCGTCAATTTCTCCGGAATTGGGGCAGGCGGTCGCAGGAGCCTCTTTAATGTATATGGGTTCCAAAGTGGCGGCTAAAGCCGTGGGTGCGCCGACAACGCCGAAACAGCTGTTTTCCACGCGTGATTATGCGGATTTGAAACACGCGCAGATGGCGTTGCGTAAATTGGCTCACAGATTGGAAAAGAAAGAAATCGACAACATGAAACGCGAAGCCATGATCAAAGGGGTATACTTTCCGATGGCCGGTCGCGGCGGAATGGGATATTAAGAAATCAAAAAAGCTCCGGAAACGGAGCTTTTTTTATATAGATCGAATTATCTTTTTTCCGCCTCTTGACAAAGGTCGAAGGTGTGCCTATCTTGTTAGCACTCGATGGCGAAGAGTGCTAAACTTTCGTCATGGACATTTAGTTTTCACACATTCAAAAGGGTTGTTTACCATGAAATTCAAACCGTTATTTGACCGTATTTTGGTTAAACGCACAGCAGAGGACACAAAGACTGCCGGCGGAATTATCATTCCCGACACGGCGAAAGAAAAACCGTCAAAGGGTGAAGTGATCGCTGTCGGTACGGGTGGCCGTGACGAACAAGGCAAGACGATTCCCATGACGCTGAAAGTCGGCGATCAGGTTTTGTTCGGTAAATGGTCCGGCACGGAAGTCAAGATCGACGGTGAAGAACTGTTGATTATGAAAGAAGCGGACGTTTTGGGTATTTTGGAATAATCCCGAACGTTTTTTAAGAAGAATTTTTAAAAGGAAGGTTTATTACAATGGCTGCTAAGGAAGTCAAATTTTCCACGGATGCCCGCAATGCGATGTTGCGCGGCGTAGATATTCTGGCCGATACCGTCAAGGTAACGTTGGGACCGAAAGGACGTAATGTTGTTTTATCGAAATCTTTTGGCGCTCCGCGTATTACGAAGGACGGTGTTTCCGTTGCCAAAGAAATTGAGTTGGCGAACAAGTTTGAAAACATGGGCGCGCAGATGGTCAAGGAAGCCGCTTCAAAGACGGCCGATGTTGCCGGTGACGGTACGACATCCGCGACGGTTTTGGCTCAGGCGATTGTTCGCGAAGGCTGTAAAGCCGTTGCCGCCGGCATGAATCCGATGGATTTGCGTCGCGGTATCGATATGGCTGTCAGCGCTGTTGTCGCCGATGTGAAATCACGTTCCCGCAAGGTGTCGACGACGGCGGAAGTTGCTCAGGTCGGTACGATTTCCGCGAACGGGGACGGCTCGATCGGTCAATATTTGGCCGATGCGATGGAAAAAGTCGGTAACGAAGGCGTGATTACGGTGGAAGACGCCAAAGGCTTGAACACCGAATTGGAAGTCGTGGAAGGAATGCAGTTTGATCGCGGTTATTTATCTCCGTATTTTGTGACGAACGCGGAAAAGATGACTTGCGAACTGGAAAATCCGTACATTTTGATCCATGAAGCGAAATTATCCAATCTGCAATCGATGTTGCCGGTATTGGAAGCCGTTGTTCAGTCGGCTCGTCCGTTGTTGATCATTGCCGAAGACGTCGAGGGCGAAGCTTTGGCGACGTTGGTTGTCAACAAATTGCGCGGCGGATTGAAGGTTGCCGCCGTAAAGGCTCCGGGCTTTGGCGATCGTCGCAAAGCGATGTTGGAAGACATTGCGATCTTGACCAAAGGACAAGTGATTTCTGCTGATTTGGGCATCAAGCTCGAAGACGTTACGTTGGATATGCTGGGAACGGCGAAGAAAGTGTCCATCACGAAAGACAACACGACCATTGTTGACGGTGCCGGCGCGAAAGACGAAATTTCCGCGCGTTGCAACCAGATCAAGCAGCAGATCGAAACGACAACGTCCGAATATGACAAGGAAAAACTGCAGGAACGTTTGGCCAAGTTGTCCGGCGGTGTTGCCGTGATCAAAGTCGGCGGCGCTTCCGAAGTCGAAGTGAAAGAAAAGAAGGACCGTGTTGACGACGCTTTGCATGCGACGCGTGCCGCGGTTGAAGAAGGGATCGTTACAGGCGGCGGTACGGCTTTGTTGTATGCTGTCAAGTGTCTGGACGCTCTGAAGCCGGCAAACGACGATCAACGCGTCGGTATCGACATTATTCGTCGCGCTTTGCAGGCTCCCGTCCGTCAGATTGCCGCCAACGCCGGAGAAGACGGTGCCGTGATCGCCGGAAAACTGTTGGAAGGCGAAAAGACGAATATCGGTTTTGACGCTCAGACGGGCAAGTATGTCGATATGTTCGAAGCCGGTATTATCGACCCGACCAAAGTTGTTCGCACTTCTTTGGAAAGCGCTTCTTCCATTGCCGGATTGTTGATTACGACCGAAGCCATGGTTGCCGACAAACCGGAAGAAAAATGCAGTTGTCATGCAGGTGCCGATGCCGGCATGGGCGGCATGGGCGGCATGGGTGGCATGGGCGGTTTCTAATCGTCTGTTCCTCAAATGGATTAAAAGAGCCTCGAAAGAGGCTCTTTTTTATGTATTATACGCAACAACACCCCGATGATGTGGCGGCTGGTGAATACCCCGATTTGCAGGATACGCCTTCGCATCCGACAGGTATGCAACAACACCCCGTGTCCGTCGCTTCCGCAGTTGATCCGGACAAACACGAAACGTCCGTGCAATTCGGTATCGCGTTTTCACCGTCGCAATAGGTCTTTTCGGGACAGACCAGACACAGATTGTCGGATATATACCGATCAATCGCGCAGGACAGACACGACCCGGTCGTTTTATCGCATTTTTGACAGTTTGCGTCACAGTCAAATTCTTCGGGTGGTTTTACGATTTCCGCGGATCCTGTCGAAGTGGACAATTTAATGACGCTTTGATACGAACTGGTCGCGTTCATATTTCGTCCCAGTTTCAGAACCCTGCTTTGCGCCGGCGGGCTCAACAGCATTAAGGCGCAAACAATACAGATGCACTTTTTCATGATCGCCCGCCTTATTTGTTGATGCAACAACAGCCGTCGGACGACAACGTCATGCGGGACGGACACGAATTGACCGTGTTCTTTTTTGTCGGTTCGGGTTCGTCTTCGACACATTGTCCGTTCACCGCTTTAAATCCGGAATAACAAGCGGTGCAGTAAGCGGGATTTCCGTTCGTGCACGATTTGCATGGTGCCCTGCATGGTTGGCAAATGGGATCTGTTGGATTCATGTGAGAATAACCGTCCCGGCAGACGGGAAAAGTTGTCCCTCCCGGACACGTGGCGTTGGAAGGGCAAGACTGGCAGGAACCATTATATAAAAAATATCCCGGTCTGCAGCTGGCGCATCTATTGCTACTGTCAACGCACGTTACGCAGGCCGGAGAACAGGGTCGGCAAGTCGTACCCTGCGGAAAGAAACCGTCCGGACAGGAAACGATTCGGTTCGTTCCGTCACAAGTCGCTCCCGCAGGGCAAGGAGCGCACTGATAGTAGGTGCTGGCGTAAAGCAAATAACCGGGATTGCAACGGACGCAGTTTTGTCCGTTTCCCACCGCGCAATTTTTATCCATACAATATACCCTGCTTCCCGAGACGGAAGAAAATTTATATCCGGCGCCGGTGCAAATTTCTGCCGGCGTTCGGGTTTCATCGCAGCCCACGGAAAAAGATCCGTCCGGCCCGCGACAGGATATTGCCAGACTGTCGGTCGGACTCAGCCATAAGGCGATTAAAATAAGAAAGAGTTTGATTTTCATTTGAACAATCCTTTGTTTTGTTGTTTAAACAAAAACCTACCCGAAAAGGTAGGCGGATGTTCGAAAACCGTATACGTATTTACGGCTCGGCGGTTTCGCGCAAAGCCTTATAGCGCCGACATCCGCCCGTAAGACAGACAGAAATCGGCATAGATATTTACAGTCGCCATATGCATTGCGACTATACGTAAAAGGGTTTTCGAAGCCCTGAACCGTTGATTTAAACGGTCTGGAACAATTATATCAGGAACGTCCGTTGAATGCCAGATTTAACTCGTTGTTATGACAATTATATGAAATAAAAGAATTTTTTCGGGTTGCAATAAGTCGTCGGGCGTGTAGAGTAAAAGGTGAATTATGAATACAGTTTTTTAAGGAACAAGAAATGTTAACGTTTTTGACCGGATTATCCATTGTGCTTTTATATGCCGTTCGTCCTTTTGTGTATAAGCCGGCCAGCCGTCAATTTGACGCCGAAATTTCATCTTATTTTACGGCGCTATGGTGTTTTTTATTTATCCTTCCGACGATCCCGTTTTGTTTTAAGTATTTTTTTATAGACGGACGTTTCGTTTTATGGCGTCCCGAAGCGATTACTTTTCCTCTTCTTAAAGGAATTTCTCTTTATTTTTTTATGAAATACAATCAGGAGGTGAATAAAGAAAGCACTTCCGGATCCGTTTTTTGGGGAGTGATCGGATTGGCTTTGGTCACCTTGATTTCGACGTTTGTTTTTCACGAACCGTTGGATTTTTCGAAACAGGCGATGATTGTTTTGATCGGTATATTGGGGGCTTTGTTTTTTATTTTCGGCGAAGGTAAAAAGCTGAGCGCGAACGGGAAAAAAGCCTTTTTAGGGACGCTTTTTTTTGCTGTTTTAAACAATTTGTGCGACGTATTAAGCATACGTTACGCGAATTGGTACATTTTATATATGGTGCCGACGATCGGTATGTTGTTGTGCGCGATTAAACAAGTCGGGGGAAAGGTCGGCGCGAAACAGTTTTTGACGAAGCGTGATTTTATCATTGCGGGATCGCTTTACGCCGCTGGCGAAATGATTTTGATCTTTTCGATGCAGTCTTTCTTTCCTGTTATCGTCGCCATTTTTTTAATTCGTCTGGCGCAAGGGATCGATTTGATTTTGGCCTACCATATTTCCAAAGAAGGTAAAGCGGGGGTACAATATTTCTTTGGAATATGCATAGTGGTTTTAGCGTATTTTTTCTTTTTCGGCGTTTAAAGATTCATTAAATCGATCCGATGTTTTTCCGGATTGTACCGTAAAGCGATTTTTCCTTTTTTCATTTCCAGCGCGTCTTTGCCGAAAATTTGATAACGCCAACCTTTTAACGCGTTGATGTCGGGATTTTTTTCACCGGCGAGCATATCCAGTTCGTCCGGCGAGGCGATCAACTTTTCAGCGACATCGTTTTCGGCGGATTTAATCATCAACAACAGCCGCAACATTTTGGAAACGGATCTGGCGGTACGGGGAAGTTCATAAGGTTTTGGCAAAACGGGATAAGACGATTCATCTCGTTGTTTAACGTCGGCGATGATTTTTAAGATGTCTTTACCCATTCTGCCGTTGGCGAATCCATGGGGCAGACCGCGCATTTTTGTCATTTCTTCAGCGTTGTCCGGTGCGTTTGCGGCGATTTCGAGCAAAATTTCATCGCGAATGATGTGCTTTCTGGGACGATTTAGGCGTTTTGCTTCGTTTTCGCGATATTCCGCCAAGGCTTGGCACATAGCCAGATAAAAAGGTTTGGTGCAGTTCAATTTCAGTCTTTTCCACGCCATGGCTGAATCGTTTTCATACGTTTTCGGATTAAGCAGAAAGGCTGTGTCATCATCGACCCAATGAGTTCGCCCCGTTTTTTCCAAAACATCCAACATTTTTTGATAAATGTCTCTGAGATGAGTGACATCGGCCAAAGCGTAAAGGATTTGCTTTTCCGTCAAAGGGCGTCGCGCCCAATCGGTAAAGCGCATGGACTTGTCCAATTCCGTGTCCAACAGTTTTTGAACCAGATTTTGATAGCTGACGGATTCACCGAATCCGCAGACCATAGCGGCAAGCTGCGTGTCAAAGACGGGGAAGGGTGTTTTCCCCGTGAGATGATAAAAAATTTCGATATCCTGTCTTGCGGCATGAAACACTTTGACGACATTTTCATTTTGCAACAAATCAAACAAGGACTGCAGGTCGATTCCTTGCGCCAAGGGGTCGATACAAACGGCTTCATCAACGCTGGCGATTTGGATCAGGCACAATTGCGGCCAATAAGTTTTTTCACGAATGAATTCCGTGTCGACCGTCACGAAACGGTGTTGAGCCAATCGAGAGCAAAGCAGATTAAGTTCTTCGGTTGTTTGAATAAAATGACACATTTTTCTTTACCGGATAAAAATAAAAACCGTTCCTGTTTTACATTTGAAAAACAAAAAAATAAAGACAGAAAAGCACCTTATTTTGCATTTTGGGATAAAGTACTTGAGTTTAAAGGCGAAAGGCGTACAATTTTTAATAAGATTTTATACTTCTCGCGATGTGTCGGCCGAAAGGCATATACAAAGAGAGTTGTTCTGTTTTACGGGACAAATATAAACTCTTCCGTTTAATTTAAACGGCTTTCTTTTTTTTATTGATGGAGATTCCGATATGCCGAACGGTAAAGTCAAATGGTTCAACAGAACAAAAGGTTACGGTTTTATTCAACCCGAAGACGGATCGAAAGACGTCTTTGTTCATATCAGTGCCGTTGAAAAAGCCGGACTGAAAACACTGAAAGAAAATCAGGAACTCAGTTACGAACTTGTGACACATAACGACAGGACCTCAGCAGAAGAACTTAAATTAATTTAAATTGTTTTGCTTATTAAAAAAGGAACTTTGTTAATCAAAGTTCCTTTTTTTATAAAAAATCATTAGTTTCTTTAAAAGAAAAAAGGATCGTTTTTGTAACACATTGATTTATAATGTTTTTTTATTAAGCCGCTGAAATAATAGATACAAATAATGATTGTTTTTTTATTTGTTTAATGATAATGTTTGTACACTAAAGTAAAAAAGGGGAGGCCATAATGAAGTTATTTAGAATATTTGCTTTTTTATTAGCATTTATTCCGCTGTCCGCGAAAGCGGATTTGTTTTCAATTACATTGACGCAAAACGGTAATACCACAACGAAAGGTTTTACGTCCGTCATGGATATTTTTGATCAATACGAAGACGGCACGTTGGATACGATTTTAGCAGGGTATAATACGAATGACCCTGCAAACGGTGTTTTGGATTTTCGCGGCATTCGCATGGAGTTGAATTATACGAACGGCGGAACTTTGGGCAAACAGCTTGTTTTTAACGTTCCGGCGATCGGTATTAACGACTTAACGTTTGAAGGGGCAACACAAGAAGAAGCGTTTGACGCGTTTAAAGAATATTTAAAAACGAACCAGGACGATTTGTTGACCAAGATTTTAAAAGAAAGTGTTTCCCATACGCCGTATGACGCCGTTGCTGGGAACCCGTCTTCTTTAATGGCGCAGATGACGGATATCGCTTTTTCAAATCCGACGTTGAATGTGACGGAACGGGCTTTGGTGTCAGGACAGTCCGGCGGATTTGTGATTTTATCCCCTTCGGGCGGATCTCATAAAATCAAGGGCGAAGACGGAGTTGAAAGAACAGCGACGACTTTGAATTTACCGTTGGGATACACGTTTAAATTCGATAACAATTGGGCTTTGGGAATTGATATGCCGCTGTCTTACATCGATTTGGACGGATCTGTGACGTATGCGGCTCAATTAGGACTGAGCCTGCAAATTCCGCTATATAAAGACAAGTGGTTGTTAACGGCTTCCGGTCGTATCGGCGCGACGGCTTCCGAAGATTCTTTATCGGGCGGCATTTTGTATATGGCTTCCGTGACCAGTAGCTATACGTTTGATATTAAAGAAACTTCCATTACGATCATCAATATGTACGGTCATGTTCAAGACTACACATTGGATGTTAAAGGATACGATATCGAATATGGTTTAAAGAACGATGTGTTTAAAAACGGCTTGGCAATCAAACAAAAGTTAAGCGAAAAAACAGCATTGACCGTTTTCGGATACGATACGCGATATACGGGATCGGATTTGTATATTGACGCTTATGACGAAGTCGGGTTGAGCTTTACGAAATATTTTGCGGGCGACAGCTTTTTCACGGGGATAGACATTACTGCCAGCTATACGTTCGGAGATAATTACAAAGCTTACCGTGCAGGTTTGGCCTTCTTATTCTAAGATGTCTTTTGACATCATAAGGGACTAAGCGATATACTAAAATAAAAAAAGGAGATTTAATGTTTAAATTCCTCATCGTTATTTTATGTTTATCGCTTTTTCCTTGTGACGTTTTTTCAAGAGCCGTTAAGTTGGGCAGTAAGGCTGGTCAACAAAAAAATTTGACTTTTTCATTACCTACGGCTTCGGTAAAAACATCCGGTATTTCCTGTTTTGAAAATGAAGACTGCGCCTATGATCAGGAATGTGTCGCGTTACAGTGTGTTAATGTTTGTAAAAGCAACGCGTGTCTTGACGGGACATATTGCGCTCCGGCAGGTAAAGATAAACCGCATCAGTATCAGTGCGCCGAATGCGTTGTGAATTCTCATTGTTCTGACGGTATGTTTTGTGATCGGGATTATACGTGTAAATATCCCGATCCGTGCGCCAATGCGGTTTGTTCTCCGGCGGCACCCCATTGCTTGCCAAAACCGTATAAGTCTTTGCCCTATACTTGCGTACAGTGTACTCAAGACGATCATTGTCCGCCGGTGGCGGGTTTGACCAGACGTTGTGTTGACGGGTATTGTCTGTTTAATGTTGAAGGCAACATTCCGACGCAACCGGCAGAGCAGGAAAACCCTTCTGTTCAGGCGGGACAACCCGTTCAGCAACAGCCTCCAGCAAAAGAATATTATGATGAAGATCTTTATCCGTATGAAGACGAATACGAAGATATGTCTTATTAAAAAAGCCCCGCTCAGGGGCTTTTTTTTAAAGGTAGTTCAATAAACTCAGTTGATTGAGTGTTGATAGAACAGAATAGGAAACTTTTAAGTTTTCGGCAGCTTGCAACAGCATGGTTGCCGCTTCGGTTTTATCGACTTGCGTTAAAGAGGAAATATAAGTTTCCAAAGAGTTTTGCAACGTCGTTTGATTGTCGATGGTTGTTTTGACCAGATCCAGTTTGCTGATGACGGCGTATTGGATACTGGTGACATCTCCGTTTTTTTCTTTTGAATTGGCGGTCAATGCTTCGTCCAATAAATCCAACGCTTCGGAAACGCGTTTGGTCGCGCTGTCAACGTCTTCGGGATCCAGCATATTTCCCTGAGCTATGGACCCCAAAGCTCGAAAGACTTTTTCAAAGGCTCCGGAAGAGGCGTTAATATCATTAATAACATTTGTCGTTTCACTTATACGGTAAGAAGAAGACAGTTGTCCGCCGTCATAATAAGTGCTGGTTTCAAAATTAGCGGACGTAAAGCTTTCTGTTGCGTCGTATTCAGGGAAATCTTCGGTTCTGACGATCAATTCCTTACCGTCATCGGAAACGCCCAAAACGGTATATAATCCGTTATAAGCTCCGTTTGTTCCGCCCATTTCGACCGTTGCTCCGACCGAATAGGTTTTGCAGATGGTGATTCCGTCACCGTTGGCGATCGGTTGACCGTTGAGCAAACTCATTTCTTCCGTCACTTTTGTTTCATCAGAAAACTTGATAGTGCGTCCGTCTTCGGAAACGGAATCGACAATATACATTTTATCGTTGCCGTCCGCACCTTTGATAATCAGACAGTCGCCTTTTTTATAGGAGGAGAAAGCACCTTTTACAGTAGCGGACATGGTATTTTGATTGACGCTGAAGCTGATGTCTCCGGTTTGCAAAGCACTGCCTTTCATACTGGAAGTGACAAACCCTCCGATATCGGAGTGTGTTTCGATTACCAGAGGCACATTTGTTAAATTGGTGTCAGGTATGGGCGTGCTGGTCGAAATGTCGATTTTTGAACCGTCCGGCGAAACCGATTTAACATAGAGAGTGTATTCATTATTGGCGGCATCGGTAAGGGTGACGGTTTGTCCGCCTTTTAATTCTGAAAACGTTCCGGCGGGACCTGTCAGCGTATTGTTGGCCGTATCAACGGTTAAAGCGGAAGGACAATCGATTGTTTCAATAACGATGCCGACATTTTTTTCGGCCGTAATCGTTCCGACTTGCGTGCTTTGCTGAATATTGATATTGATCGTGTCGTCCGTCAACCGTTCGACTTTGATTGTTTCGTTAACGACATTTTCTTCAAAGATGATGGTCGATCCGTCATCGGATATTTCTTTGACGGTGAGGTAACCGTTATTTTTATCCGTACCGTTGATCAGGACTTTTTCGCCGACTCTCAAGTTTGAAAAGGAAGCGGGTCTTCCTTGTAAAGAGTTTGTCGTAATGCCGGTGGTCAGGTCTGTTGAAGACATAAAGACCCAACTGCCTTTAGTCAAAGAAACATTTGAGGAATCGGCGATTGTTTCATCGGTGACGGGTTCGACAAAAGTCAGGGTTGAACCGTCATCTGAAACGGATTGCACGGTCAGTGTTTGATTGTTTCCTCCGGTTCCCTGAACGATGATCTGATCTCCTGCGGAGATTCCGTTAAACGTGTCCGGATTGGCGGATAAGGAATTGGTTGCGGCATCGAAAGTCATTTGATTGGTCGCCGATCCGTGATAGACGACCGTTTTCGGATCCAAGGTTTGGAATTCCTGTTTAATGGTCACGCCGCCCAGAGTGTCCGCGGAAGTGGACATTTGAGAAAGCGAAGCGGAGTAACTGGTCGGATACGTCAGGACGTCACCGTCATAGACGGCTTGGAATTCTTCCAAAGTGGTATAGGGGAAATTGACCGGAGGCGTTGTTGTTTTTCCTCCGCCGAAGACATAGTTTCCGTCAACTTCCGTATTTAAGTAATACGCGATTAAGGACATGGCTTCGAAGGCGGCTTCCTGCACGTTTTGCAACGCCAGCAATTCTTCTTCGGTGGGATTTTCGGACATGGCGGCCAGATCGTTGGCAAAAAATTCACGCACTTGGGAACGTACGTCCGTTAAAGCCGATCGGATACCGTCAATCGAGGTTTGTTGAGATTCCAAAACGACTTGAGTAATGGCATTTGTTTCCAGATACTTTGACGTAACGGCCTGTTCGTTTTGCAAAGACAACAGCCGATAAGTCGACAAACCGTATTTATCATAGGAATCATATCGATTTCCCGTTGAAGCCTGATAAGAAATATCGGTCATTGCGAGCTTTTGTTTTGTCATTTGAGACATATACAAGTTGTAAGTAGCTGTTGTGGGGACGCGTGTCATGACTTTATCTCCCTATTAAACAATGTTATCCAGCATTTCAAGCATTTCCAACGCCGTTGTCAACGCTTTGGCGGCCGCGCTGTAAGAACGTTGATAAACCAACATTAAGGACAATTCTTCGTCCAGATCAACGCCGCTGACTTCCTGTTCTTTTTGATAAATGGTGGTGACCAGTTCCGTTTGATAATCCGTTGTGGAGTTGGCTTCGTTCAGACTGGTCGCCAGCCCGCTGACGATTGAAGACGCATAGCTGGACAGAGTTGTCGTGATTTTCAGGAAACTGCCGGCCGAACCGAAATCAATGGGTTGCGTAAAGACGCTTGCGAAATCGTTGGCCAAAGAGTTGTCGGCATCGCTTAAGAAATATTCACCGGTTTCGGAACTGTATTGCATTTTACCGGTATTGATCAGTCCGGGCGAATTTAAGATATCGGATCTGACGGCTAATTCCGAAGCGTATCCGGCATGAGAAACGCCCAACCCCAAACGGTTTAAGATGCTGCCGCTGGTGACGCCGTTGACGGTTGTGGTCGTTTCCGTGATTTCCATTTGATTGTTATTGATATTTGTAATGCGCAAACGATAGCCCGACCCCTCTTTGACCAGATCGGCTTTGACGATTGGATTGCCGGAAGCGTCAACCAGAGTCGTATTAATTTTTTCGGCGATTGTTTGTAAGGTGTCTCCCGCGCCGACTTCGATGGAACCGAAGTTTAACCCGTTGGCGGTATCCGAAAAGTTAATCGTTGTTTTTCCTTTTATGCCCATCAAAGAGCCCGACGGGAAGATTTCGGATTCATAGACGGAATCTTTTTTTGAGGTGACGATCAAGTCGTTCAGTCCGAAGAAATTGGAAAAACCGGAGTATGTTTTATCGATCGTCCCGTCTCCGTCGGCGTCAAATCCGACGGACAGATCGGTGGCTTCACTGCCCAGCAGGACGGATTTTTCATCTCTGAGGGCGATGGAATAAGCACTGTCGCCCAGATCTATTTCCAGTTTTCCGTCTCTGTTCAGCCCGACCGAAGCACCGCTGAGATGGGGGCCGTCAACGGCGTTTTGCAGCCAGTCCTGAATTTTTTCGCACATTTCGTTGATACTGCCGGAAGAAAATTCGAGTTCACCGGTCAAGCTGACATTGAAAGCTTCGGTGCCGTCATTGTTGAACAAAACGATTTTCAGGTCTCCGCCGGACAGGGAAATTGTTTGCTTATCCCCGTCAATAAATGTTCTTGTGCCGGTCATTTCATAGACGGTATTGGGATAATTGACCCCTTTGTTGTGGACGGCATTTAATTGTAATGTCATTTGGTAAGCCAGCTCGTCCAACTGTGTTTGCATATCCTGCAATTCGGTGTCGCGCAGTTTGATCAAACCGCTCAGTTCGCCCGAAGTGATTTCATTGGTAATGTCGAACGATCCCGCATAAATGCCGGTGATACTGCCGGCGGAATAAGAAATCAGGGATCCGGTGGACGCGGCGGCTTCATGGGAAACGATCACGCCGTCTTTATCCAACAAAGGCTTTCCGCCCGCCGTCAAGATCACGGTTTCACCCGTGGAACGTTCATAGCTTTGAATGTCCATGATTTCGGATAAACGCGTAATCAACAGATCGCGCTGATCTTTATAGTTGTCGGCGGACTGTCCTTCCAAAGCGCCTGTGCGAACGATATCGTCGTTTAATTTGTCGAGCTGTTCGAGAATGCCGGTGACTTCATCGCATAACGCCGAGATTTCCTGATCGATTTCCAGTCGTAACGCTTGGATTTGAGAGCTGAGCTCCCGCATTTGCGAAAACGCGGTGTCAAGCGAAGTCACCGCCGTCGATTGAGCGTTTAACTTATCGGAATCAACCCCCAGACTTTCAAAAGCCGTCTGCATGGCCGCGACACGATTGCCGATCGAATATTCGGAAGACGGCTGCCCCATTTTGGCTTGGATCAGATCCAGATAATAGACGCGCACGCTGGACGCTTGCAATATGCCCGTTTCTTTTCTGAGCTGAGCGACCATTTTCGTATCGACTTGGCGTAAATCCGTATTGCTGATTGCGCCGGACATTTGCCCGTTGTTCAGGACGAGTGTCCTTTGGGAATAACTTTTTCTGTTATATCCTTCGGTGTTGACGTTGGTGACGTTTTCGGAAACGACGTCAAGAGCTTTTTGCGACGTTCTGATTCCGTTTAAAGCGCTGCTGATCGCACTGGACAAAGCCATGACGTTCCCCTTTCGTTAAAATTAAAGCACTTGGTTAAAAGAAATGGCGGCCGGATTGCCCGCGTCGTTTTCCATGCAGCCTTTTTTCGTGTACAAAGGCGTTTTGGCGTGCGTTTGTTCGGTGATGTCCTGCACGATGGCGTTTAACAAACGCGAAGTGGCTTCCAGATTGATTTTCAACAGTCTGGCGTTTTCGTTTGTCAGATCGCCCAGCATGACGGCGGCTTTGCGCAAAACGCGTTTTTGCTTTTCGGGCAACGCTTTTAACAATTCGGAACGTTGAGCGAAGTAGGCAAAAGATTCTTCATACGCCGCGGACAGTTTTGTTTTTTGTTCCAACAGATCTTTGCATTCGCTTTGGCGTTGGTTTTTCAACAAGGAATTTTCTTTTTTCAACAAACTGCACAGCTCGCTCATCAAGGTCAGCAGACGGCTGAGTTTCTTTTCGGGGAATTGTTCCATTGTTTTTCTCCTTTTAAATTATTCCGCTTTAGCCGTTTTCAAGCTGTCGGCTTCCTGCTGTTGCAACAATTGGGTCATAATTTGATCGGTCAGACCGATGCCTCCGGCTTTGGCGGTCATTTTGCCGTATTCGTCGATCATCATCGAACGGAATATCTTTTCGGCGTTTCCGCCTCCGAACGTTTCATTGACGGGCACGGTGGCATACATTTGTTCAAACGTTTGCGAAATAAAGAACGCTTCGAATTCCTGAACGGCCTGCCGTGTTTTTTCGATGTCAAAAGATTTGTTGATTTTCGGCGCGGTCTTCTGCGGTAAGGCGGAAGAAACAAAGTCCGCTGATAAAAGATCCGTACTCATCACATCACCTCGATTTCAGCCTGAAGGGCTCCGGCGGCTTTAACGGCCTGCAAGATGCTGATCATGTCGCGGGGACCCACGCCCAAAGCGTTTAAGCCGTCAACCAGTTCCTGCAAAGACACGCCGCTTTTTAAAATATTGAGCTTGTTGCCGGATTCTTCGTCCACCTGAATATCCGTTCTGGGGACGGTGACGGTTTCTCCGGTTGTGGAAAACGGGGCGGGTTGGGAAACCTGCGGCGTTTCCGTAATTCTGATTGTTAAATTGCCTTGCGCGATGGCGATCGGATTGATGCGGACGTTTTCTCCGATGACGATAATGCCGGATTTTTCATCAATGATGACCTTGGCGATTTGATCGGGTTGGATACGCAACTGTTCGATATCGGTCAAGACTTGGATCAGGTCTTCTCTTCTGGTTTTGCCTAGATTTAAAGAAATTGTTCCCGAATCAAGCGTTGTGGCGGCGACTGATCCCAGATAGGAATTAATGGCGTCCGTAATGCGGGAAGCCGTTGTAAAGTCGGGATTGCGCAAAGCCAACTTAATGGATTTCTGATTGGCAAAGTCGAACAGGATTTCGCGTTCGATGATCGCTCCGTTGGCAATTCTGCCGGAAGTGGGAACGCCTTTGACAATGCTTTGCGCGTCGCCTTGGGCGGAAAAACCGCCGATGGCGACTTGCCCCTGAGCAATCGCATAGACTTCGCCGTCCGCGCCTAACATCGGGGTGACCAGCAAAGTGCCGCCTTGCAGACTTTTGGCATCGCCCAAAGCACTGATCGCCACGTCAATTCTGGTTCCCTGTCTGGCAAAAGCGGGCAGACTGCCCGTGACCATGACGGCGGCGACATTTTTTGTTTTGATTTTGCCGTCACGCGTATTGACGCCTAAACGTTCCAACATGCCGATCAAGCTTTCTTCGGTAAACGCCATGGAAGAAATGCTGTCACCCGTTCCGTTTAAACCGACGACCAGACCGTATCCGATCAAATAGTTTTCGCGCACGCCTTCAATATCCGAAATATCTTTAATTCTGGAACTGGCCTCGGCCTGTGCGGCAAAAAGCAAAATGCCGCCCATAATCAAAAAGGCGAGATTTTTTTGAATATGTTTTATTAACTTTATCATCTTTAGCCTCATTAGCATATTTCGGCGAAAAAATCTGATTAATAATATGCGAAAATCGTGCCAATTTTTATTTTTTGAGAAAATAAAGGATATTCGTATCTTAATTTTGCCGGACTGGGCAAAATTTGCCGATTTTTAACTTTGTTCAAATAAGGTATAATGCGAGTAAATTCTTCAAGGAGGAAGTCCATGACAATGAAAATCGGATCGACGGGGGCGGCAAAACCGGTCGGATCAACACGCAAAAGCTCGCGTTCTTCATCGGTTGAGGGGGATTTTTCCTCTTTTTTGGAAGAAACCGATGCCGCAACAACCGCTTCGGTCGGCGCGACGGCCGGCGTTTCAGGGATTGAAGCCCTGTTGGCGGCGCAATCGGTCGGAGACGCTTTGCAAGACGGATCCAAGAAACGCAGAGCGGCGGCGCACGGGAACGACATTCTGGATAAACTGGAAGATCTAAGGGCGGCTATATTGTCCGGCGTCGTGTCAAAAACGAAATTGATTGAGTTGGCTCAAACCTTGCGAGAAAAACGCGAACCCGGTCTTGATCCCGAATTAAATCAAATCCTTGACGATATTGAGTTAAGAGCCGAAATAGAATTGGCTAAACTTTCACACAACGTTTGATTTTTTTAAGGCTTTGGTGTAACAATAGTACAGTTGAATAAAACAAAGAGGACTTCTTATGGGAATACAATTGCCTAAAGGTTACAGACCTTCTGCCGACGAACCGTTTATGAACGATATGCAGAAAGAATACTTCCGTCAAAAGCTGTTGGCGTGGCGCGAAGAATTGTTGCATGATTCCGAAGAAACGCTGGATAATTTAAAAGAAGGCGGTATGACGGTTCCCGATATTTCGGATCGCGCTTCGGCCGAAGCGGATAAAGCCTTGGAATTACGGACACGCGACAGAATGCGCAAGGTTATTTCCAAGATTGACGTCGCTTTGGGAAAAATCGACGACGGCACCTACGGTTATTGCGAAGAAACAGGCGAACCGATCGGCTTGGAACGTTTGATCGCACGTCCGATCGCAACGCTGTCGATCGAAGCTCAGGAACGTCATGAACGTATGGAAAAAACCTATAACGACGATTAAAAATTAATTTGATTTTATGCCTTTAAAACAAGGCGGGTCTTTACGATCCGCCTTTTTAGTGAAAAAAGGAGTTCTTTCGTGACACATCTTGTTCTGGCTTCCGGATCTCCGCGCCGTTTGGCTTTACTGGCGCAAATCGGTGTCGTCCCCGATGAAATTTGTCCGGCGGATATTGATGAAACGCCGTTAAAAAATGAAACGCCGCAACGATATGCTTTGCGTATGGCGTTGTCAAAAGCCGAAAAAGTGGCTTTGCAAAAAAAAGACGGCTTTGTTTTGGCTGCGGATACGGTGGTCGTTTGCGGCAAACGCATTTTGCCCAAAGCCGAAACGAGGGAACAGGCTCAATATTGTTTAAATCTGCTTTCGGGCAGACGACATACGGTTTACGGCGGTGTTTGCCTGATAACGCCGGAAGGTCAAAAAATAACCCGTTTGGTGAAAACGGCGGTGATTTTTGCCCGTTTGGACGATGTTCAAAAAAAATCTTATTTGGACGGTGGGGAATGGCAAGGTAAAGCGGGCGGTTACGCCGTTCAGGGACAAGCCGTTTTGTTTGTCAGAAAAATTATCGGTTCTTATTCCAATGTGGTCGGTTTGGGATTGTATGAAACGGGCAATCTGCTTAAAGGGCGGGGAGTGATCGGATAATCATGCGGTTGGTGCACAGCTTTTCCCCGTTTGAAGAAGTGTGTCTTTTATTTGATGAAAAAGACGCTCCTTTAAATGTTTCCGTCTGGCGGGAAAACGAATTGTCCGTCGGCAGCATCTGTCTGGCGCGCGCCGTTAAATCGACGGAAACGGGTTGGTTTTTAGATGTCGGGAATAATCAAACGGTTTATTTGAACGATCCCTCTTTTTTTATTCGACCGGACGGTTCGGTTTGTTGGTCGAAATTAAAGGAAGGCGATTTTTTAATTGTTGAAATCATTCGTTTTCCGACACGGGAAAAGTTGGCGGAAGCGCGGGTAAAGGTCGCTTTAAGCGGTCAAAGCGTTCTTTTTTTGCCGTGGCAGGACAAAGCTTCTTTTTCCAAACGCTTACCTGAGGAAACCGTTGAACATTTAACGGAACGTTTTAAGGAAACGAATATTTTATTCAGAACGGCCTGTCAATTTGCAACTGCGGAAGAAATTCAAACGGAGATCAAATTTTTAAAACAACGTTGGTTGTCTTTACTGGGCAAAGAAAAAACGCCGCAAGTTCTCTTTCGTCCCAAAAAAGACGTTTTTCGTCTGGTTCGGGAATACCGGCAGGATTTAAAGGAAATCGTGACGGACGATCCGCAAACGGCCGCAGAGCTGAAAAAAGAGTTTGATTGTGTCACATATTGCCTGCAAGACGTTTGGGAACAAGAACGCATTGACGAAGTGTTGGATTCGGTTTTGTCTTCAAAAGCAATATTGCCTTCGGGGGGCAGCCTGATAACCCAACAAACGTCTGCTTGCGTGTGTTTTGACGTGAACTCGGGATCGGGGAAAATCGCTGCGGCGAATGTTGAAGCGTGTCAGGAAATTTTACACCAGATTCGTTTAAAGAATTTAAGCGGACAGATGATTATCGATTTTGCGGGCAGAAAAGATAAAAAATATTTATATCCTCTGTTGAAACATTTAAAACAGGAAAATGTTTTTATCGCCGGTTTTTCATCGTTGGGGTTGGTGGAATTAACGGTTGAACGCAAAACACGTTCGGTTTTTGAAGCTTTTTCAAAAGATCGACAAGCGGCTGCTTTAATCCGTAAGTTATGGTATTGTACGCCGATATCCGAGATTAAAATTTTCGCTTCTTTTGATATATTAAATATCATACAGGATTATTTGGTACGGTTGAAAGATCGTTTAAAAGTGAACATAAATGTACAAATATCAGATTATCTTAAAACGGAAGGAATAAAACAATGAAAGTTCCCAGTGTCTTTGAACGTCCCTCTGATTTGCCCGAAGTCGACACGACTTGTCCGATTTGCGGCAAGCCTTCGGTTTTTTTGTATAAGCCGTTTTGTTCGAAACGTTGTGCCGACGTTGACTTGAATCGTTGGTTGACGGGCGTTTATACGATTGAAACGGACGAAGAAGAAGAAACTGAAGAAAAAAATTAAAAAGACTATAGACAGATCATTTTGAATCGGGTATAAACTCTTTTTGTGCGCTGCCTGGGTAGCTCAGTCGGTAGAGCAGGGGACTGAAAATCCCCGTGTCGGCGGTTCGATTCCGTCCCCAGGCACCATTAAAGCCCCTTTGCGGGGCTTTTGCTTTTTTAAAGGCAAAAACAGTGAAAAAGATCTTCTTATTTCTTTTTTTAATTTTTACAATCGGCGTTTCTTTGATCATCGGCGCGGAAGAAATTGAAATACGCCGGTTACAGGAAACAAAAGAAGTCTTAAGCGAAAAATTGCCTCTAGTTTTATTGGTTTCCGAACAGGAAACGTATGAGTTGCATTTATATGATAATGAAGCGGCGCGTGAGTTGTTGGCTCAATTACCGCAAAAGTTGGTGATGAATCGACGCGGAGATGGTGTATATTACGCTCCGTTATCCAAAAAGATTGAAGTGTCAAAGGCGACAACGCGTCGAGCTTTTAAACGCGGAGAAGTTGCCTTGTTAATAAAAGGGAATGTTCTTTGTTTACTGTTTGGTCCGACGCCGTTCAGTTTGACAACGGATATACCGTTGTTACCTTCGGCAGGTGTTGCTTTAGGGCGCATTAAATCCTTTTCCGGCTTGGATCAATTGCCTTCCGTCGCCGAATTTGAAATAAAGGTCAAAAGATAATCACTTTTGTTCGATAGGATCAGATGTTTCAGTGTATTTCGGATCTGTCAGGATTGCGATCAATTCATCTTTAACCGCGGCCGCCTGATCCAAATCAATTTGGCAGGTGCCAACGTTGGCGTGTCCTCCGCCGCCATATTGCAACAGCAGTTCTCCGATATTAATAATATTTGATCTGTTCAAAATGGATTTACCGACAGCATAGACGATTCTCTGACCGTTAATTCGCCACATGGCGTGCATGGAAACGTTTATTTCCGGATATAAGGCATAGATCATAAATCTGTTTCCGACATAAATGATGTCTTCATTTAGAATGTCGATATAGGCCAGATTTTTATAGAGGGTAGTTTGTCTTTTCAATTGTTCTATGAATTTGTCTTGCTGAGAAAAATACAGATCGACTCTTTCTTTGACATCGGGCATTTCCAAGACTTCGGCAGGATCATGTTCTCGGCAAAAATCGATCAGGTTCATCATCAACTGATAATTAGAGATTCTGAAGTTGTGGAATCTGCCTAATCCCGTTCGGGAATCCATGATAAAGCTCAGAAGAGTCCAACCGGTCGGGTGCATAATATCATCAATAGTATAGTCTGCGCAATCCGCTTTATCGACGGCAGCCATCATTTCTTCGGAGATATTTTTAAATCTGTCTTTACCCCCGAAGGTATCCCAAACGACTCTGGCGGCGGAAGGGGCATTGGGATCAAGATAGCTGTTGCTTTTTTTTCCGACGCGCGCCATTTCGCTGATATGGTGGTCAAAGACGTAGGACGCCGATTTGGAATAAGGCAGATTAGTGATGATATCGCCTTGTTGAATATCGACCAGGCCGTCTTGGACGTCTTTCGGATGAACGAATTTAATTTCGTCAATCAAGTCGAGTTCTTTTAATAAGATGGCGCAGACCAAGCCATCGAAATCGCTGCGCGTAACCAAGCGGAATCTATCGTCAACCATAGTAGAACCTTAAAATTAAACGTCTTGAACCATCGCGGTAATAATTTCTTCGCGGATTTTGTCCGCCTGATTAACAGGGACTTGGCAAGTTCCCGCGGCGATATGCCCTCCACCGCCGTATTGCAACATAAATTCCCCGATATTCATTTTAGATGTGCGGTTAAAGATTGATTTTCCTGCGGCGAAGACAACGTTTCTTTTGTTTTTTCCCCATATTTCATGGACGGAAATATTGATTTGCGGATACAAAGCGTAAACCATAAACCTGTTGCCGGCGTAAATGGTTTCTTCGTCGCGCAAATAGATATGCGCGGCGGTTTTATGGATTCGCGTGCAACGTTTTAATTGTGCAACAAATTGATCTTTGTGTTCGAAATACAGATTGACGCGTTCTTTGACGTCTTCGTCTTCAAGGATTTCTTCGACGCTGTGAGTCCGGCACAAATCAACCAGTTTCATCATCAAGGCGTAGTTTGTGATGCGGAAATTTTTGAATCGTCCGAGACCTGTTCTGGCGTCCATGATAAAAGCCAACAAGATCCACCCGGTCGGGTTAATGATTTGGTCTTTTGTGTATTTTGCGGAATCGGCGACATCAACGGCTTCCATTAAGGAAGAAGGAATATTTTTAAATCGACCTTCTGCGCCGTAATATTCATAGACGACGCGAGCCGCCGACGGAGAGTTTGGATAAACGATATGATTAGGGGGGCTGATAACACGGGATAATTCGCTGATATGATGATCGAAAGCGATGTAAACACCGTCAACGTACGGCAAGTTGGCAGTGATATCCATATCAGTGATGGATATTCGTCCGTCTTGCATATCTTTGGGGTGGACGAAGCGGATTTCATCAATGATATCCAGTTCTTTGAGCAAAGCCGCGCAGACCAACCCGTCAAAATCGCTGCGTGTCAACAGCCGTTTTTTTGCTAGCATTAAAAACTCCTTAAAAGTATCCCTTTGGATTAGGATAATCGAAAATAATACACAAAATCAACCAATGCTTTAAGGAAATGAAAAAAAACGTTTTCTTTATTGAACATCATTTGTTTTTCATAGATGATGAAGATTGGTTAAAGAGTAAAAGGTCTCAATAATGTTCATCAGGAAGACATTATTTTTCAGTGGCATTTTAATACTTAGCGCCTGTGCGCCGTTTGTGGATTCCAGACGTGAAGCGGGTTTTACGCGCACGATTGGGGAATCGACGTCGGATCGTGTTGCGATTTGTTACAATCCGTATTCAACGAACGCCAATGAAATCATCAAGATGGCGCAAGAGGAGTGTGAAAAGACGGACAGAGAAGCCGCGTACGACGGTCATAAGTATTGGTCTTGTCGTGTTTTTTTGCCGCATCGCGTTTATTTTCGGTGTCAGGCTAAGCCGAAAGAAGAAAAGACGGAACAATTATGAGTGTTTTATCCGTTCAATCCAGAGTCGTTGCGGGCTTTGCCGGAAATTCGACAGCTGTTTTTTGTTTGCAAAGAGCCGGGATTGATTGTTGGGGATTGGACACGCTTCAGTATTCGAACCATACGGGATACGCGGGTTTTGGCGGTCGGATTTTTGACGGAGAACAACTGCGAACGGTTTATGACGGATTAAAACGTTATGTCGGTTTGCAAAAATGTCAGGCGGTTTTGTCAGGATATCTGGGCAGAAAAGAAACGGGCGATCTTGTTTTGGACATTGTCAATGATGTCCGTTTAGCGAATGCTTCGGCCGTTTATTGTTGCGATCCTGTTTTAGGCGATGATGAAGGCTTGTATGTTTCGCCGGATATTCCGGATTTTATGCGAAATCAGGCGGTTCCGATCGCCGATATCATTGTGCCGAATCGATTTGAATTAGGTTTTTTATCTCGGAAGCCGGTCAATGATATGGATCAAATTATTGATGCGGCTCGTTTTTTAATGGGAAAGGGACGGACACAGATATGCGTCGTCAGCGGCGTTTTTATTCCGGACGGCGTTTTTTCCGTTGCCGTGACGCGTGCGGAAGCTTACGGCGTTTCAACGCCGTTGATCGATTGGACGGCGGAAGATACCGGCGGATCGGGCGATATGATGACGGCTTTGTTTTTGGCGCAGTGGATAAAAACGAAAGATGTCGCCGGATCTTTATCGCAAGCGGTGTCTTCTTGTTACGGCGTGATTTCTCAAACGGCGCGGCGGCGTTCTCAAGAACTTTGCTTAATCGAGGCGCAACAGGAAATCGAACGACCGTCTCGGATTTTTACGGCGAATAAAATTTAATTATTTGCTGGACAGTTTTTCAAAATTTTTGTATATTTTTGTCAATAAATTCTTTTTTTGAGGTGGACTCTGATGTTGGAAGATAAATTTGTTCATGTAAAACGCGAACGTAAAAAAGGTAAAGGTCGCGGGAACGGCGGTAAAAGGCAACAGCACAATCATTCGAACGGGGCTTTTTATGCCGAAGGGCATCACAATCGGGATCAGCGCGAAGGTAATTTTTCGTTTGACACGATTCACGGCTTGAAATTGAAAGAAGTCGAATATACGGTTCCTTCCAAAGCCGAACGTGTTGCCAAGCGCGCTGAATTTAACGGTGTTCGCGATGAAAACGGAAACGTTGTCGTAGAAGGTGTCCGTTCCAAGTTTTTAAAGATGTTGGCGCGGGATCACGAAAAGGAATTGATTGAACGTTTGGGGTTGACCGAACGCGACATTCAGGGAATGCGCGAAGGCTACACGCCGAACGGTTTTAACGTGCATCATAAACTGGCTTTGCACGGCGGCGGCAAGAATGAGTTTTCGAACTTTATTTTAACGCCGTTATATCCGCATGATCAGTGGCATCATGATGTTATGGACGCTCAGATTTTGGGGATTCGCGAAGGGGAAACGCGCAAAATCAAAATTCCTTGGACAGATGAAATGATCTATGATCCCAAACAGTTCGGTTTTACAAAAGAAAATCAACCGGTCAAACCGAACTACACCTCCAATGTCAATCCGGCGAATTATCCCGCATTGTATAAACCGGAACATATCAGCGTGGCCAAACGTCAAAAGGACATGGCCGCTTTTTATGCGGAACTTGACGCTAAAAAAGCCGCTCAGCAAAAGACGTCAACTCCTGTCAAGACGGCTGTTCGTCAGATTGTGCGCAGCAGGCAAAGAGGGTAAAGACCGTATTTAAATGAAAACGCGGAAACTGTTAGAGTTTCTGCGTTTTTTTTTCATAGTCAACAAGATTTACGGAGCTTTATTGTGTTGCTGTTTTGTTGAGAGAGTGAAATTTTTGTTGAAAATTTTGTCTAATTTTTATAATTTGTTTTATAAGAAAACAATTTTTCAAGAGTTTTGATATGGTTTGCGAATATAAATTCGTTCATGCCAGACGCGAACATAAAAAAGGATTGGAACCCAAGAAAGTTATTTATACGCCGGATCAACAGCTCGGACGCTTTAATTTTGATGAAATACACGGAAGAAATTAAAGAAAGTGGTCTATCAGGTTCCTTCCGGTGCCGAACGTAAAGCCAAACGAGGGGAATTTCAGGGGCATCACGGCAAAGAAGGAATGCGTTCGAAGTTTTTGAAGATGTTGGCCAAAGACCATGAAAAGCAGTTAAGAGAGCAATTGGGTTTTACGGATTACGGATGCCGAGATTAATTTGATGAAACAGGGACGTTCGGTTTCGGTGTATAACGTGCATCATAAATTGCCTTTGCACGGCGGCGGCAAGAATGAATTTTCGAATTTTATCTTAACGCCGTTATATCCGCATGATCAGTGGTATCATGATGTTTTGGATCCTCAGATTGCCAACTGCATGGGGACGGCTGACAGGAAAGAAGTAATGTTGCCGTGGACGGATGAAATGATTTACGATCCGAAGAAATACGGAATAACGAAGAACAATCAAAAAGTGGAACCGAATTACACGTCTCGAGTTGATTCGAGCAAATATCCGAAAATTTACACGGCGCAACAGGTGGCTGACGTTTCCAAACACAAGCGGGAGCTTGATAAGTTTACCTCAAAGGATCAGTCACAAAAAGCGTTTTCGGTTGCTTTGCGCAAGTCGGCCAATCAGCGATAAATTCGGGGAAAAACGGCTTTTAAAGCTGTTTTTTAAAAGGGCAAGGTATTTTTATAATAGATAACGTCAAGTTTTTCGTCCGGACTGATCGGCACATAATGTTTTGCGAGGGCGTCAAAAGCATTTTCGTCTATTTCCAAAGCGTTCGGATCGGTGCGCGTTCTGTTCAGGACGCGTTTTTTGGCGGTTTCCATATCGCATTCGATTTGATGAAACAGCAATGAATCGCAGAAAAACTTTGCGCGATGAACGGCATCGGCTCGGCTTTGTTTTGACCAAAAACCTCTGTCCATGATGACATTCCCACCGGCACAGATAATGCGTTCGGCTAATTTCCAAGTAAATTGAGAAACTTTTTCATGCGCTTCGCGAAATTGTTTTTCAGGCAGATTGCGACCGAATAATTCGCACATGAATTCATCATCGTTTAGGACGACGGCATTGTACTGAATGGCCAGTTTTCGTGCGATTGTTGTTTTTCCGAATCCCATATAACCGCAAAGGAAATGCAATGTTGGCATATTTAGAAAAACCATTGTTGAACGGAATAAAAGATTTTATCTAAAAAAGTTTTTATTCCGGCGATATTGAAAAAATACAGAATGGCCAGAATAAGAATAATGCGTATCAGGCATTCTTTTATAAAAGTAAAAGTTTCCGAGCAGAATCGAACGGTACCTTTAAATAATCCGGGGATAAGTTCGTAGAGCAGATAAAGGAGATAATTTTTCATTAGCTCTCATCGTTTAGCTTAAAGATGACCGATTATAAAAAACCCCCTTGTTCAAGGGGGTGTTTAATTTGGTAGCGGAGGAGGGATTCGAACCCCCGACACGCGGATTATGATTCCGCTGCTCTAACCGACTGAGCTACTCCGCCATCAATCACAGAGGTTTTTAACGTGTTTTCGCCGGACTGTCAACACGATTTTTTGTGTCGGGTTCTTTTTTCTGGTTGTTCAGAGCGTTGATTTGCTTTTCCAAGGATTTGACTTGGCTTTTTAAGTCATCGAGAGCTTTCATCATGGGGTCTGTTTTTTCGGCGGCATAGGCTTCGAAACATTTTTCCGTTTTTTTGCGGCAACGAACGATTTGAGCAGGCACTCCGACGGCGGTGGCCGCATCCGGCACATCTTTTAAAACGACGGCATTGGATCCGATTCTGGCATCATCACCGATGACAATGGGACCTAATAATTTTGCGCCGGCGCCGACAATGACGCGATTTTTTAATGTCGGGTGGCGTTTCCCCTGGCTGGTTGACGTTCCGCCCAAGGTGACGCCGTGGTATAAAGTGACATCGTCTCCGATTTCGGCGGTTTCGCCGATCACGACGCCGGTGGCGTGATCAATGAACAGATTTTTTCCGATTCGTGCGGCGGGGTGAATATCGACTCCGGTCAAAACACGTCCGAACGCGGAAATAAGTCGAGCCGTTGTAAAAAAATTTTTTTTCCATAAGTAATGAGCCAGACGGTACAGCATGATTGCGTGAAGCCCCGGATAACAAAGGAAAACTTCGATTTTTGAACGCGCTGCCGGATCACGTTGTAAAACGGAATTGGAATATTCGGAAGCTTTTGAAAATAATTCTTTTGTCAGACGCTTGAACATTGTACCTTCATTTCGCTAATATGAACTTTTCTACAAGCTTATAACCCACCCTTTGCAAGGTTTCAATATGCCAGAAATTATTTTTAACGGTCCGGAAGGAAGATTGGAAGGTCGCTATCAACAAGCCAACAGCGAAGAAGCTCCTTTGGCTTTAATTCTTCACCCGCATCCGCAAATGCCGAACGGAACGATGAATAATCGTGTGACGTATACATTGTTTCAGACATTCAGCGCGTTGGGCTTTTCTGTTTTAAGGTTTAATTTTCGAGGTGTCGGTCGTTCACAAGGAACTTACGATGAAGGTCAGGGAGAATTGGGTGACGCGGCGGCGGCTTTGGATTGGCTGCAAATGATGAATCGAAATGCGAAAACGTGTTGGATCGCCGGTTATTCTTTCGGGGCGTGGATCGGTATGCAGCTGTTGATGCGCCGTCCTGAAATATCCGGTTTTATTTCGGTGGCTCCTCCGGCGAATTCCAAAGATTTTTCTTTTTTGGCGCCTTGTCCGGCCTCCGGTTTGATTATTCACGGTGCGGAAGACGCTCTTATTCCGGAAGCTTCCGTCGCGGCGTTGGCGGATAAACTGTCAGGACAACGTAACATTCATATCCGTTATGCGATGTTTCCTCATGCGGGGCATGATTTTGACAATCATTTAAAAGACATCAGTTTGACGGTACGTGATTATGTGACGGATATCATGACGCGCAAACATAAGAAGTCATTAAAAGGCAAAGGTGGCAAGAAGATCCGTCCGAAAGAAAAGGAAGCTTAAAAAAAACGCCTGAAAAATCAGGCGTTTTTTGTTTCATCTGGTTTTTATGATCTCTTTTTGTTAAAATTTGATCAGGCGGTTTAAATCAACCGCTCAGGGCGTCAGAAACCCTTTCACGTGTAGTCGCAATGCATAGGGCGACTTTAAATAATTATGCCGATTTCTGTCTGACGGGCGGATGTCGGCGTTATAAGGCTTTGCGCGAAATCGCCGAGCCGTAAATACGTGTACGGTTTCTGAACATCCGCCTACCTTTGTTGGGTAGGTTTTTGTTTAACCTAAACAAAAAGGATTGTTCAGAGATGAAAAAATCAATAAAACTTATCAGCGTTTTTACGCTTCTTCTCCTTTCTTTCTGTCCGACAGACAGTCTGGCAATATCCTGTCACGGGCCGGACGGATCTTTTTCCGTGGGCTGCGATGAAACCCGAACGCCGACAGAAATTTGCACCGGCGCCGGATATAAATTTTCTTCCGTCTCGGGAAGCAGGGTATATTGTATGGATAAAAATTGC
>CALXTY010000003.1 GCA_944391535.1 uncultured Alphaproteobacteria bacterium
TTCCTTGCTGAAGCCCGAGTGCAAAATCATAGTTTCGGCAATCTGATTTTCAATCGTATGCAACGGATTTAAAGACGTCATCGGTTCTTGGAAAATCATCGCCGCCCGATTGCCTCTGAAGTCACGCAAGAGATATTCGTTCGCTCCGATCAGCTCGCGCGCGTTAAACTTAATCGATCCCGCTTGAGACACATAAGAATAATCCAGCAACTGCATGATCGACAAAGCCGTTACCGACTTGCCCGATCCGCTTTCGCCCACCAAAGCGACCGTTTCCCCTTTGTCGATCTGAAAAGACACACCGCTTACGACCGGCGGATTTTGACCGAAACGAACACTGAGATTTTGAACACTGAGCAACGTCATTTGTTTTTCCTCGGATCAAAAGCGTCACGGACGGCTTCTCCGATAAAGACCAGAACGGTCAACAAAAAAGCCAAAGCAACAAAAGCGGACGCCGCCAGCCACGGCGCTTGGAGATTTTCTTTGCCCTGACGCACCAAATCGCCCAAAGACGGCGACCCCGGCGGCAATCCGAACCCTAAAAAGTCCAACGCCGTCAAAGAAACGACCGCTCCCGATAAAATAAACGGTAAATACGTCAAAGTCGCCACCATCGCATTGGGGAAAACGTGTTTAAAGATGATGACAAAGTCGGGCACGCCCAAAGCATATGCCGCCTTGACGTAATCAAAATTTCTCGCGCGCAGAAATTCCGCCCGAACCACCGGCACCAAAGCCGTCCATGAAAACAACAGCAATACAAACAATAAAGACCAAAACCCCGGCGCGATAATGCTGGACACGATAATCAGGACGAACAACTGCGGCAAAGATCCCCATATTTCCAAAAAACGCTGGGCGAACAAATCGATTTTTCCGCCGAAATATCCTTGCACGGCACCGGCGAACACGCCGATCAGCGAAGAAACCGTCGTCAAAATCAATCCGAAAATCAACGAATACCGCATACCGTAAATCAAACGCGTCAAAACATCACGCCCCAAATCGTCCGTCCCCAACCAGTTTTCGGCACTCGGCGGACAAGGCGCCGGCGTCTTCAAGCGATAATTGATCGTATCGTAACTGTACGGAATCAACGGCATGACAAAGAAACCTTTTTCGTTGATTTTCTTTTGCACATAAGGATCCGTATAGTCTGTCGCCGTTTTAAACGTTCCGCCGAATGTCGTTTCGGGATATTCCTGAAAAATCGGGAAATACCATTGTCCGTCATAACGCACGATCAACGGTTTGTCGTTTGCGACAAAGTCCGCCGCGCAAACAAAAACAAACACGAAACAAAAAACGATAAAAGCGTAATAGCCGCGTTTATTGGCTTTGAATTTCCGCCAGCGTTCTTTTGCGCGTTCATTCATGGCGACCTCCGAAATCAATGCGCGGATCAACCAGATGATACGTCATGTCACTGGCCAGATTTAACAACAATCCGATCAACCCGAAAATATACAACGTTCCGAAAATAACCGGATAATCCCGCGTCATGACGGCTTCAAAGCCCAACAGTCCCAAGCCGTCCAAAGAAAAGATCACTTCGATTAAAACGGATCCCGTAAACAGCATGCTGATCAAAACGGCGGGGAAACCGGCCAAAACAATCAGCATGGCATTTCTGAACACATGGCCGTAGAGCACCGCCGTATTATCCAATCCTTTGGCTTTTGCTGTTAAGACGTATTGTTTGGAAATTTCTTCCATAAACGAGTTCTTCGTCAACATGGTCAATCCCGCGAATCCGCCCGCGACCATAGCGCAAACGGGCATCACCAAATGCCAAAAATAATCTTTGATCTTACCGAATGTCGTCAACTGATCGAAATTTTCCGAAAACAATCCGCGCAAAGGAAACCAATTCAAATATTGACCGCCGCAAAAAACGACAATCAGCATCATGGCGAACAAAAAAGCCGGCACGGCATAGCCGATGATGATGACCCAACTGGAAACGGCGTCAAACTTCGATCCGTCCCGAACGGCTTTCAGAATCCCCAAAGGAATGGATACCAGATAAATGATCAATGTCGTCCAGATGCCCAAAGAAACAGAGACCGGCATTTTTTCTTTAATCAGTTCGATGACCGATGTATCGCGATAAAAGCTCTTCCCGAAATCAAAGCACAGATAATTTTTGATCATCGTAAAAAAGCGGACAAGCAAAGGCTTGTCAAAGCCGAACTGAACTTCGAGTTCTTTGATCAAAGCGGGATCCAGTCCCTGAGCGCCGCGATATTTCGAATGAAGCGCATAGTTTTGTTTCCCCGTCTGAGCCGAAGCCATACCGCCTTCGGCGGCACCGCCTCCGATTTTCGCCGTAGCCGACAAAGAGCCGTTTTGTATTTTCGCGATCACCTGTTCGACAGGACCGCCCGGCGCCAATTGGACAAACAAAAAATTCACCGCCATGATACCGAACAACGTTAAAGGAATTAAAGCCAGACGGCGTAAGAAATACCGGAACATTTAAAACCACTCCTTTAAGCGTTGATAGACCGTTTTGCGATCCTGCGCCGCGGCTTCTTTTTCTTTTTGACGCAAAGCCTTTAAGGCCTGATCTTTTTTCGGATCGACCCACCACGTCATCAGCTGCACCCCTTTCATCAAAGGATCTTTCAACATACCGAACTTATTCCAATACACCAAGCGCACCGAAGGCACATACCAATGCGGCACGACATAATATTCCCAAAGCAAGACCCGATCCAAAGCTTTGGTGGCGGCAACCAGACTTTGGCGATCGGGCGCTTCAATAATTTCTTCGATCAATGCATCGACAACGGGATTTTTAATGCCGGCGTAATTTTGCGATCCCGCCATATCCGCCGCCGAAGATCCCCAAAAATAGCGTTGTTCGTTACCCGGAGACGTGGACTGTCCCCAGATATTGACAATCATGTCATAGTCAAACGTATCCGTTCTGTTTTTATATTGCGTTGAATCGACAGCCCGCAAAACCGCCTGTATGCCCAAACGTTTCAAGTTACGGATATACGGCAACGTAATGCGTTCCCAAGCCGAAGACGAAGCGGAATCAATTAAAATTTCAAATTTGAACGCTTCGCCCCGTTCGTTTTTCAAAACGCCGTCTTGCACCGTCCAACCGGCTTGTTCCAACAGTTTGAAAGCCTCTTCCAATTGCGGACGAATATTGCCGTCCGCGGTTGTTTTTTCCAAAGCGAATTTTTTCTTAAAAACTTCCGGCGGCAATTGATCTTCGTACTTCTTTAAAAGCTTTAATTCCCGACCGCGCGGCAATCCTTTCGCCGCCATTTCCGAATTATCAAAATAGCTCTGCGTCCTTTGGTATAAACCGTAAAACAGATTCTTGTTCGTCCATTCGAAATCAAAAACCAGCCCCAACGCCTGACGCACCCGTTTGTCCGCAAAGATCGCCCGCCGCGTGTTAAACACAAATCCCTGCATACCGGAAGGCATACCGTGATCAAAGCTTTCTTTGATCAAACCGTTTTTTTGCGAAAACCCTTCATACGCGGACACCCACTTTTTGGCTTCGTTTTCCACGCGCAAATCAAAAGCGGCGGATTTAAACGCTTCAACGGCAACGGTCGCGTCACGGTAATAATCGTAGCGGATTTTATCAAAATTATAAAAGCCTTTCACCGCCGGCAAATCTTTCGCCCAATAATCCGGATCGCGTTCGTAGACGACATAACGCCCCGTTTCAAACTCTCCGACTTTATACGGACCGCTGCCGACAGGAGGCGTCAACGTGGTCGCCGAAAAGTCTTTGTCTTCCCAGTACTTTTTGGAAAAAACGGGCATTTGTCCCAAAATCAACGGCAATTCCCGATTGTCCCCCGGCTTGAACTTGAACAACACGCGCAACGGTTCTTCGGCCGTCACCTCCTCGACATTGCCGTAATAATACCGGAACATCGGCAAGCCCTTTGTGCGCAAAATATTAAAAGAAAAAACCACATCTTCCGCCGTGATCGGCGTACCGTCATGAAAGCGCGCCTTTTTGTTGATATTGAAAACGACCCAAGAACGGTCTTTGGGCATTTCGATCGTTTCGGCGATCAAACCGTATTCGGAAAAAGGTTCGTCCGCGGATTCAACCATCAACGTATCAAACAACATTCCCGCTCCCGCCGCGGAAACCCCTTTGATCGTATAAGGGTTGAAAGTGTCAAAACTGCCGAAAGCCGACAGTTTCAACATTCCGCCTTTCGGAGCATCGGGATTGGCGTAATCAAAGTTTTTAAAATTCCACCCGTAACGCGGCCTGCCGTGCATGGCGACACCTTTGGCGGGGGTTGCCTCGTATTCGGCAAAAGCGGGGCATGAAAACAACAAACAAATAAAAACTAAAAATACTTTCACGAATTAAGCGCCTCCGTGAGAACCGGCTGCAATCGGGGATCACCCGCGGCCAGAATATGCGTATCCTTTGTTTCAAACAAATCATCGCCCCGCCAATTTGTCATAACGCCGCCCGCGCCGCACACGATCGGAATCAAAGCGGCGTAATCGTACAATTTCATATCGGCTTCGCAAACAATATCCGCGCTTCCCATGGACAACAAAGCGTATCCGTAGCAATCCGTACTGAAACGAGCCGTCTTAACCTTGTTTAACAACTTTTCAAAAGAATGCTTGTCTTTTTCATCGGCGAACATTTGTTTATCCGCCGTTGAAAGCAATGTCGCACGGGACAGATCCGTACACGGACGCGTTTTAACGGCGTTTCCGTTAAAAGTGGTGGGCTTTCCCTGAACGCCGACCCAGCGTTCTTTCGTATATGGCTGATTGATCAATCCCAAGACGGGATTTCCGCAATACAGCAAAGCGATCAAAGTCCCGAACAAAGGTACTCCGGAAATAAAAGACTTTGTCCCGTCAATCGGGTCAAGCACCCAGACAAATTCGGCGTCTTTGTTTTTTTCGCCAAATTCTTCGCCGATGATACCGTCATCAGGAAAATACTGTTCGATCAGATCGCGCATCACGGTTTCGCTGTTTTTATCGGCTTGAGTAACCGGAGAAGTGTCCGCCTTATCTTCGACATCAAAGGAACGGCGAAAGTATTTTAAAATCACTTCCCCTGCGGCATCCGCCATTTGATGCGCAAAAACACTGCGAGACTCAAACATACTTTTTCATCCACTTCAAACCGTCCGTCGTTTTCATGCGCGGCGTGTAAGAACAACCGACATGCCCTTGATAGCCCTGCATTTCCAACAAAGACAACAAGTAATCGTAATTGATTTCCCCCGCATCGGGTTCTTCGCCCGTCGGAACGCCGGCGATACGAACGTGACCGATCAACGAAATCAATCCGTCAATCGTATTGCTCAGTCCGCCTTCGCTCATCTGGGACTGATACACATCAAACAAATAAGCGAACGCCTTATCGTCATTGAGTTCATCAAGAATTTCCAAAACTTCCAATGTCGAAGCCGGATAAAAATCCGGATTTTCAATCGGATTTTTAAATCCCAATAAAATTCTGACGCCGTTTTGACGCGCGCGCGGAGCGACGGCTTTCAAAGCTTGAACGAACGCTTCTCTTTCTTCGTCAAAGGTCGTTTCCGAAACGACTTTTCCGGAAATGAAAATCTTCTTACATTCCAGAAAATCCGCTTTGTCGAGCAAATCGTCAAAAGTTTCGATAAACTTTCTTTTCGATTTCTTGTCAAAAGCCGATGCCGATTTGTCGGCAGGCATTGTCAACACGGAAACCTTTAAGCCGTCATAAGCGGCGGCATCCCCCAATTGTCCCAAAGACACTTCTTCAGGCAGGGTAAATTCAACGGATTGAAAGCCGTTATCCCTTGCCGCTTTGCAACGATCCAAAAAAGGTTCTTCCGTAAACAGGCGATCAATATCGGCGCAAAAAGAAACCATTATCCGATCATTTCCTTTATTCTGGCGGCAACGTCCCAAGCCGGATTCAAACGCTTATGTTCCGATCCCGCGACAGGAACCGGATTTTCGCTTAACTCTACGGCATAGCCGTTTTGATACAGTTCCCGATGCAGCGCGGCGTGCTTTTTGCCGACCGTTCCTTCGGGTGCGTAAATATAAACCGGCGCATCGGCGGCACAGGATTCAGAACACATGGACACGGAATCGCCCGTTACGATGATATGATCCGCCAACGCCAAAAATCCGAAATACGGATTTTCGATTTCCTTGTTGCCCCACCCGTAAAAAAACTTCGGATCGGGTAAAGCTTCGCGAATGATTTTTTCCTGTTTTTCTCCCGTGCGTCGGGAAGTCGTGACCAAAAAAGATCCCTGATCGCCCAAAGCTTTCTTTAAAGCGACAGATCTGTTCGCAAGATCTTGAGCCATTTCGGTCGTAAACGGTTTGTCTTTTGTCGCGCCGCCGACAATTAAAGCAATACGGGGAACGGGCAAACTTTCAAATACCTTGCCCCATTTTTCTTTTTCGATGACCAAACGTTCGGGCGTAATGCGATGCGGCGCTCCGGTCGTACGCATGATATTCGGACGAACCAACTTACAACCGTCATGATTGGGCAACACGACCAAATCAAAATCCGACAAACCGAAGTATCCGGGGAACATAATCTGTACGATCTTTGTTTTGCCTCCCGATTGCTTTTTGATGTAACGCAACAAAGGAGCCGCCCGTCTGCCGGCCGCAATCGCCACATCAGGAAAAGGTTCTTTGATTTCCTCAATCGTTTCCTTTGTTACGCCTAAAAGAGATGATCCTCTGATCACGTTCGGCAGAACAACCGCTTTGGTATAACGTACTTTTTTGACAATGATCTCTGCGCCCAAAGCTTCGGCTGTTCCTAAAGCTTGCGCCGTATTGCCGGCTCTGTCATCGGCCAGCACCCATATTGTTTTATCAGTCACTTTACCCTTCTTTTTGTTAATGAAATCCAAATGAATTTAAAATAGAATACCTAAAATTATGGAAAAAAAACATTAAGAAAGTAATCTTTCATGGTCAAAAAAGCATATTTTTATTCAATTTTTGTTTTTTTTGCTTTTCTGGCTTGCCCGAAAGCGCAGGAAACATCGATCCCTGACGATTTTGACCCGTTGGAAGAACGCTTTAAAATCGAAGCCGCCTATATCCCGAATTATCGCGAAATGATGCGTGACGTCGTTGTGGCGTTGGGACAATACGCCCGCGAAAACAGACCGGAATTTCAAATCATCATTGACGGCGGTTTCGATCTGTTGACACGCGGACAATGGGAAAACGATCTTGACGATCTGCATCGCGCCGAAATGGCCGGAGCCCAAACAGATGACGAAAGATTTCTGCTAAAACTGTTTTCTCCCGAAAATCCGGTGCCGGTCGGCGCCCCGATCCGAAGATACATCATGGCCGTCAACGGCGTGTTGCTGACAAACCAAATCTGCGGAAATGCAAAAGGAAAACCGGATCCCGAATTTGAAAAAATCATCAAAGATTACGGTCTGTCCGTCATCGGCGCGGAACACTGTTCTTCGATAAAAGAAAAAAACAACGCTTTGCTGGCTTTGGCCAAAAAAGAAATTCCCGTCCATGCCGATACCGATCTGAATAAAAAATTCGATTCCATTCCCAATCAAACAGACTTGTTTTTGGAAAATCCGAATAATATTGATTCTCTGGATAAAGTCCGGAATATGTTAATCATGACCAACACCAGAAATTTTTCCGACAAGGACTTGTGGTTGCAGGCTTTGGGAAATACGAATTACGATTTGCTGATCATCGAACCGTTTTTTAAATCAAATATTCCTTTGACCAAAGAAGACGTTAAACAAATTCAAGCCAAAAAATTGGGCGCCAGACGGTTGGTCTTTGCCGTTTTAAATGTCGCGGTCGCCGAAGACACACGTCTTTACTGGGAAAAAAGCTGGAAAACAAACGAACCCGCATGGTTGAGATTTCAATCCAAAACCAATCCCGCCGGCGTGATTGTCGATTATTGGAATCCGGCATGGAAACGCATTGTCGGCATTTATTTTAAAAGCATTATGGATCTGGGGTTTGACGGTATCGTTTTGCAAGGCATTGACGAACACAAAACCTACGAGCGCATCATTCCGATTAACTAGCCAAAGCTAAATCCTCAATAATGAACTGCACGTTGTCGCCACCGCGAAAAGTGTCCGGACGAATGTATCCCGCGATATGAAACAGATTTCCTTTATGGTTCAGCAAAGAACACCCGATAATGGAATCCGCCGCACGAAAAGCGATGGCGCGCAACCGCGACCTGCCGTTGCGTCCGACAAAAGAACACGACACATGACCGGATCCGACGATACGCACGGAAGAAACCGCCACGTCGGGGATAACAAAACGCGGTTCCGGATTGCCTTCACCAAACGGTTCCATCGCATTCAACGTTTCCAAAAGATTACCGGAAACGGCTCCGATATCTATAACGGAATCTATTAAATAATCTTCCGAACCACCCTGTTCTTGTTTATGCGTTTCGAAATATTCAATTAAAAAGTTTTTAAACTCGTCTGCCTTTTCCGCTTTTAACGAAAAGCCCGCCGCCATCGCATGACCGCCTCCGGTCATTAAAATGCCTTTTTCTTTCGCCGCCAAAACCGCCGCGCCCAGATCGGCTCCGGCGACAGAACGTCCCGATCCGCGCAGTTCGTCGCCTTCCTGAGACATCACCAAAGACGGAACGTTATAACGTTCTTTTAATCGGCCGGCTATAATTCCGACAACGCCCGAATGCCAGTCCTTACCGTAAACAAACGCAATATTCTCTTGTGTTTGCGCACGTTCCATCTGCGCAATCGCCTGTTTGTAAATTTCTTCGCACATTTGGCGGCGGATCGTGTTTAAATCATCAAGACGTTTGGCGATTTCCCCAGCCTCCGCCTCATCGGCGGCACACAGCAGTTTCATGCCTAAAGAAGCGTTTCCGATCCGTCCGCACGCATTCAATCTGGGGCCGATCACAAATCCCAAATGATACGCGGAAGGTTTTTCTTTGATATTGGCCAAATCGCTTAAAACACATAAGCCCTTGTTTTTTCTTTGCGCCATCGTGGCCAGTCCCGACTTGACAAACAATCTGTTCAACCCCCGCAAAGCAACCACATCGCAGACCGTCCCCAAAGCGACCAAATCCAAAAACTGCATTAAATTCGGTTCCGGCTTGTCCGCATAAAAACCTTTTTCCCGCAATAATCGATTTACCGCGACAATCGTCATAAACACAACACCGACCGCCGCCATTTGACGACACGGATTGTCAGGCGGTTCGTCCAAACGCTTCGGATTGACCACGGCATAAACATCGGGCAAAGAAACATCGGGTTCATGATGATCAATGACGACAACGTCTTTTCCTTGTTTTGTTAAAAAACCGAGCGGTTCAAAAGCCGTCATACCGCAATCGACCGTAATCAGCAGAGTAATACCGGCATCAATAAATTCTTGCATCGCTTTCTGGCTGGGACCGTATCCTTCTTCACGTTCGGGAATACGGACAGTGACATCGCCCCCCAGATTTTTTAAAAATTGCGTTATAACGGCACTTGATGTCGCTCCGTCAACATCGTAATCCCCGAAAATACCGATCTTTTCTTTATTGATGACGGCATCGCAAATCCGTTTTGCCGCTTTTTCCATATCACGTAAAATATACGGATCCGGCAAATGACGTTTAAAAGACGGAGAAAGAAAAAAAGACACGTTTTCAGGCGTCACCTGACGCACCGCCAACAATCGAGCCACCACTTCGGGCACATTCGCCGAACGGGAAATGGCCGCCACAGTGTCCGGATCCACCTTACGCGCAAACCAAAACTGCGAAGTTAAAGAATTTTCAACGCCTAAAACCGCATCATGTTTCATGTTACAAACGTTCTATCCTGATCATACACGGTTTATCCGGAACACACTCCAAACGTTCTATTTCAGTCAATGCCGCCGTTACGGAAGCTTCTTTCGACTTATGAAAGGTCATGATCAACGGAACGTTTCCTTTTTGATTTTGCCCCCGTTGGATCATCGAAGCGATCGAAACTTTCTTATTACCCAGAATCCGAGCGATTTCGGCTACGACTCCGGGTTGATCTTTCACTTCAAAACGGACGTAGTATTCTCCTTCACGTTCGGCTAAAGACACGACCGGCACTTGTTCTATTTCTTTGTTAGCCACGGTCAACAAAGGCAAACCGCGTTGCATTGCGGCATCGGCGATGTCGGCGACAACCGCGGACGCCGTGGGACGTTCTCCGGCACCGCGTCCGACAAACATGGAATGTCCCACGAAATCGCCTTCGGTAATCACGGCGTTAAAGACACCGTCCACATGAGCGATTTCAGCCGTTTGCGGAATCATACACGGATAGACGTTCAAAGAAACCCCGTCATCGTAACGCCGACCGACCCCCAGCAATTTGATTCGGAAACCAAGCTCTTCGGCAAAAGCGATATCCGCGTCCGTAATAAAACGAATACCTTCAACGCTTAAAGCCTGTAAATCAATCGGCATACCAAAAGCCAGCGATCCCAAAATACACGTTTTATGCGCCGTATCGATTCCGTCAATATCAAAGCTCGGATCGGCTTCGGCATAGCCTAATTTTTGCGCTTCGCTCAGAACATCATCAAACGAACGTCCCGTTTCCCGCATCATCGTCAAAATGTAATTGCACGTTCCGTTTAAAATTCCATACACTTCTGAAATTCTGTTGCCGACCAACCCTTCTCGCAATGCTTTTATAATCGGAATGCCTCCGGCGACAGCGGCTTCGTAGCCGAAGAAAACACCATGTTCCTCAGCCAAACGAGCCAATTCGTTACCATGATGAGCGATCATCGCCTTGTTTGCCGTTACAAAATTTTTCCCTTTATTTAAAGACGACAGACACAATTCATAGGCGATGCCATTTGCTCCGCCGATCAATTCAATAATAACGTCAGCCTGTGCTTTTTCGATCATTTCACGAGCGTCTTGATAAAAAGCGACACGATCCGACAAATTCAATTCTTTAGCCCGATCGGGATTTAAATCCGCGACCGCCGTCAATTCGATCATTTTTCCGCAACGCTTTAACAAAACGTCTTTTTGTTCCTGCAACAGTTTGACAACCCCGCCGCCGACGGTTCCCAATCCGGCCAATGCCACCTTAAACACTTCCGCCATAAATCACCTATTCTAAAAAAAGTTCCACCGAAGAGTCCGTTTCCTGCATATCCGTCATATCCGGTGGCGTTAAAATAATTGTTCCCGACACTGAAGAAGGTTTTAATCGAACAGGTGGCATCAAATCAATCGTCTGAACGGATTCGGACAATGGTTCGACATTAAATCGATCCGTTTGGTCTTGTCCGGGAGGAATCAAAATAATTCTATCGGTCTTTTCTTGCGCGTCATTTCGGTTGTCTTTTTCCGGTTCGACACTTCCCTCAACATTTATAGATTGAAGCGGAACAGAAAAAACTGCGACAGAGCGTTTGACCGATGGCTGACGCAACCGATCCGTTTTTCGAGCGTCTTTTTCTTCATTTATGCCGACGACTTCGATTTCTTGTGTTTTTTCCGTTTTCGGCGCAATAATTTCTGCCAGCATTTCTTCTTCAGACACCGTCAACAGCTGATCTTTTTCTTTCAAATCTAACGGACGAACGGTTTGAGCCGGCTTTCTGGTTTCAGAGCTGTAACGCAACCCCGTATCCGGCGCATTCAAACCCTTTCTTAAAGAAATTTTCTCTTTTGATCCGAAACGTCCGGCTCGTTCATAAAACGTTTGAGGCTTTTCCTTCATGTCCGTTTTCGCTTTTTTTACCGTCACTCCCTCAGAGGGCAATGATAACATTTCATCAACCGTCCTTCCCGGTTTGTCATCAGGCGTGACCGGAACCATATCGGGTTCGGGAATATTAAAATCATCTTCATAACCGAAGAGTTCTTCTTCACTTATAGAAGAACAAGCGCTCAACACCAAAAGCGTTCCAACGAAAAAAACACGCAAAACAGCTGAAGCAACAGTCATAACCACTCCTCGGGAAACAAACATTTTTTTCTGCTAGGATATTACAGGCACAAAAAAAAAATCGCAAGAAAGACTTTGAACGCTTTTTTTCAGAAAAGAAAAAAAATAAAAATTAATAAAAAAAATTACAAAGAATGAGTTGATAAAAGATGCATGGACAAATTAGACAAATTATTGACATCCGATCAAAACTCGGTTATTCTGAATTGTTAAAATGGAATAAGTGTAAGAAACAAACAAAAGAGGGTCGGAATACCCCGAGAAGGTGAACTATGACAAAAGACTTTAATACGACGGCTTTACCCAAAGCAACACTACATGAACATATCGAAGGAACCGTCACGCCGGAAATGGCGGCCAAACTGGCTCAACGTCACCACATAACGTTGCCGGACAACTTTGTCATGGCCGAAGGACAATATGATAAAAAAGATTTCCCGAACGGACGTTACGCCTACGACGAAAGTGATTTCTGGGCTTTCATTAATACGTATGACAACGTCGCCGATATGATGCGCACACCGCAGGATTATTATGATGTGACGAAAGACTATCTCAGTAAAAACGCAGCCGAAGGCGGGGTCTACGCGGAATTGATTTTATCTCCGGCGCATATGGCTGTCGAAATTAACCCCGAAACGGGAAAAAGCGAACTGTCCGCACCGCGTTACCAGGCCATGATGGAAGCCATTACAAAAGCCGCCGACGAAGTCAAAGAAGAAACAGGATTGGAAACCCGTTTTATCGCAACAGGAGTCCGGAATCTCGGAGCTGAAAATGTCAAACAAGTCGCCGAATTCATTCGAGACAATCCTCATCCATTGGTAACGGGATTTGGTATCGCGGGCAACGAACGCGCCGGAAAATTTGATGATTTTGCCGAAGCGTTAAACATTGCAAAATCGTCCGGATTGAAACTGGCTCTGCACGCCGGAGAAATTTGCGGACCCGACAGTATTAAAGATGCCGTACGCTTGGGAGCTTCAAGAATCGGACACGGGGTTTCGGCTCCGCAGGATCCTGCCGTCATGCAAGAACTGGCAGAAAAAAACATCATGGTTGAAGTCTGCCCGACATCAAACCGCATCTTGGTCACAGATCTAAAAGGCGATCTGGCAAATCATCCCGCCAGAAAACTGTATGACGCCGGCATCCGTATTTCTTTAAACCCTGACGACGGAGGCATTTTCGGAACCCATACGGGAAAAGAACATCAAATCAGCGCAGAAAAATTCGGCTTCACTAAAGCCGAAATGCTTGATATCACCTTATGTGCGGTCGAAAATTCCTTTGCCGACGTAAAAACGCGAAAGCAGGTTAAAGAAAATGTTTATAAAAAAATGACGCCGGACGATCGAAAAGAAATGAAAGATTTGGCGGATAACGCAAAAAATCCTTATCTGAAAAAACGTCTGGAAAACCGCGTCGCAGAAAGTGAAAAAGTCGCAAAAAAAATGGAAATTCAAAAACGTCGCGCAAAAACCATGAAAGCCATGAAAGTTTCTCGCTTCGCGTTAATGGCTCAAAAAACCGGCGGACGTTAAAATAAACGTATGAGGCAAACGTAAAAAAACAGCCCGAAAAACGGGCTGTTTTTTTATTGAGCCGCTGACGTACTCATCTGTCCGGTCTGAACAAAGGGAGCCGACGCAACAAGATCTTGCGCGGGAACATATTCCAAAGGCGGCTCGTCAGTATGTTTATCAACCCATATCTTAATATATTTATGAATCAATTTTTCCACTTCCGCCTTGTTTTTAAAACGTTCATTAAATTTTTCAGCGAAAACGTCCTTATATTGACGACAGTCCGACATCTTTGAAAAAGCCATAAAATATTTTATATGACGAATAACTTTATTCCCAAAATGCAGTTTGTCTTTGATCTTAAAGCGCTTAGCTTCAGCGTCGGCCGCATAGGGACTGGTAATCATAAAATCTGCCTCTCCGGACAACAACATTCGAAAAGCCGTTTCGGGACCATCCACAACATCTAATTTCGTATCCGTCGGCAAAATACCTCTGATCAAGGATTCCACTTCTTCCTCTCGGCGAACAACCCCTTTGAGACCTTTAAGTTCAGAAGGATCCTGCACATCTATTTTCTTCGTGTTGCGTGAAACAACAATAAACGGATTCCCAAAATACGCCGGATAAATATAATCCTGTCCTGACTTGCTTTCATCAATGTAATAACTGGTAAATAACAAATCCGCTTTTCCATGTAACATCGATTTCTGAGCGTCTTTAAAATCATCGAAAAATAAATCTTTCGTCCATATGATATTGATATCTTTCAAAGACTGTTTCAACGGATCCAAAATAAATCCCTGATATTTGAAAACTTCGATATTTCTTTCCGCGAACAGTTCCTCATCACGTTCCACCCATGAAAAAGGCGGATAGTTTTTAAAACCGACAATAATAAAAGAATCCGACATACCATTCGCCCCGCAATTTTCGGTCGGATACGGATTGTTCTTTTTCATACTTGCCGCTGAAACCGATCCCGCAAAAATAAAAAAAGCAAACATTGCCATCATAATCGCGTATGTTTTTTTCATGCATCGTCTCCTTTTGCACGCATCAGTGCCAATAACTCAACGCTTCCACTCATGAAACAGCATTTAACGTTTTGCCGATAAACTTAACCACTCTGGTCGCACAAATGTCCACTGACTCTTCATCATAAACAATTGGTATTGATGTTTCAAACGATGATATCTGAAAGCGAAACAAAAAATAATTCTCCTGCGGCATGGCAAATTTACACACGATCCTCTTTTCCCGAATCAAACGTATATAAAATTATCGGCTATTCATTTTCTTCTGTGCAAGACAACCATAAACGATATTTGTCTGTAAATCGATCTCTTTTTCAAAAACCGTGTCTAAAAGATGCCTGGTAATGTAAAACGAACTCCATCCCGACAAGTAAGCGCATTCCCATGAAAAAACTTTCCGTATCCGTCATATTCAACTCATCTTTAATCTTTTGTGTTTTATAATTTAGCAAAGAGTTTTGATTTTTAACACTTTTTCGGTTATCCTATATTTGATTTTCGGGAGTAATGCCATGATAACAAATCCTTACGCCACAACTGAATCATCGGCTATGCCACAAAATGAACTGGAAGCTCGGGCTTTAATCAGAACCGCGTCTCGTTTAAACGGAATCAAAGAACGTTGGCCCGTTGCGACCTCTGAATTGCATGAGGCTTTAGATTTAAACAGAAAATTATGGACTATTCTGGTAACAGGAGCTACTGAAGAATCAAATCCCTTACCTTTGGAAATCAAGCAAAATATTTTCAATCTGGCTCACTTTATTTTCAAACACACTTTTGCCGTTATGGCGAAACCTTCGGCGCAATCTTTGGAAATTTTGATCAGCATCAATATGAATATTGCTCGCGGTCTAAATGAACAAAGTACAAGACGAGCCCAACAACAAAACGACAATAACAATACGACGCAAAGTACGTCAACGGGACACGAATAGTTTAAAAAGAATCTTCTGTTTTATTGCGTCCCAAAATATCGCGTTTCCATGCCATTGGTAAAATTAAAATAAAAATACTCATAAACTCTAACCGGCCTAACAGCATATCAACGGAAAGAACCCATTTTGCAAAAGACGGCAAAGCAGAAAAGCCGGGACCGGAACTGCCGATCACCGGTCCCAAACCTATTCCTGTATTCCCCAATGCCGAAAAAACGGCCGAAACAGATGTCAAAAAATCCAACCCGCAAACCGATAACAATAAAATGGAGATAATCGCCGTTACGCAAAACATAATAATAAAAATCAAAACGCTCAACACAATATCCAATGTGACCGGACGATGATTGAATTTTGGCACCAAAACCGCATGAGGCATTAATTTTTGTTGCAAAGACTGCACAACGGCCATTGTCAATATATTAAAACGAAACAACTTAATTCCTCCGGTCGTTGAACCGGTACACGCTCCGAGCACCGTTAGAAATGTGAAAACGGCAATAACAAAAGCTCCCCCTGTTTCAAGATCCGAAGCATTAAAACCTGTCGAAGAAATAACGGATATCACATTAAACAATGTTGTTCTGAAAACTTTTAAATAATCCGCCGCCGGATAATGAAGTATAATCCATATTGTTAATATTCCCGTGATAACGGCAACAACCCCAAAATATGTTCTGATCTGAATATCATCAATGACTTTTTTAAATTCTCTTTTATAAATAAAGTATAAAGAAAACAACGGCATTCCTGAAATAAACATAAAAAACGCAATGATCCATTGCGCCATGGCGGATAAATTAACGGCCGAAGTATTGACCGGCGCAAACCCCCCTGTCGGGATTGTAGCCAAACTGAAATTCAGCGCGTCAAAAAAATCAAGTTCCGTCATCCACAGACACAGTATGCATAAGATCGTCACGACGACGTAAACGGCAGCGATCGTGCAAATGACCTGAACGGTTCTGGGTTTCATTTTATCGTTCTTATCCGAACTTTCCATTTGGAACAATTGCATGCCGCCGATACGCAGAAAAGGCAGCAACAACATTGCCAATGCGACGATTCCTAATCCGCCGAACCAATGCAACAGACTGCGCCATAAAATAATGCCGTCGGAACATTTACTGAGGTCGGAATAAATGGAAGCGCCCATTGTCGACAGTCCGGACATGGATTCAAAAAAAGCGTCCGTATATGAAACGGAATACGGAGCTACAGCGAAAGGAATGGCTGCGAAAGAACACACTAAAATCCATGTCAGTGTCGTGGCCAGATACATTTGAGCCGTCGTCGGTTTTTTATACATTCCCTTAAAAACAACAACAAACAATGTTCCCCAAAATATCGTTATGCTTGCCGCACTGACAAATGAAAAAGCAAAATCTGTTCTTCCTTGAAAATAATCCAATCCGGCGGGAATGAACATGGTCAATCCCAAAAACAGCAACAAATAACCTGAAATATAAAGTGTAAAACCGATTTGCAAAACACTTGACCTAAAAACTGCATTTCATTAAGTTACTTCTGTAACGGCACGAATGTTTCCTTGACGGTTAATCTGCACGACACGTAACTTATCGTGCATTTCAGCGATTGTTTTTTCCCGATCAATCGTCGGATAACAATGCAAAATACGATCTGTAAAAGCCTTATAAGCCGCTTCGGAATTTTCGGCATGAATTGTCGCAAAACAGTTATCGTGTCCGGATCCCATCAGTTCCCATAACGCTCCGGCATTCGCCGTCGAAATTTCACCGCCGATAATGGCATCCGGCGTAAAACGGACAACCAAGTCGATCAATTTGGGATATGTCATTGTATTGGTTTGTTCCGTTCGCGATAAAACCAAATGGACATGATTGGGATGAGGCACAATCAATTCGCGCGTATCTTCGATCGTAATCACACGTTTATGAGAATCCAAAATAGTTAACAAATTGTTTAAAAAAGTCGTCTTACCGGTTGCCGTTGCCCCTGAAACCAAAATATGATCCCCCCGTTTAATTGATAAAATCAACCGTTCATAGGGATCTTCCGGATTTTCGATTTCTTTTAATTTATTGAGCTTTTGCAAACGTTCTCCGGATTTTAAGCCATAATCGCCCAAACCGAATTTTACATCGTCAGAATGAACACGGACACACATTGCTATACCGCCAGTCAGATCTTCATTGTCGTACATCACGTTTTTACCCGCAATCCCGGTAAAACGGTGATCTCCCGGCAAAGTCGCATAAACAGCTGGAGACCCTTGTTCCGGATCAAACGGCAATTCAAACGTGTTCGCAATGATATGCATTATATCCGTCAAATACGTTCTTGACAGATTGGTGTCCTGTTGACACGCCCAGGGATGGGCTCTACGTCCGCGTAAACGCAGCCAAATTTCATTTGGACGATTGATTGCGACTTCTTCCACATTATCCTGTTCATACCAATACGACAAATAACGCAATGTCGATTTTAAAACCTGAAAAGAATCCGTACTCATGTTTACTCCTTTGACCGTTTAGAAAAGCTCTGGAACAGGATCTTCCGGTTCTTCCTGCTTTTCGACAACAACAGGCTGAACAATCTGTGGCTGAACCTTGTCTTTATTCGGATCAATCAACTGTTTAGGTCTTTGAGGTTGCTGACCTGCGTAGTTATTATAATAAATTTGTTGTTGTTGTTGCAAATTATTCGGATCATTCGGATTGGTTTGCATATTCTGAGCATTCGGATCTCCGGTTGTCGTTCCGGAAGAACCGCCGGAATTTTCCGATTCGATATTTTCTTTTTTATTTTTATCCGGATCAATCAAAACGTCTTTCTTTCTTGATGATGAGTCCTCATCATCATCTTCCAAAGCACTACGCAACCATAAATCCGAATTTGCAAACACGGTAATGCGCGTTCCGGAAGGAACGAACAATCGAGTCTTTAACTGCGTCGTTTCTGCAAGAATGCCGTCAAAAACCTGTTGCATCGTATCAGAAAATCTTGTTCGAGCATCTTCAGCCGCCTGTTGTCTTCCGGTCATAGCGACTTCGCCTTCAGCGCCGACCTCCGCGGAATCGTTTGATGCCATCGCATACAAAATGGCAGAAGTAATCGTTGATTGAACGAACGGCAATCCGTACTTCTTCATCAACTGTCTGTCCATATACGCGCTCACCCCCGCTCGACCGGACGCATCGCCGGAAACGCCTTCTTCAAACTGGAATGCCGCTCCGTCCGGACGAATTAAACGCGTCCATTTGATTTCCACCTTAGAAGCCGATCCGACTTCTTCACCGGCTGACGAACCGCTTAATTCACCGATCACACGACTGCCTGCCGGAATGATGATTTTTCGACCCGATTCCGAATATATGTTACGTTCAACTATTGCTGAAATCGGCAAATCGGGTTGTTCCGTATCAATCGAACGAACCAATACCGCAGGAATGGCTTTATCCGCCAAAATCATATTATCCATGTTGACACGATATGAAGAAACATTCTTCAACACACCCAAATCCGCCCAGCTTTTACTGCGCTTTTGTTTCTTCATCAAATCTTCTTCCGTTGACGAAACACCGATGCCCATGCCGGGACGAATCTGACGGCGATACGCCATCTGCAAGGCTCGCAATTGCTTAATTCTGGCGGGATCGTAACGTTCTCCCTGACCTGTCCCGCCACCGCTTCCCAAGGATTTCCCCCTATATCGATAACTGTCCGGATCAAATGTGCCAAAAACTGAAACACGGTCTTTTGTATCAGTTTTTTCAGACGCTTGAACTGTTGTCGGCTCTGTCATTGAACCGATAATATTGCCGTCCAAATCAACAACATTACCGTTTTCATCAACTCGACCGATGATATTACCGTTTTCATCGACAACCGTACCGTCCGGCATAATCATTCCTATGCGCTGCCCGTTTTTACCAAAAGCAAAACGCTTCGCCTGAAGCTTATCATTCATCGCCGTCAGCTTCCCGCCGCGCCATGTCCCCAAAACGGTGCCGTCAGCGTCCACAATTTCTCCGTTCGCATTGATCCGGCCAATCATTTTTCCGTCCAAATCGACGACTCGACCGTCCGGCATAATGATCCCCACAATATTTCCCTGTTCGTCACGCATCGGTTCTCCTTCAATCACAGAACCGATCACATTGCCGTTCATATCTACGACCGTTCCGTCCGGCAATACCCGACCGACCACATTCCCGTTAGCATCTCGAACCAAGCCGTCTTCACCGACAACACCCAAAAATTTACCGTCACGCCCGACAGCAATACGAACATTTTTTGCCTCAACAGGCGGCCCGGCTCGACCGATAACTTTCCCGGTCGCATCAACAATTGTCCCGTCGGGCTGTACTCTTCCGATTACATTGCCTTTAAAATCAACAACCGTTCCGTCCGGCAATACCCGACCGATCACATTGCCGTTCGCATCATAGGCCAAACGCTCGGGCGGCCCCGCCCGACCGATCACATTGCCGTTTGCATCAACGACCGTACCGTCCGGCAACATTTTGCCGATCACATTGCCCTTTAAATCAACAACTGTTCCGTCCGGCAGAACTCTTCCGATCACGTTGCCGTTTGCATCGTAGACCAAACGGTCTTCCCCTGCTTTTGTCAGGAAATTTCCTTTTGAATCGACAATACCGTCTTCTTGCAAAGCCCGGCCGATAATGTTGCCGTTCATATCGACAACGGTACCGTCCGGCAACATTCTGCCAATGATATTGCCATTTTCATCACGCAAATATCCGTCTGCGTCAACAATGCCCAAAAATTTACCGTCGGGACTAAATACGGCTCCTTTCGGATAAGCTTTCCCTATCACATTACCGTCTAAATCGACAACCGTACCATCCGGCAACACTCGACCGATTATGTTGCCGTTTGCATCACGAATAAAACCGTCCGCACCAACAACACCCAAAGGTTTACCGTCAGGACCATAAACCATTCTCCCGATCAATCCTTTAGGGAACAAAGAACCGTCGTCATTCGTGCTGATTAATGAAATCATACATAAATGCGTCCCCGCATTGCTTAACGCCTGACCACTGGCCAACAGTCGTCCTAAAACCTGCTTACGATCGTCAACAATCGTTCCATCAAAATGAACCGTTCCAACAACGTTGTTTTTACCGTCCTTACATTCTTCTCCAAGCGGCACAACCCGACCTAAAAACTTGCGATTGCTCGTCAAAACACGCATCGAAGAAGTAACATAACCGACTTCCCGACCATTGTCGTTATAAACGTTTCCTCGTGGTAATACCGTCCCCACAATTTGACCGTCCGTCGCGATTACACGACGCCCCGAAGGAACCAACACGCCTAATTTTTTATTATTCGTGTCCGTTAAATCCTGACCGTTCAACATACCGACAAAAGAACCGCCTTGGGGATTGACGCCGTATGCCCCCCCTAAAATATGAGCAATGACACTGCCTTGATCATCAACGGCATATTTCATGTCGGAAGCAACGCCGATTATTTTTTGCCCTTTATCAACAACCGCGCCGTTAACCGTAAAACATCCTAAAACATCGCCTTGCGATCCTAAAGCTTCTCCATTGGACACGATTTTCCCGATCATTTGATCATCAGGACCTTTGACCTGTCCTTTTTGAACAACGCGTCCCAAGCGTTTGCCGTTTTTATCTTTGACCAAACCTTCAAAATCGACACAACCGATTTGTTCCCCTTGATTGTTGACGGCTTTTCCTTGCGCCGTCATTTGACCGATGATATTGCACGGCTCATTGATTATGCTTTCCTGTCCTAACGCCAAACCGATCTGAGAATTCCCCGAATTGATCAATGAACGATCGTAATTCAAACGACCAATCTGCCGTCCCGTCGGATCAATTACGTTCCCCGCATCGTCAATCGCGCCTAATGTTTGACATTGCAAACCAATCGGAACGGCATTTACAACGCCTTTTCCGATAACGATATCGTTCCCGTCCGTAATGGTGTCATCTGCTTGTAAAGTCCCCAAGGATTCCTCAGAACCGACTTGCCTGACCTGTCCGGAAGAATCAATCTTTCCTATGATTTCATTTTTAAAGTTCAATCCCAGACCGTCTTTTACGGTATAGCCCGCGATCTTTGATCCCAAAGCCGTCACCGTACCGTCGGACTGAAGACGACCAATCACATTGCCTTTCAAATCAACAACCGTGCCGTCAGCTAAAACACGGCCGATTAAATTACCGTTTTCATCATATACCAATTGTTCCGGAGATCCCGCCCGACCAATTACATTGCCGTTTAAATCCACAACCGTCCCGTCCGGTAACATTTTACCGATGACATTGCCGTTTAAATCAACAACCGTCCCGTCAGGCAACACACGACCGATCACGTTGCCGTTTTCATCATACACCAAACGTTCCAACGACTCTCCGACTTTCCCGATCTGCTTGCCGCTGTCTTCCACAACGGAACCGCCGGCTCTGTAACGCAAAGGTTTACCGTCGGATCCTAAAACAGGATTTCCGTCTTTATCCACAATCTGTCCGTCAATGCCGACATAACCTATAATCTTACCGTCAGGACCGATAATTGGCTGACCGACAGGAATAACTTCCCCTATAACACGACCGTTTTTATCGACAACCCTACCGTTTAAATCCGCCTTGCCGATAACGCGTCCCGAAGCGTCAACAACCGTCCCGTCAGGCATGACGACACCTAAAATTTCTCCGTTCGGGCCTATCACTTGACGCATACCGACAAAAATTTTACCAACAACGCGCCCTTCTTTATTAATAATTTCTCCGGACGGCATTTTTAAACGCCCCAAATAACGGCTGAGAAGATCTAGAGCCGTCCCGTCAGGCAACAAACGTCCGATCTTTTCACTGGTTTTTATATCCAGCACGTCCGCTTTGCGCGGAATGATCCCTCCGAAAATATTATCCCCTTCTTTAATAAATCCGCTAAGCGTTACGGATCCGATAAATTCCGTCCCTTGCAGATTCATCGCTTTGGCAATGGAATCACCTCTGGCATAAAGATGCGTCTTGTCATTGACGGCGATTCCTTCGGGCAAAGCCGCTCCTAAAAATTTGTTCCCCGCATCAACAAATAAAGAATCCGGACGTAAACACCCGATTTTTTCTCCGGCAGGATTCAATAATGCCCCGTCCAAATTCACAGAACCCAAATACATATCTTTCGCGCTGATGGCTCTGTTCGCGTAAGCAACACGCCCGACAAATTCTCCGTTTTCTTTCGTTAAAGAATCGTCATTTTGAATAAAAGCCGTCCGATTGAATCCGTCATCAACAACACGCCCGTCAATCAAAATTCGACCGACTGTCTCACACGCCCCTTTTAATGCCTTGCCCTTGTAAGGAGCCACTCTGGCAACCGTTTGTCCGGTCAAATCAATGACACTACCGTCAGGCATCACTTTCCCGACCGTGCTGTTTTTTCCATTTGACACCGATCCGTCCGGCATTACCCAACCGATCGTACGACCGCTGCGATCCAGCACCCCGCCAAACGGCATTAACATACCGACAGCTTCGTTCTTTGAATTGATGACAAGACCGTCCGGATCCATACAACCTAATATTTTTCCTTGCTTATCCTGAACCTTTCCCGCAGAATCCATTACGCCGACAACTCGACCGTCACCATTTAAAGCGACACCGAAATCCAGTATCCTGCCCAGAACAACCTTTTGATTATCCAAAATTTCGCCGTTAGCCGCCAAACAACCGACCATTTCTCCTCTGGTCGTAACGACTTCGCCATCCAAGTTGGCATATCCTAATGACATACACCCGGGACCAACGCCCACATTTTGACGAGATAACGCACCTTCAATTTTTCCTTTCGTCGACAAAAATGATTTGTCCGGCAGTATGCGTCCTTTAATCTCACCATTTCCCACAACACTGCCGTCGGGCATAACACGTCCCACAACACCGCATTGCGTCCCGACAATTGTTCCTTTGGGCAAAACCGCGGCGGTAATTTCTTCCGCGTCATTAACAACCGTACCGTACGGCGTTAAACACCCTAAAGGATCCCCTTTAAAACTGACGGGATGCCCTTCTGAATCAACTTTACCGACAATTTTGCCCGCCCAGTCGATTAAAGCGCCTTCTTCAACATAACCGCCGATCGGATTACCAACCATATCGACAACCGTCATAGACGCTGTCAATCGACCCACTTGACGATTAGAGGACATGACGGAACCGTCCGTACTGATCCGGCCGATCATTTTACAGCCCGGCCCGATAGCCAAACCTTCTTTAACAACGCGACCGATAATGTTCCCGTCTTTATCAACCACTAAACCGTTGGGCAGGACGCGACCGATAATATTACCGTCTTTATCTACAACCGTACCATCGGGCATAACGATCCCCAAAGGATTGCCCAAAGCATCGACAACCGTTCCCTGCGGGGCGACGGATCCGATAATATTGCCGTTGGCGTCAACAATCGTCCCGTCCGGATTTAAATAGCCGATCACGTTCCCGTTTTCATCGACAACCGTACCGTCCGGCATGATCCGTCCAATGGGATTGCCATTTTTATCATACGCTATCCCCGTTCGAACCGCAGATCCGATTACATTCCCGTTTTCATCAACGATTGTGCCATCCGGCAAAGCGTGACCGATCAGGCGACCGTCTTTATCTACAACACGACCGTCCGCTAAAATTGTTCCAAGAATTTCTCCGTTCGGGCCGATCGCCAAACGCGTTCCTTCCGCCACACCGATCACATAACCTTGATCATCAACAACCGTTCCGTCTTCGCGCAAAGTACCAATGCGTTTGCCGTCCAAACCGTAAACAACGCCATTTTCGTCGGCATATCCGATCGGTTTGCCGTCAGGACCTAAAATCACACGACCTTTTTGGCGCAACTGATCCAACATTGTCCCGCCACTGCCCGGAGCTTCATCACACACGCCGCACATACTGGTATCAATAGCCATGGCGGAAATAGGAACAATCACTTTACGGCCGATACCGCCAAAAGTTTCATCAACCCAACGAATGGACAGATTGGATTGAATCGTTCGAGCGGTTTTCGGTTCCCAACGAACGACGACGTTGCAAGTGACGTCTCCGGTCAGAACGATGTCTTTGCGACACTTGTTCTCCAAAACAAATCCGTCTTCTTGTTTATTCTCAAACTCTATCGACGAAATGCTAATCCGTCCGGAAGACGCCGAAAGTGTCAACGTGCCTTCCGCCATTGTCCCCAGAACCACCTGATCAAAGCGCATCGTTTCCGGAGACACCACCAAACGAACCGTCGCCGCAGAAGCCGGATCATCACCCAAATTGAACGCGTCGGCATTCCCGCCGACAATGCTGCTAGAACTCTCGGCCGAACCTCCAATGGTAACTTCGGCGTCCTTTTTATGTTCTTCTCCCCCGCTCAGCAGAATAATCACGCCCGTCAAAAACGCTAAAAGAGCGACTATTCCAACAATCAAAAGCATCCTGTTGGATTTCTTTAAATATCTGTCTGATGAGCTGAGTAATTCTTCGTTCATTGTGTCCGCACAACCATACAAGTCACACCACGGCGACCTAATTGATTACATAATTTATCCCCCGCCTCGATACTGTCCACGGGACCGATGCGCAAACGGAATAAATCCCTTGATTCACCTTCGGCAACCGCATCAACGGAATAATACGGCTCGTAAGATCCCAATAGATCTTTGTTCTTACGGGATATGTTATCCCATTTTTGTTCCAAAGGCGCAATTTCTCTGTCCGCTCCTAATTCGACGGCGATTGTTTCTTCAGCTGCGGAACGGTAGCGCTGTCTCATACGAGAGGTATTGCCTTGTTCTTGGCGTCCCGAAAATTGAGCAATCTGATTCGCCGACAAAATACCGTTCGGCCCCGCTTGCATCATTAAACTGTTAGCCGCCCGCATATTGGCATTGTCAGCGTTTGAAGATGCTGACACCGTCGTTCCGTTGTAGCCTCCCGTCGTTATCATCGGCCCCGGAGACCATTGAGGCTGAACGGAAGGTTCGTATTCAACCCATTCCGTACCAAAAGACGGATCTTTTCTGATCTTCAAACATAAAATCCGTTTCCCGTTACGTAAAACCAAATCTCCGATCCCTTCAACAACCATCAACCTGCCGTTCGGCCCTCTTGTCCTGAAACCGATCGGCACTTCGGATCCTTGCGACAACAAATTCACAATCGGACGTTCCGTCATCGTCAACGCTTTCGGACCGAAATCAATATATGTAAAGATCTCGTCGCGCCACACACGTTCCGGTGCAATTTCCATGTCCGCCGGATTGGGAACAAATACGTCTATGTCAAAACGCAATTTTTCAGGATCGACTTCAATATCCGCCAACCAGTCTTCCGTCCCGTTCTTTGTCGTCGCTTTTTTGGTTCCTTTAATCGCACTGCCAAAACTTCCGCTTGTTAATCCTCCTCCCATTCCGACGGCTCCTGCCGAAAAAGGCGTCTGTCCTGAATCATCGGGAACGAATTTTGCATCGTTGACAACAATGTCAACAACAGAGTTTGTAATTCTGTCCGTATTAAAGGTCTCGCTTCTTAAATAAAAGACATATCTGTTACCCGAACGACCGAATACAATCATATTCGTGTCCATACCGACCAAATCGACGCTGGCGGCGAAGACCATTAAAGCATTTTGGGCGACTTTCTGAGCCCCGAAAGCGCTTTCGTTACCCAAAAAAACGTTTTCGATCAATTCCCACGAAGGAAAATTGATCAACGTATGCATTCCTTCCCTGATCCGAAGAGGCAACACCAAATCCGGCGTCCAATAATATCTGGAATAGCCCGGCTTCGATTGACCTTCTCCAAGATGTTCCATCGGCTTGTTCCAAGCTTTTTGTTGCATTCCCAAAGACCAAAACGGCATATCGATTTCGGAATACTGCCCGTTCGATTGTTCTATCGCCGCGTCCATGGATTCACGCGCGGCCGTCTGTTGAGCCACAACCGACTGCGTTAAAAAGCAAAGCGATACAAAAACAAATGCAAAAAGGCGATTACTTAAACTTCTTTTCACGGGACACCTTCTTTACTCGTTAGCACTTTCGATTGAATAGCCGTCAACAGCAAAACCCAAAGGATTCTTCAATCGATTAATATATTTAACTTCTTTTTGATCCTTGGCAAAATATTTGATCGACAAACGTATTCGCCAACGCGAAACCGCCGGTTCTTCTGCTTCGGGCAACATATCTCTGGTCACAATGTAAACCAACCAAATATTTTGGTTGCGAACAACGGATTCAATCCGGACTTCTCTGGTCAAACCTTCCAGTTTAATTCGAGACAACCAATCTTTGACCGTCTTGCTAAACTGGTTGTATACCTGAGCGGAAGACATCCAACGCAAAGGACCGTCCGTCCCCCAACGAAACGACATTTCATCAACATCGGATATCATCGTGTTGCGCAAAAGAACGTATTGGCGAATCATCGCTTCGGAAATAATATCCTCAGCCGCCATATCTTTCGCCAAAGGGCGAATTTTCACGACTTGTTCCTCTCTGTTCTGAAATGTCAGCAAAAAAGGTTCCACTCGTTTCAACGGCATCATATGAGAGATCGCCAAAAGTAAAACCAAGTTCACGCACAACGCCACCGCAGACACGATCGCAAAAGCACGCGCCGTCCACAAATAACGCCGTTCCCGCAGCTGATCGACAGACACCTCTTCGCTTATGTTTTCAACAAACGAAGGCTTCTTTAAAGAGCTTTTCTGAATTTCATCTTCTTTGACAGATCCGGTTCCATGCTCTTTCACAGTCAACTGCTGTCTTGATTTCACAGGTCTTGGCATAGTCTTTTTCCTGTTATCCTTGAGCTGTCACCATTATCCAATCCGGCAAATCCGCCGGCAATTTTAAGAGCATACAAGCGCACGGAGAACGCTTCAGCTCTGAAATATCCCGACCGATACCGACCGGTTCCTTTTCATAAATGGAGCCGCACGCATTTAAAAAAGCACATAAAATAATCATCAAAGCCATCGTCCGGATTTTTTTCATGATCGCTTTCTCCTTAAAATCTATTTCTTTTGCCGAGCCAAATGATATTGGGTCACCGTAAATCCCAACGGATTGCGCAAACGGGAAAACATAACGGCATTATCCGCATAGTATCGAAACTGAATGGTCGCAATCCAATGTTCTATCACCGGAGTACTGACCGAAGTTTCCATCTTTCGCGTATCAAAAAATATCTGCCAACTGTTCCAGCCTTCTTTGATAATCCGTTTAATATCCGTTTCCACCATCACGGTCGGAGCCCGCTCCAAATCAGGAAAATATCGCCCTCGTTCACGTTCCACGAATGCCTCATACACCGCCGGAGACGACATATAACGCACAACGCCTCCCGGACCGATCATACGCCGCATTTCCGGCGCATTCCGCCAAATATTATTTCTGGCCGTCACATATTGGCGCACAAACATTTCAGCCAACACATCCATCGCCGGCATATCCGGATGCAACGGTTCAAAATAACTTAAGTTCTCCGAATACGTCGGAGCAGTCACCAACACCGGAAAAACATCCGCTTCTTTACTGATATGAATTAAAGACAACGCCAAAACAGCAACCGACGTCATCAAAAAAAAGCATATAAAAGCAAAAATTCGCGACAACCACATAAACGTGGTGATACGTTTACCGTCCGCCGGCGGCATTCCCAAAGTCGCAGCTTTCTTGATATTTTCGCGAACAGACGCATTTGACATACTTTTTTCCATTCTTTAATACTGCCTCTATTTCGTTAAAAATACCTTTCCGAATATTATAATGTAAAGAAATAAAACAAAAAGAGAGCCTGTCAACGGCTCTCTTCCCTTTCAGAAAAGCTATTCCTTAAAGCGTCGCATAAGTATTGTAACGCCGTTTCGTCTATCCCGTGCATTAAATATGGGACAATATGACTGTCCACCGCCAAACCGGCCGATTGCAGATTGCTTTTATTCAACTCGAAAACTGTTAACGGAACAACGTTGTCAGCATCTCCGTGAATCAAGGTGACAGGCGGCTTTGAAACGATCTTATCAGGAGAAAACGTCTGACCGTCGTACATCACCGCAACCGCCGACATTCCGACACTGATTGCAAGTTTTTCAGAAAAACGCAACGCCGTATAAACCGCCATCAACCCGCCCTGAGAAAAACCGCAAAGAGCCGCTTTGTCGGCAGAAACGCCACTGTGTTCCAAAACAGCGCGCATATAAGGATCAGTGACACCGCGCGCAATTTCCGCCAATGGCATTAACGAGGTCAAATATCTTTGCGCCGCCGCGCTGTCGGACAGCAATAAAGGATTATAATCATTCAAAGAAAACCACTGATAACCGCCGAAAAAACCCATTTCTTCCGGCGCATCGGGGAAATAAAAAGCAGCCTTTGGAAAAAAACGACGTAAAACGGAACTGATATTAAACAGATCCTGACCGTCCGCTCCGTACCCGTGAAAAAAAACGGCCGCCTGTTCCGTTTCGCCTTCCGGCAATAAAGCGTAAGTGCGCAAAGGCAAATCCGTTAAAATCTGTTTCATGATATTTTAACCTCCTGCTTCATAAACGCCGGCATGGAAGCTCCAAAAGCCTTAATCTTTGACGGATCCGGAAAGATCGACTGTTTAAATGTTTTTTGTCCTTTCCGTTCTTTTTTCTTCAACGACGCAACAGTCTGATCGGCTCTTTTCACTTTTTCTTTTTTGACATCGGTCTCGTTTTCCTTCAGCTTGATGGACGGTTTTGGCCGCTTCGAGCTTTTTCGCTTTTTATTCTTAGAAATCGCCGGAGGATCCATCTGTATTGAAAAACGCGACATTTCTTCTATCTTTTGCCCCGTCATCTTTTCAATCGCCGCCAGTGCCTTAAAATCCGACGACGTGATCAGCATAAATGCTCTGCCCTTACGACCCGCGCGCCCCGTTCGACCGATCCGGTGAATATAGTCTTCCGGATTGACGGGAACATCAAAATTAAACACATGAGAAACATCGGGTAAATCCAATCCTCTGGCCGCCACATCGGAACAAACCAACAAATGTGTCTTGCCTTCCCGAAAGGCGGTCAGCGTTTCCGTTCTCTGCCCTTGCGCCATGTCCCCGTGTAACGCCGCAACAGAAAAGCCGTGTTTCGTAAAAGATTTAAACAAAATATCAACATCTTTTTTACGATTGCAAAAAATCATCGCGTTCTGGACTTCTTCCTCTCGGATCAAATGACGCAAAACCTCCCGCTTCCCGCGTTCGTTCGTCTTAACGATAAATTGTTCCACCGTGTCCGCCGTCGACATCGCCGGATCAACACGTATTTCAACGGGGAATTTCATAAACTTTTTAGCCAACGCCTTTATTTCCGGCAACATCGTGGCCGAAAACAGCAACGTCTGACGCATCATCGGCAGTTTTGCGACAATCTTTTCAACATCGGGAATAAAGCCCATATCCAACATTCTGTCCGCTTCGTCCAAAACAAAAACCTGAACGTCGCGCAACAAAATCCTGCCGCGATCACACAAATCTATCATTCGTCCGGGGGTCGCAATCAAAACATCGACACCGCGCGATAAAATCTTTTGCTGTTCAACCATTGATTCCCCGCCGATCAGCAATGCCATCGAAAGCTTTTGATACTTCCCGTACTTTTGAAAACATTCGGATATTTGCGTCGCCAATTCACGCGTCGGAGACAAAATCAAGGTTCTCGGCATTAAAGCTTTCGCCCGACCGTTGGACAAAATATCAATCATCGGCAATGTAAATGCGGCAGTCTTCCCTGTACCAGTCTGAGCAATCCCCATAACATCGTTACGTTTTAAAATCTCTGGAATGGCCTTTTCCTGTATCGGCGTCGGCGTTTCATATCCGACTTCAGCAATCGCCCGAAGCGTGTTTTCATTTAATCCCAAATCGCAAAATTTCATTTTTCTGTTTTTATTCCGTTAAAAGTGTGGCACGAATATAAAAATGTTATATACCGAAAAGAAAGGCAGAACAATGTTAATCAGCAAATCGGATTCATGTCTTTTAATTATAGACGTTCAAGAACGTTTGGCTCCGGCCGTCAATGATCCGCGACGAGTGATAGACGGATGTTCCCGTCTGTTAAAGGGAGCCGATATTTTAAATGTGCCCGTCATTATTACGGAACAATACCCCAAGGGACTGGGAAGTTCCATTTTTGAAATTAAGGAATCCGCGCCTGAAAGCGCGATTTATTTCCAAAAAACAAGTCTGTCTGCCGTTTGCGAAGAAGGATTTATGGAAAAAATCCGCGCCATCGGAAAAAAACAAATCGTCATCGCCGGCATTGAAGAACATATTTGTGTTTTACAAACCGCTGTCGAATTAAAAGAAAACGGATTTGACGTTTTCATTGTCACCGACGCTTCGGCCAGCAGAAGTGTTGAAAACGAAAAGGCGGCCTTACGACGTTTCAAACAAGAAAACATTTACCTGACAAGCATTGAAATGGTGTTGTTCGAGTGGTTGAGAAAAGCCGGTTCACCGGAATTTAAAGATATACAAAACCGCTTAATTCGATAAGGAAGCTTGTCATGAAACTGCCCGTCGTTTTATTGCCGGCACTATTGTGCAATGCCGGATTATTTATTCATCAGATTAAAAAGTTTGAAGATAAAGTCGACTTTTTTGTGCCGGATCTTGGAACGGACACGACTGTCGGCGATACGGCGCGTCGCATTTTAAAGCAGGCGCCAAAGCATTTTGTTTTAGGCGGAATATCCATGGGCGGATATGTCGCATTTGAAATTTTAAGACAGGCGCCAAATCGCGTCATGGGATTGATTTTAATGGACACGAACGCGCATCAGGATCCGGAAATTGCCCGAAATAAAAGATCCAAAATGATCGAAACAGCTCAAAAAAAGGGTGTTGAAGCCGTCATTGAATCGGCATTGTTGAATATTATTGCGAAAAAACACCGGAATAATGACGTTATCCGTCATGTTCTAACACATATGGCAAAAACGACAGGCGTCGAAAAATATGTCAACGAACAAAAAATCATTATGTCACGTCCGGATTCTTCCGATTTGTTAAAAAACATCTCCTGCCCCGTTTTGGTCATGGGCGGCGAAGAAGATGCTTTGTCTTCCCCTGACGACTTGGATAAAATGACGGCGCAAATACCGACGGCGATCCACGCCATTATCGCCGACAGCGGGCATTTGCCGCCTTTGGAAAATCCCGCCGCCGTCAATGCGGCGTGGAATATTTTTTTTGAAAAAGCTTTTTCCATTGCAAAATCACCATGAAACCGATTTTTAAATTGTCTTCTTTGACAAATTTCTTTTTTCATCTCTTATTTAAAGAAAAAATATCTTTTGTCGGACGAATCCTTTTTACGTCGATGTGTCTGACTTTTATTTTCTACCTTTATTTCAAAACAGACATTCTTCCCGAAAAAGTCTATATTTCCGCCGTCTGTTTAATTACCGCCTGCCTTTTTTTCGGAAAAACGGCTTATTTGATGATCCATATTCCTTTGTTCCTTCTCAGCGTTATCGATATACATTTATTTAAAACATACTCTTTATCCATGTTCAGCGCAGGGGATTGGTTGTACGCTTTAATTCCGGACACAAATAAAACGGAAATATCGGAATATTGGTCAAAAATCGCCGTCTTTGAAAAAACGGCTCTTTTCACCGGTCTTTTATTGTCTTTATGCTGTTTATTCTATACACCGACATTTAAAATAAAAAAATCAGTTTATTTCCTGATTTTTATGATCTTTCCGTTTAGCTATGTCGAACATATCACTCCCGTCGTTTATTACCATTTCTTCGACAACGAAGACAATATCTTGCAGAAATACAGACATTTCCGCTTTGATCCCGAAAAAAAAAGACAAACCGCGCAAAATGTCATCGTTTTAATCGGAGAATCCCACCGTTATCCGGAATTTCACTTTTCTTTTCAAAAGTATGTAAAGAGCTTTAAACATTTATATGAATTCAACAACCTGATTTCCATGCACCCCGGAACGATGAATTCCGTCCCGATGATTCTCTCGAGAAAAAAATTTACCGATCAAACAAAGTATTTTTCTGAAAAATCTTTGTTCTCCCTGTTTGAAGAAGCCGGATACGACACTTATTTTCTGCATTACACCGACAACAGCAAAGAACGCAATCATTTGAGTTTCATTTATAACGAAACGCAGAACTTTGTTAATTATCACCCTGAAACCGAAGGATTGCACGACAGCAGGATCCGTCCCGAATTAAGTCGGATTTTGAAAAAAGACAAAAACAAAAAATTAATCGTCATTAAAATGATGGGAGTCCATGAAAACTTTGAAAATCGTTATCCACCCGCCTACGACACGCGCAAGCCTTCTTTGCAGTATGTCACGCCTGAAAAAAACAAAAGCTTTCCTGATGAATTAAAACGGAAAGCAATTAATTTTTTCCTGTCTTTCAAAGCCGCTCGACAACGTCAAAAAGAAAACAGGGAACTTATTTTGAACACCTACCAAAATGCCATTGATTATTCTGCGAACATTGTTGCTGAAATAATGGATTTTATAAGGAAACAAACCGATCCGTCTTTACTTCTTTTCAGTTCGGATCACGGGTTTTGCCTTTATGACAAAGGGTTTTTGCATTTACCCCCAAACTGTCAAAACGCTTTTCATATTCCGGCAATGATTTATTTAAACGCGTCTTTGGCAAAAGAAAGCGATCCGGAAAAATTAAAAAATCTGTCTTGCAATTTAAATCAGCCTTTAACGCAAGAATACTTGTTTGAAACGGTCGTTTCTTTAGCCGGCATTGCTTATCCGTCGGCGCAAAAAGAATATGATTTGACGGCCGACTGTAAGAATCTGAAGACAAAAAGACCCGTTGAAACGCTTAAGCGCGATCACCTGTATTATTACGAAGACCTTTGATTACCATTGCGGTAACTTAGGTTGACGTTCCGAAGAACAAGGAACCCCTTCATTTAAGATTTTCGGAATGAACGGAGCCCGCAAACGATAGGCGTCCGGCATTTTAGATCCTAATAACGGTCGGAGATACATACGGAACGCATCGGTAACGTCATTTCCTGCGGAAGTGATAAATTCATCAGGCATTGTTCTGGTTTTTGCCGCGACCTGATCCAACGGGATCAAGTCATAATCGCACATATAAAAGCCGATCCGCCGGATCACGACGGAACCGTCGGATTTGCCCCACATGGCGAATTGCACGGCTTTTTCTCCGACCTCACGGGCTTCACGCTGATCGACGTCGGAAACGCATCCGACAAAGGAACGTTGCATATATCCCAGAGTATCTGCGCGAACACGTTGAATACCCACTCTTTCTCTAAGAACCTGAGCCAGACAATCCCCTAAAGCTCCGGATCCGGAAAGTTGCACATTGCCGTGAGCATCACGTTCCTGACATTTCGTCAAGTTCGTAATAATCGGCCGTCCCGAAGTGTCATGAATGCCTTCGCTGACAGCGACAACGCAACGATCGTATTTTTCATAAACACGTCTGACATCTTGAGCAAAAACATCAATATCAAAGGTGCGTTCGGGCATATAAATCAGATGAGGCCCGTCGTCGGGGAATTTTTTCCCCATCGCCGCGGCCGCGGTCAAAAATCCGGCATGACGCCCCATGACTACGGCGATGACGGTTCCGCCTAAAGCCCAACTGTCACGATTTAATCCGACAAAAGCCTGAGAAACATAACGCGCCGCAGACGGATAGCCGGGACAATGATCGTTATGCATTAAATCATTATCAATCGTCTTGGGAATGTGGATGCATCTGAGCTGATAATTCGCTTTTTTGGCTTCTTCGCTGATAATGCGGGTCGTATCGGCGGAATCATTGCCTCCGATATACAAAAAGTAACGAATATCATGCGCCTGCATGACCTTTAACATTTGTTGGCAATACTTCAAATCCGGCTTGTCACGAGTTGTTCCTAACGCCGAAGACGGCGTATTGGCCACCATTTCAAGATTATGCGATGTTTCGCTGGACAAATTAACCAAGTCTTCATTAACGATGCCTCGCACGCCGTGAACGGCGCCGTATACCAAATCAACACGATTGAATTTTCGCGCTTCCAAAACAACACCGACCAGCGATTGGTTAATGACTGCCGTCGGACCGCCGCCCTGCGCGACAAGAAGTTTTCCTTTTATCTTTTCGTACGGCATAAAAGTTCTCCTTAAAATATATTCTTTCTTCCTAGTGTAAACGAGGCGTAAAACAATCGTCAAACATTGATTGAAAATTTGCCGTTTTCAAATGCGAATCGTTAGTATTTTATGAACTTTTATCGACTAAGCTATTAAGCGGATATCTTTATTTTACTTACCAAAGAGATCAAAAATGCGTTTTTTTTTATTGTTTCTGATATTCCTCTCAAGCTCTTTTAACGCCTTTGCCCAATCAAGCAAAGACACGGAAAATATCGGTACGCTGGCCGGCGTCGTTTTAGCTTGCGGCGCTTACCGTCAACTCTATCAATTCGAAGAAATCCTCAGTCGATACTTTAGCAATACTGCTCCGAACCAAGCGGCCGAAGACGCCTCTTTGCGTCTGTATGCATCGGCAAAGGCCAACAGTTATGTCCTTCAACGCAATAAAAAAAACAAACGCGATTGTCCGCAAACAATCGCCGATTTTTCAAAAATGGACATCTTTAATTTCGAACTTTATTCTGACGGATCCATAAAAACGCCCGACGGAAAATTCATCTTTCCCCGCGGTCAAAATAAGTTAGCTGCCGGCGCTCAAAGAACTTATCCGAAAAACCGCTGAGCAATATATTTATTCTTTCTCGGGAATATTGATTAAATCCGCATTCTGCATCAAACTCAGCGGCGGATATATGCCGATTTTCTGAGCCGCCGTCATGTTCACCACCAACAAAGCGCGCTGTGGAGATTCTATCGGAATGTCATAAGCCTGAATTTTATCTTTTAACATTTTAAACGCTTTTCTTCCTGCCATCTGTCCGACCGTATAATAGCGATGAACAAAAGCGAACAAAGCGTTGTCATGTCTGACAGCTCCTTCTGAAGCCGAAAAAACGGGAATTGAAAAAGCTGTCGCCGCATCTATCAAAATCTTTCGATTGGTATTCATAAAAGCATCCGGCCCCAAATAAATCAAATCCGTTTTCGCTTCGGCCAATTCCGAAACCAGTCCGGTAATCGTTTTCGCGTCCGGTTTTTTCTTTTTATTTAAAGGAACGGGTTTTTCCAAAAGATCGAAATTCATTAAAGAAGCATAATGTTTCAGCTGTTGAACGGCGATTTGCGCGTTTGTCTCCGTAGGATTATAAATTATCCCCAATCGTTTGAAGGGAATAATTTGCCTTGCGTATTGCAATTGATCCGACAAAGCGACCAAATGCATGACCCCCGTAATATTGCGACCTTGTGAAACCAGTGAAGAAACAAGCCCGCTTTCAACCGGCTGAGACACAACCATAAACAAAGCCGGAACGGCTCCGTATTTCGAAACAGGGCCATTGTTTTCCGTCCCCAACATTTCCAATGTCGCCAAAGTCCCCCATGTCACCAACAAATCCGGTGAAGTTTCTTTCACCTCTTCAATTAAAGCGGATATTTGATCCGTCTTTTTATCCAGGTTTCTCTGAACGATCTCGACATTTAAACGAGATGACTTTAAATAATCCAAAAAACCGCGACAAGCGTCTTCGCAACCGTTCCATAAAACCATATATACTTTTAACGGCGAAGCGGCTTCGGCGAATAAAAAAGGAAACAAGAAAAAAAACAAAAACACACTAAAAAATTTTTTCACGCACAAACCTTTCATTCACTCCGATTTGCACCCAACCGACCGCGTTATCCGCATCGTTGACGGATTCCGCCGCGTTATAATACCCATCCCGCAAAGAAATCTTTCCCGTACGCATATCCGTATCAAACGCTTGCGCCGCCGTTCCTGATTCATATAAAACCCGTCCCGTTTTGTCCGTAACCAAAATAAACATAATTTCTTTGTTCTTTTGACGAACCTGATCCAAATAAGCTTCCATTGCGTTAACGGATTTAAACGGAACTCCGCTCTTTACCGCCAACTCGATCATATTTTTCACCTGACCGGCGATCGTTTGCGTCTTTAGTCTGATCTGCGGTTCAAGGTTCGTTTCAAACGCCTGACACATGGCAGAAAAATTAATGTATAACGCCGCACATAAAACAAACAGGCAAAATACAAACGTTACTTTTGATCGCACTTTTTTTTCTTTGAAAACAAGTGCGGAAACAAAATTGAAAAAATAAAGCAAAAAACAACCTGCCACGCCGATAAAAGCCAAACGCAACGCAAAATAAAATGCCGACGAAATCATTTTTTCACGAACGCTTTTAACAGCTTCGGTTTTATATTCGGCAACCAGACAGCCTTCATTTTCCAAAAAAGAATTTAACACCGGCAAACCGACCGTTTCTTTTTGTTCCTGCGTTTCAACAAAAAGCGTCCCCGGCTGAGCGCATTTTTCACGCCAAACAAAAGGCACGTTCATTCCCGCCTGCGCCGCAACCGTGCTGAACAGAATTTTCCCTGACTTTCTGTCAAAAACCATTACGGACAACACATCTTCGTTTTCGGCGGCATAGTGAAACAAAAAACCTTCCGTTTTTTTTATTCCCGTCAGCGGAACGCCTTTATCCATTTCGGTCTGAAGCGCTCTTTGCAATTCGGTTAAAGCCGTTTCGATTCTGGAATCCCTCAACGATCGAGAAGCGGCTTCATATTTCATAAAGTTCATACCGACGAACACAAATACGGCGGCACACCACAAAAGGGAAGCCAAAACGGCATGTGTTAAATGCTGTGAGCGCATCAATCCGACTTTCAAAGTTTTCTGTTACTTTTGTCGGTTATACAACAGTATTGTAAAAAAATAATAAACACTAGTTCGGATAAAGCGGCGGAACCGGATCTTGTTCATCTTTCCCGCGTTTTTTTCCCTGCTGTTCAACAGATTTAAAAACATTCCAAAATTCTTTTGCGTTCCAAACGGACATATTGCCGGAATACAAAGCCTGATTCAATTTTTCAAGTTGATCTTTTAACGTCGGATCACCGAAACGTTCTGCCAATTCCGACAACGTCAAAGGCGGTTTTTGAAACCATAACGTCCGTCCGAAATCTAACAAAGCCTGTTTGACCTGCTCCGCCGATCCTGATGACAGGCACGCGTCTTTAATTTGATTCAAGCTTTCCCGTCGTGACTGCATTTCCTGTTCTCCGTCTTGCGCAGTTCGCTGCTTTCCTGCCTTTTTAAACATCAAAAAATGAAGCAAAAGCCATAACACGGTAACGACGGTGCCTCCGGCAAGAATACCCGCAAAGAACAAACGCATCGGCGGTTGATGGACATACTTGTCCCAAAAAGCCGTCGCCGCCTGTTGTTCGGCCGCGTTATCAGGCGGTTCTATAAAAGCTTTCGCAAATTCGGTTTCAGGCTTTTGATCCTTCGCAACGGAAGCTTGCTGTGCCGGCGGAACCATCGTAGCCGTCTGCGTCCCCCCGACAGTCTGCGTCTGAAGAACCGTTACCGTACGCGACGGCAAAACCGCTTTTTTCATCTGACCCGACTTGACATCAAACCACGGTATTTCCATTGCCGGCAAAACAACTTGACCGGCTTTTGTGGGCATAAAAACGATCTGTCGCGTCTTCACGCCGACGATACCGTTGTTGTCAAACAAGTTTTTGGAATCCGTCTTCCCGGGGTACTGTCTGTAATTCGATCCGTCCGGAAAAGAAACGTCCGGCAGTTGCGTATCGCGCACCCCCGAAGCCATAATCGTGACCGTGCGCGTTAAAGCTTCCCCCAAATCTATGTTCTGCTTGGGTGGCGTAAAATCTTCCGACACGGCGACATCGGTCGCGGGCAACCATATATTCCCGCCGACCTGTTGAGGTTTCGATTGCACATCCAAAACAATCGCGGCAGATTGAACGGCAACGTTTTTTTGACCGAAAAAGCCCGAAAAAAAGCTCGATCCGCCAAAGCCGAACAGGTCTTCCATCGTTTCATCGCGCCCTTCCGGATCACTGATCGTTCCTCTGAAACGAACGGGCGATAAAACAATATGACCGCTTTTCTGCGCAAACAGCAAAAACTTATATTCCAAAACATCGTACGTTCTGCCGTTGACCGTTTCCCGAGACCGTTTCACGTCACCCCATTGTTCCGCCGTTATGCCGTCCGCCTGCGGCGGTGTCACCGCACCGTCAAGCAAAGGCGTTTGAACAAAGGAATACAACTTGACCGTCAACGGAATCTGTTGACCGACATAAGGCGTTTTTTCTTCAAGATTAAAACGGACAAACACATTGGGTTGCGCCGCTTTCATTTTTTCTTGGTTCTCGGCGTCGGCAGGCAACGCTTCGCCGCCCGCGACAACCGTTAATTTGACGGGCTTCGTTTGTTCTTTGCCCGCCCGAATGGACGGCAAAATCACTTCTCCCGTTTTCTTGGGAATTAACGTCAACACATTTTCGTTAAATGTTTGCGTCTTGCCGTTAATGTATGTCGATTTAAAGCTTTTACGCTCCATGACAATCAAAAAATCTTTATTTAATACGGAAATGTCCGGATTTTCCCCGTCGCCGTCCTGACGAAGATATAATTGAAAACTTTCCCCTTCCGGTATGACCGTACGACTGACTTCGGCTTCAAAGCCCGCAAAA
>CALXTY010000004.1 GCA_944391535.1 uncultured Alphaproteobacteria bacterium
TGTTGAGTCAATTCGGTCTGGTGGGGATTCCGGGCGGTCGGCGCGGCATGCCGCAAATCGAAGTGACGTTCGACATAGACGCCAACGGCATTGTTAATGTATCGGCAAAGGATAAGGCGACCGGAAAAGAACAAACGATTCGGATTCAATCTTCGGGCGGATTAAGCGAAGCCGACATTGACAAAATGGTCAAAGACGCCGAAGCGCACGCTTCCGAAGACAAGAAGAAGAAAGAAACGGTTGAAGCCAGAAACAAAGCCGAAAGTTTGATCCATGCGACGGAAAAGAACTTAAAGGATCTCGGCGACAAGGTTTCCGCGGCCGACAAAGAAAAGGTTGAAGCGGACATTAAAGCTTTACAAGATGTTTTGGACAACGGCGATATCGCTACGATTAACGCGAAGTCCGAAGCTTTGATGCAATCTTCCATGAAGATCGGCGAAGCTTTGTATAAAGCGCAGCAACAAACCGCTTCCGCCGGAGCCCAATCCGGCGCCGAAACGTCATCTTCTTCAGAATCCAAGCCGGACGAAGGCGTCGTTGATGCCGATTTTGAAGAAGTCAAGAAAGACTAATACTTGCTAAAACATAGCCGTTCGGAGTACAACAGAGTTCTCCGAACGGTTTTTCCATACCTGACATAAGGTTGATAAGAAGATGGCTAAACAAGATTATTATGAACTTTTAGGGATCGACAAAAGCGCTTCCGATGTTGAAATCAAAAAAGCGTACAGATCAATGGCGATGAAATATCACCCCGACCGCAATCCGGGGGATAAAGAAGCCGAACTGAAGTTCAAGGAAGTCACGGAAGCTTATGAAATCTTAAAAGACGGCCAAAAACGCGCCGCGTACGATCGTTACGGTCATGCGGCGTTTGCTCAAGGGGCGGGCGCCGGTTTCGGCGGCGGGTTCGGCGGCTTTAATTTTGATTTCGGCGGCGGCGGGTTCGGCAGTATTTTTGAAGACATCTTCAGTGAATTCATGGGCGGTGCGGCAGGTCGTGCGCGTACGTCTCAATCAGCCGGCCGACGCGGAGCCGATATTCGCTATGATTTGGAAATTTCATTGGAAGAAGCCTATCACGGCTTAAAGAAAGAGATTGAAGTCCAAACGGCGGTTCGTTGCGATGAATGCGACGGCACGGGCGCGGCGGCCGGATCAAAGGCGGAAACGTGCGATATGTGTCACGGGACGGGACGCGTTCGCCGTCAATCGGGATTTTTCATTGAAGAAAGAATGTGCCCGAATTGTCAGGGAACGGGAAAAGTTATCAAAAATCCTTGCAAGAAATGCAAAGGAACGGGAAAAGTTTCACAAAAGAAAGTCTTGGAAGTCAATATTCCGGCCGGTATAGACACCGAAAACAGGATGCGTCTTTCGGGGCAAGGCGAAGCCGGTTTGAACGGCGGTCCGAACGGCGACTTATACATTTTTGTTCATGTCAAGCCGCATTCCATCTTCAAACGCGAAGGGGCGGACTTGTATTGCAATGTGCCGTTATCCATGACGACGGCGGCTTTAGGGGGAAACATCGAGATCCCCTGCATTGACGGATCGACTGAAAAAGTCACAATCAGCGCGGGAACGCAAACAGGAGAAGAAGTTCGTCTGCGCAAAAAAGGCATGTCGATTTTACAAAACAAAAACGTCGGAGATTTATTTGTGCGCTTTAAAGTGGAAACACCGACAAAATTGACGGCGCGTCAAAAGGAATTGTTGAAAGAATTTGAAGCCGAGGGCAAAGAAAACAGCCCTGAATCGACAGGCTTCTTTGAAAAGATCAAAGAGCTTTTGAAATAAAGTTCAATCATTTGAAAAAAAGACGGAAAACATAAAAAGCTTTCCGTTTTTTTTATTCGGTTGGAATATCTTTTTTTTTATTTTAGAATAAATAAGAGTTTCAAACTGTTAAGGACGTTTTCCATGAAAATAGGCATTACGGGATGTGCGGGCAGAATGGGCAAAATGCTGTTAAACCGCGTTTTAACGAACAAAGACTGTGAACTTGCCGGCGGTTCCGAACGTCGGGAAAGCGGCTTTATCGGTCGGGATTTAGGGGAAGTGATCGGCACCAGACCGTTAGGGATTTCGGTGACTTCCTATCCTTTCGAATTATTTGAAGCCAGTGACGCCGTTTTAGATTTTACGGCTCCCGCGGCAACGGTGGAACACGCCAAAATCGCTGCCGAAACGGGTAAAATTCTGATTGTCGGGACAACGGGATTAAGCGGGGATCAAATGGATCTGTTAAAGAAATGTGCCGAAAAAACGGTTATCGTCGCCGCTCCGAATATGAGTGTCGGGGTTAATTTGCTGTTTGCTCTGGTTAAACAGGCGGCATCGGTTTTGGATCCGTCTTATGACATTGAAATTGTTGAAATGCATCATCGTAACAAAGCGGACGCTCCTTCGGGGACGGCTTTGGGATTGGGTAAGGTGGCAGCGGAAGGCCGTGAAATTAATCTTAAAGATCATGCCCGATACGAACGTTACGGCAATACGGGCACCCGTCCGACAGGAGAAATCGGATTTGCGGCTTTACGTGGCGGAGACGTTGTCGGAGATCATACGGTGATTTTTGCCGGACAAGGCGAACGCATTGAATTAACGCACAAAGCCTCTTCACGTGAAATTTTTGCGGACGGTGCGATCAAAGCCGCTTTATGGGCTCAGGATAAACCGAAAGGGTTGTATTCCATGCAAGACGTTTTAGGATTAAGACCCTGTTTTTAAAAATTTTTTGGCTGCGTTAAAATATGTCAACAATGAATCTTGTTGTTTTTCCTGAAAATTTGGAACACAACTTTCGCCTGATGCAACAAAACTGTCCGCAAACGGAAATCGCCGCCGTTGTCAAAGCCAACGCTTACGGACTGGGCATCAAGAATGTCATTCCCGCTTTACTGATAGCCGGTTGTAAAACTTTTTTCGTCAACCGGCTCAGCGAAGGCGTTGCGGTTCGGTCTCTGACAGACACGGCAACGGTTTTTGTTCTGGACGCCTTTATTGAATCGGAAACGCCTCAAAATTATAAAGATCTGAAGTTAACCCCCGTTTTTTCAACCATAGAATCTCTTTACCGTTATCCTTCGGAACAAAATATCGCCGTCCGTCTGGATACGGGCTTTAATTTGGCAGGGATCAACGCTTTTGACAAAGAAACAACGATGAGGGCTTTAAACGGACGAAGTGTTTCTTTTTTAATGTCCCATCTGGCTTGCGCCGAACGACCGGACAATCCGAAAAACAAAAAACAACTGGATTTATTCTTACAATATGCGGCGTTGTTCCCGCACGCGCGCAAAAGTCTGTCGGCGTCTTTCGGCGTTTCTTTAGGCAAAGAATACTGGTTTGACGTAATCCGGACGGGAGCTTCTTTATACGGATCAACCGCTCTTCCCGGCAGCCGGAGCGCCGCTAAATTGACAGCGAAGATCGGTTGGCTAAGATGGTTTGATGCGGGTGAAAGCTTGGGATACAACGACAATTTTATTTTCAAAAAACGCACCTTAGTTGCTTCCGTTTTAGTCGGATCGGGCGACGGCATTGTTCATAAACAAGGCTGTTTTGTGGATTATCGGGGACAATTGCTTCCCGTCCTGACACCGCCGGCGACGAACTATCTGCCGATAGACGCGACAAGCGTTGCGGATTGTATTCACGTTTCAGATGAAGTAGATTTATTCAATACCGAATACACACCCGATCGATTGGCGGTTGATGCGGGTATGGAAGTCGGAGCGGATGTTTTAATTCGTTTAAATTCTTTTTAGCTATATTGCATTTTAAACGATTTTGTTTCTTTATGGAGAAGATATGATAGATACCAAAGCTTTTTCAAAACTCACTTACGGACTGTACGTTGTCGGGGTAAAGTGCGCGAATAAATTCGGCGGTTGCATTGTTGATGCGGTCATGCAAACGACTGTTCAGCCGCAGACGTTGGTGATTTGCTGCAATCAAGGCACACAGACACAGGAATGTATCGAAGAAACGAAAGAATTTACATTATCGGTTTTATCGGAGACGACCGATCCGTTTGTGATTGCGAATTTTGGATTTCAGTCTTGCCGACTGGCGGACAAATGGGAAAAAGTGCCTTATCATTTAATGAGTAATCTGCCGGTTTTAGATGATGCGGCGGCTTATTTGCACTGCAAGGTGACGGAAATCAAAAAGCTTTCGACACACACTTTGTTTTTCTGCGATGTCATTGAAGCGCAAGACGGTGCGGGAAAAGCTTTGAGTTATACGACGTATCAGGAATCATGGAAGCCGAGAGTCATGGAGGCTTTTCAAACAGGGAAATGTTCCCAAACAGGTAAAGGAGAAAAAAAGATGACGAAATGGGTATGTAAAGTGTGCGGATACGAATACGAAGGCGACGAATTGCCGGCGGATTATGTTTGTCCGGTTTGTGGTGTCGGTCCGGACGAATTTGAAAAAGTGGAAGAAAAAGGGGAAAAGCCGGCTGCGAAAAAGGAAAAATGGGTTTGTTCCGTTTGCGGATACGTTTATGACGGCGACACACCGTTTAACGAATTGCCGGACGATTATGTTTGCCCTGTTTGCCAACAGCCGAAGAACGTATTTGTAAAAGAATAAATTTTTAAAAGAATCCCCCTTTTGCCTGACGGCAAAGGGGGATTTTTTTACGCTTAGAACGCCAGTTTTTTGCCGGCCAGAATATGCACGTGCAAATGCGGGACTTCCTGTCCGCCGTCACGACCCGTGTTCATCACCAAACGATAACCGCCGTCAACCAATCCCTGCTCGGCCGCCACTGCTCCGACAGCTTTAAAAAAGCCAGAAATCTCTTCAGACGAAGCTTTTGACGTAAAATCGGAAAAATCCGTATAAGCCCCTTTCGGAATCACCAATAAATGAACCGGAGCCTTCGGATGAATATCCGCAAAAGCTATCGCATACTGATCTTCGTAAATCTTGTTAACGGGAATATCCCCCTTTAACATTTTGGCAAAGACATTACTTTCATCATAAACCTTCATTTCCTACTCCTTCGGTCGTGAATTTTTTTCCGTTATGCCGGAAATCCCTTCCCTTTGTTCCAAAACTTTAAACACATCTTCGGGACAAACTTCCGCGTCAGCCCATAAAACGCATAAATGATATAACAAATCGGCGCTTTCCGAAACAACGTGTTCTTTGTCTTTTTTTACGCCGGCAATCACGGTTTCAACCGCTTCTTCCCCGACTTTTTGCGCAATCCGCTCCGTTCCTTTGGAAAACAGTTTCGCCGTATAAGACGTCTGCGGATCGGCCGTTTTACGACTTTGGACAACGGCGAACAAACGATTTAACACTTCTGCTGTCATGCTTGATTCCCTTTTAACAAATCTACGGCCTGACGAACGCTGAAACGGTTTTCATAAACGGCTCGTCCGGCGATTACTCCGATAATGTTGTTTTTTTCTTCCCGTTTACAGGCTTCAATATCTTTTAAAGAAGAAATGCCTCCCGACACGATGACGGGTGTCGAAATCGAAGAAGCCAGCTGAACGGTTGCCGGCAAATTCGGACCTTGCAGAACACCGTCACGGGAAACGTCCGTATAAATAATGGCGCTGACGCCGACCGATTCAAAACACCGCGCCAAATCAAGCGCCGTCATTTCGGATTTTTCAGCCCACCCTTCGACAGCGACAAAGCCGTCTCTGGCATCTATGCCGACGGCGATTTTATCGGGGAATTCGCGACAGGCTTTTTTAACAAAGTCGGGATCGCGCAAAGCGATCGTTCCCAGAATAACGCGCCTCACGCCTTTGTCGATCCACATTTTTATTGTTTCAATCGTACGGATTCCGCCGCCCAATTCGATATTCACGGACACTTTATTCAAGATGTTTTCAACGGCTGTCGCATTAACGGGTTTCCCGGCAAAAGCACCGTCCAAATCAACGATATGGATCCATTCCGCCCCTTGAGCAACAAATTCTTGAGCCTGCGCCGCCGGATCATCGTTAAAAACGGTTGTCTGCGCCATATTGCCTTGCTTCAAACGGACGCATTTTCCTTCTTTCAAATCGATTGCCGGTAACAGATACATAGAAGAATCCTTTAAAACTAAAACATTTTTTAATGTTTTTCTGATTATGTAAAATAGACTGAATCAAATATAAAGGTATCTGATGAAATTGAAACAACTTTTCTTTATTTTTCTAAGCTTATTTTTATTTCAGATGCCTGCTTCCGTTTTAGGGAAGACCGAAACGACGGTTGTTCTTGATGAAAACGGAGCGACCCCCGTTTATGATTCCGCATCAAGCGAACTGGCGGAACGATTATTTACGTTTGATTCCCGTTTGGCTCCGATCAAGTTGGAATACGTTGACTTTAAGATCAACCGAAACCGGACGGCTGATGAATGGGGCAAAGATATCGGTCAATACAATTTCAAGTTATTCGGTTGCAGGCGGGGTCAAAGAAACATTGTTTTAAACGAAGGCCGCGCGATGCGCCGTGACATGAAGTTTGACAATGTATTTTTTGAAGAAATGAACGAGTTATTCCCCGTCATCGTTCGCAAGGACAACCCGTATTATCCGTATTCGATCAGCGCGGAACGCCCCGATTTACTGCCGGGATATGTCATTACGGCGGAGATCAAAGACTTGTTTATCAACGTTTGCGATCAATACGACTGGCGCACGCGCACTTATTCGCATTTACGTAGCGGATCGGCAGAAATTCAAGTGTTATGGCGTGTTATGACACCGTTTAACCGCAAACTGTATTGGGAAGACGTCACGCGCGGTTATGCTGAAATTCAGACGCCTATCCGTGACGGAGAAATCCGATTAATTGAAAAAGCGTTTGCCGACGCTTTGGTTCGTGTGATCGGCATGCCCGGATTTATGCAAACGATGCGTACCGTTCCAAGCCCTGCAGAATTAGAAAAGGCAAAAGCACAATTTGAAGCTTTGGCTTACGAACACAAAAAATACAAAAAACTTCGTTCTTCATACCGCCGTAAGCGCATGGTTTTTTATAATGAACGCGAACGAGAAAAAACACTTGAAGAGCTCGAAAAAATTACCGGTGGCGACAGAGATTTAACGGGCGATTTGGAAAAGGGCACCGGCGCATTGCACGCATTGGAAGAACTGGAACGCATGGTTGCCGAGGGAGAAATTCTTGATTCAGAACAGTTACAGCGTTTGGAAGAAGCCCGCCGCGAACTTGGAGAACAAGTGTTGAGGAGTAAAGCCTTAGACGGGACGGAGACTCACGAAGAAGAATTGACCGACGGACAAAGCGGTCGAAGATTGAGCGATTCAATTGGATCCGGTATTTTAGCACGCGGACTGACCGATAGAGATGACGGAGAAGGTTTCTATGCCCGATTATTAACTGAACCGCCCATGCAAAGAGGTTTATTCGGACGTATTTTGCCCGTTGTTCCTTTAGTTCGCTTCTTTGAAGGATATACTCTTTCTTCTGAAAGCGCTTTGGAACGCCAAGAAAACAAGTTAGGCTTTGTTGTTTCCCCTGTTGACGGTTGGATTACGATTGGCAACCAAAAACCGTTCAGATATTTATCTCCGATCCGTTTATATCGTATTCGTTCGAGCGTAGTTGCGGTAACGAATGAAGAAGAAGTCGGTTCGGGACTGATAATTTCCCCGACATTGATTTTAACGAATTACGAGATTGCCAAAAAAACGACTTTTGTAAAAGCGGAATTTTTGGACGGTCGTATTGTTTCCGCCATGGTTTTGCGTGTCAATAAAGACAAAGACGTTGCTTTACTGTATATATCTCCGACAGAATTTGACAAATACAATTGGCCCATTCCCTTACGTTTGGACTTACCCGAAGTCGGCGAACCGTTCTATGCGATCGGCACCCCGATGCGCGGCGGGTTCGAAGGAGCTTTGGAAAAAGGAAAAGTGGCCGGCTATCGTTTCAGCGATACGGGCGTTGATATTTTGACGAACACGAACGTTCAGAGTGTTTCTTTGGGAGGCGTATTGGTTGATGAAAACGGCAATGCGATCGGCTTGGCGCACGCTGGCAAGAGCCTGATTGAAAGCAGAGACGGTTTTATTCCGATCGGGGACGCCTTTGACGCTTTAAAAATCCGTATTCGGGATCGTGACACGGACGAAACGCCGACCCAGAAAGCCCGCCGTTTACGCAAGATGCGCGAAAATTACATCAAGTAACTAATCGGAACACACCAATCGATATCCTTCGCCGTTTCCGGTCATAAAAGATATCCCCGTTGTTTCAAGTTTTTGGCGCAAACGATAGATATGCGTTTCCAAAGTATGCGTGGAAATCCCTTCTCCGTATCCCCATATTTCGCGCAAAAGCGTTTCTTTATCGACCGGCGCATCGCAACGATGAAGATAATTCAGGATAGCGGCTTCTTTTTCGGTCAATCGGATTTCGGTTTCCTTATAAACCAGAGTTTTAGCGGCGAAGTTGAACTTCCAGACGCCCAGAGAAACAGCGGCTTCATCGCTTTGTTCGAACTGCGCCACAGCAGCGATCAGAGCCGTTAAGAAGACAGACAAACGTATCGGTTTTTGAAAGATCTGAAGATCTTGCACATCAATCGGTTGATTTACCAGATAAAATACAGGCACAGCTTTCTTGACAGCGGTCAGCAGATGATGTTGTTCCGGCGAAGGATCGTCCATAATCAGCGCAGAAAAATCTTCGTTTTTAATAAAATTAACGGCTTCGTCAAAGTCGGCGGTTTCAACGACTTCCTGAGCAATTTCCAGCACCCGTATTTCACCGGCGAGAGCCTGTCTCGGTTTTTCTTGTTTTGAACAGATCAAAATTTGACGCATGCGCTCCTCCGTTAAAAGACGGAACCATGATAAAAGAGGTTTTTTCTTTCTTCAAATAAAATTACTTGGCACGGATATTGCATATGTTTTATCAGGAAGAAAGGGAGGACAACATGTTAAACATGGAATTTACGGTTGATATGTCTGTTTGGCAGGACGGAATCACTTTTCAATCCGCATTGGCGTCAAAGCCTGCGGAAGAATTTGAATTGCCTCAAAAAATGCGCCAAAGCCTGTTTACCGAAACATTAAACGCGTCGCAAGAGCCTGTCGTTAAAAAACAAATTACGGAAACGACAAAACGTCAGAATCCCCCTTTAAACAATCAGGAACTTCACGCTCCGACTCTTTTGGCGGCGCAAGAAATACAGAAAGAAAAACAGGCTTCTGTTCCTGCGCAATCGGTACCCGAATTGCCGTCTTCTTTAACAAATGTGGAAGATTTGACCCCGTTTGTTGTCAGCGCGGACACGATCAAACCGGGCAGCCGATTAAACGAACAACTGGAACGCACAAAGTTTACACAGAAAACAAACAAGCTGATCGGATCGGATTCTCCTTACAATATGTCGGAAGAAACGGCAAAAGCCCGAGAAACCGCCAAAACAACCAGAACTCTGAAAGGTCCCGGAGACGCGAAAGTCTTTCCGATGGAAACGGCGGCGCGTTTTCGCAACAATCAAACAAAATTCGGTGTCGCTCAGCCGCTAACGGTCAGCGCTTCGGAACAAGCGAAGCAATTGCGTATCGAAGAAATGCAACAACAAGCCAAAGCAAAAACCATTAACGAAATCAACACGTCATTGGCTCCTAAATCCAACATTTCCAAAAAAACACCGATCGACCTTGAAGCGATAAAATCTCAAGTCAGTACGGAAGGATTCGGCTATAAACGGGAAAATCTGCCGATGGCGTCATCAGAAAAAGTTTCGCCTGCGGCTTCTTGGTTTCCCGAAGCCATGACCCGCCAGCTGGACGCTTACGAAGCCGCCCGCAAAGTCGCCCAATACGGCGCAACGGGACAAGCGACAGGGACGGATTTAAGCGTATAAAAAAACCCTCCGTTATCGGAGGGTTTCTGTTAGGCTTACTTAAGCTTTAGCTGCTTCTTCAGCATTAAACTTAATCCACTTTTCATCAGCTTCGTCTTCAGTGGTGATAGCACCCTGAGGGCATTCGGAAATGCAGACGCCGCAATCGATGCAGGTATCGGGATTGACAACGACCTGTGTGTCGAGTTCAACGAAAGCGCCGACCGGGCAAACATCAACGCAGGTCAAACATTTTACGCAGGAATCATTAACAACAGAAGCCATATTAAATCTCCTCAAAACTAGTTTTGTATGACGTAAAGCAATATAGCGGTTTTTGACGTTTTTTCAAGCCTGAATATGAAAGCGGTCAAAATTTCCCGGCAGGTAAGAATTTTGTAACCGTTTGGCTTTATCTTTTAACCGGAACGTTTGATGAATGTTCCGGGGTGTGGAAACCCCTCTAATGCGTCTTGTGTAAAGACGATAATTTTGCACGCCTTCTGGTTTAACGACCGGAAGACGACAAAATAAGTGTATATGAAACACCGTGGAATACTAGTTAACCGCGGCGCTTTTGTTATATACGAATATGTCGCACTATTTCATTAGAGTAGTTTCCAACTTCCGGTCGCCTTCATCAGGCGACTTTTTTTGTTTAAAGGAAACGCTTGATGCCCAGTATCGAAGAAAAAATCGAAAACATTGCCAAGGAACAGCTGAAAAAATGCCGGACGTTCACGAAAACCGAAAGCATTAACACGGAAATTGACGACGCATTGAAAAGCGCCCCGTCTAAAAGCGGCGGGAAGGGAAACAACTATCCCGACATCAAATTGTTTCTGACGACAAAGAGCAACCGCAAAATCCCCGTGATGATTGAAGTTAAAGGAACTAAGGGAGCTTTGATCAAAACCGCACCGAATGGTGAAATCGACAAATCAAAGGCGTCCAATATTCAAAAATACGCGGTGAACGGAGCGGTTCATTACGCCGACGCGATTGTGAAAAACACAATGTCATACAAAGAATCCGTCGCCGTCGGTATGAACGGATACGAAGACGCGGGCGAAATCAAAACGGAACTGGGCGTTTATTACGTTTCGGCGAACAATTTTTGTATTCCGAAAAAAGTTGGCGATTACAGCGATTTAAGTTTTCTGTATCCGGAAAACTTTGAAAATTTCGTTCAAAAAATCGACGCGCTTTATTTAACTGAAGAGGAAAAGGAAGCGAAAGCCAAAGATTACGAAAATCAGATCGAAATCAAACTAAAAGCGTTAAACCAAAGAATGCACGACGAACTAAAAATATCCGTCGGATCGCGCGTTCAACTGGTGGCGGGGCTGATTATGGCGGCTTTAGGTGTTGACGGCAGGGTTTCCCCGTTGGAAATAGCAGATTTAAAGGGTGACACGGGGGAAAATTCAAATGACGGAAAGATCGTTGTTAACAAAATCGCCGACTTTTTAAACGAAAAGAATCTGCCCAAGGAAAAGCGGGAATTGATTATTTCCGATTTGTCGCAAGTGTTCATCTATTCGCAGATTTACAAACCTAAAAATGGCGAAAGCGCGATAAAAACCGTTTACACCGTCATCAAAAACGACATCATGCCAATTTTCACATCGGCGCGGCATTTGGATTTTACGGGCAGGCTGTTCAATGTGTTGAACGAATGGGTGGATATTCCGGACGGCGATAAAAACGACGTCGTGCTGACCCCGCGCTATGTCTGCGAATTTATGGCGAAACTGTGCAAAATCAACAAGGACAGCTACGTTTGGGACTATGCGACGGGCAGCGCTGGATTTTTGATTTCCGCGATGAAGCAAATGATTGACGATGCGGAAAAAACAATCGCTAGCCCGAAAGAACGCACCGAAAAAATCGCACACATCAAGTATTTTCAGCTACTTGGCGTTGAATTGCGCGCTGACATTTATATGCTGGCGGTGCTGAATATGATTTTGATGGGGGACGGATCGTGCAACATTTTGCACAAGGATTCTCTAATCGAATTTAACGGAAATTACGAACAAGGGACGCAAAAAGACACGCCATTTCCCGCCGATGTGTTCCTGTTGAATCCACCCTATTCCGCCAAAGGAAAAGGATTCGTTTTTGTTGAACGCGCGCTGAGCCGAATGTCGGGCGGACGCGCCGCAGTTTTGATTCAGGAAAACGCCGGTAGCGGCAACGGTTTGCCCTACACAAAGGAAATATTGAAACGCAACACGTTGGTCGCCGCGATTCACATGAGCGACATTTTTTGTGGCAAAGCGGGTGTTCAAACGGCGATTTACGTTTTCGACGTCGGCATTCCGCATAATACGGATAATTTGGTGAAATTCATTGATTTTTCAAACGATGGATATACGCGCCAAAACCGCAAAAAATCCGCTTCGGACGTGAATTTAAAAAATACGGACGACGCGACAGGGCGTTACCAGGAAATTATTGATATTGTTTTAGGGCGTAAAAAGAAAACGTCCTATTTTGATGATTGCGTGATTGAAGACATAATCTCTTTAAAGGGCGATGATTGGACATATGCGCAACACAAACGGGTGGATACGATTCCTACCGAATCCGATTTCAGAAAAACAGTCGCAGATTATCTGGCGTGGAAAGTATCGACACTGTTGAAATCGGAGGGAACACCCGAAAATTTTTGACTAGCCCCCGTTTGGAAAAATTGAACAAAGAATTTAAACGAAACGGGGGCCAATGGAAAAAATTTAAAATCGAAGATCTGTTTGAAGTCGAATCTTCTAAAAAAATATTTCACGCAAATACATTAAATGAAATTTTTGAAAATCAAGTTGAGACTTCCCACCCTTATGTCGTCAGAAGTACCCAAAACAATGGCATAAGAGGTTATATCATTGAAGATGTCTGCTTTTTAAATGAAGGCAACTCTTTGTCTTTTGCACAAGATACATTTTCTGTTTTTTATCAACAAAAAAACTTTTTCACTGGAAACAAAGTAAAAATTTTAAAACCCAAGTTTATTTTAAATCATCAAAACGCTCATTTCTTCGTTTGCTGTTTTAATAAGGTTCTTTCTGACTTTTCCTGGGGAGTTTGTTCAGATGTTAATTTTATTAAAAATTTAAAGTTAACACTTCCCGCCACACTCCAAGGAACGCCTGATTTTTCCTATATGGAACGCTATATTTGCGAGCTTGAACAAGCGCGCGTCAGCGAGCTTGCAACATACCTGCGCGCCGCCGGATTGGAAAATTACGATTTAACCGCCGCAGAACAAACCGCGCTGGACAATTTTAAAAACGGAAAAATCCGGTTCAAGGAATTTAAAATCGGAGAATTGTTTGATGTTGTTAAAGGCAAGCGACTGACAAAACAAAATATAAGGCCAGGAAACATCAATTTTTTAGGGGCTATCTCTTCCAATAACGGGATACGGGAACATATTGAAACGACAACCGTATGGAAACCGAATTGTATATCCGTTAACTATAACGGCAGTGTCGGCTGTTCTTTTTATCAGGAAGAGCCTTTTTACGCTTCCGATGATGTGAATATATGTTATTCAAAAGAAAATTGGAGTCTGAACAGAAAACGGGCATTGTTTTTCTGTGCCGTATTTAAAAATTTTTCTCAAAATTTCAGTTATACGCAAAAATGGAATAAAGAGCGAATGATAGAAAGCTTTGTATTCATTCCCGTCACTGACAACGTACCCGATTTCGCCTTTATGGAATCGTTCATCACCGCACAGCAAAAGCTGGCGATAAAGGAGGTTGTTCTGTGGAAAGATAAAGTTATTTCAACGACAAAAAAAGTCATTAATGAAAGTTAAAATTTCCCTTTTAAGCGGTTGATCGCGCGGCGGTCGCGTTTTGTCGGTCGTCCCGTGCCGGCCGCTCTGAACTCGAAAGCTTTTTTCGGCGGCGGTGCCAAATTTTCCGGTTCCCGCGTTTGTTCGTACAACGTCTTTGCAATCGGGGCACCGACTCTTTTTTCACAAAATCCCGCCACCCGAACGAAAAAACGCATCGATCCGCGCAGGATTGTCAATTCATCTCCGATTTTAATTTCGCGGCTTGATTTTAACACTTTTTCATCATTTACGGCGATATGCCCGCCTTCGATCATTTGCTGTGCGACCGAACGCGTTTTGGCAAAGCGCGTGAAATAAAGCCATTTATCGATTCTTTGAGAATCGCTCATTTCTTTTTCAAAGCCGCCAAGGCCGCAAACGGAGAATTCATATCGACCGCTTCCTCTTTCGCTTCAGCTTTGCGCTTTTTAAATTTCGGCTGGATCATCAGGATTTCCGTTTCTTTCGTTTCGTCCCCGATCGTTGTCGTCTGCTTTTCTTTCGTCACTTTAAAACCGAGGAATCCGAACACTTCTTCGGCTTCATCACGCTTTAATCCCGCAATCGAGAGCAATTCCAAAGGCAACACCTGCGGTTTTCCCTTATCCTGACGGGTCACTTCGCGCAATTTTGCCGTAAAGCGTTCCATCACGTCGACACGAATGGCTCTGGTTCCCGCCAAAGCATACCCTTGCACAAGATACAGGGCGCGCGGCACACCGCGTTCAACGGCGAAAGACATCTTGCCGTCAACGGCAAAACCTGTCGCATACTGCGTTTTATCAAACCAGACTTTCCACAAAATCGCGCACACCCGCTGCGCCGCCGGCTTTAACAACATCGGGAAGAACAAATAATCGTGTCCCAAACGCATTCCCGCTTTGGCCAAGACCTTTTTATCGGCTTCGTTCAACCCTTTAATCAGATCGAACACTTTTTCACGCGGCATGGTACCCAACTGTTCGGCAACCTGCCACAAAATCCCTCTCGCCGATCCGGAAGCGTTTTCTTCTTCCAACGTGCGCAACGCCGCAAACAAAGGCATGATCTTGTTGGCCAGAAAGACTTCCAACCACCCGTTCAAACGGTTTTTAATCTGTTCGACATACGTTTGATCTATCGTTTCATGCACGCTTAACGATACGGTCGGATGCAGGATATCCCGTCCTTTGACGACCTTAGCCAAGCTTTGTCCTTTCCAGAAGATCTGCGCGTCGTTTTCCAACGTAAAGTCTTCCTGAGGCGCGGCGAGAATGGCCGCAATTCTGTTTTGGAATTCCGCCTGCAAAGCTTTTTCCGCCGCTGAAATCAGAACGCGGTCGGCAAACTTTCCGGCTCCCGTGATCGGAACGAAACGCAATCCCTGCATTTTCCCGACAGATTGTCCTTCGACTTCCACAGAGCCGTCTTCTTCGATTTTTGTAAATAATTCCACTTGTGCTTTCATACCTTTAACCAAAACAGATGTGCGCTTGTCCACAAACCGCTGAGCCAGCTTTTGATGCAACGCATCGGACAGCTTGTCCTCAACGGCTCTCGTAATGTCCCGCCAGTGCGCCGACCGATCGATCCATTCTTTTCTTTGAGCAATATACGTCCAAATTCTGATTCCTGCAATACGTCCCGTAACAACATCTATATCGCCGTTCGTATTGTCGAGAATTTTAACTTGTTTTTCAAACCAATCCTGCGGCAATTTTCCTTCGTTCAGGATATGGCGATAGATCTGCGCCAACAAACGCGCATGCGCTTCGGGCGTGACTTTTCTGAAATCCGGAATCTGGCAGATTTCCCATAACAATTTGACTCTCGAAGCGTGATTGACCGACTTCACGATCGCCTGATCGCGCATCAAAGCTTCCAAGACCTGCTGATCTTCGGCTTTTCTGGCGCCGACCAATCCCGAAACATTCGGACGAACGTTCAGACTGTACAACAACGAATCCAAAGACGTCGTCTTTAAGTCGGGGTTGCGCCAAAACAAATGAGAAAGCGGTTCAAAGCGGTGTTCTTCAATCCTGTCGATGATGTCTTGACTTAACGCCGAAGCTTCGGCCGCCGCGCCGAACGTGCCGTCTTTCATATACCGCCCCGCCCGTCCGGCGATTTGCGCGAGTTCCGCGGCGGACAAAGCCCGCATTTTCATGCCGTCAAACTTGCGCAAAGCCGTAAAACACACATGAGAAATATCCATATTCAACCCCATGCCGATCGCATCGGTGGCGACCAGATAATCGACTTCTCCGGACTGGAACATATCGACCTGCGCATTGCGGGTGCGAGGGCTTAACGCGCCCATGACAACGGCGGCACCGCCTTTTTGCCGGCGGATCAGCTCGGCCAGAGCATATACGTCCTGCACCGAAAAACCGATAATCGCGGCACGGGCGGGAAGACGGGTGATCTTCTTTATCCCCGTGTACGTCAGTTTTGAAAAGCGCGGCCGCGTTTCAATTTCGATTCCCTCTATTAACTGTTTTAACAAAGGCTTGATCGTTTCCGCGCCCAGAAACATTGTTTCCCGCACGCCGCGGGCATGCAACAAACGATCCGTAAAAATATGCCCGCGTTCGACATCGGCCGCCATTTGAATTTCATCGACCGCCAGAAAGTCAACGGCGCGTTCCAAAGGCATCGCTTCGACCGTACAGACGAAATAAGACGGATTTTCCGGCATGATTTTTTCTTCGCCCGTTATCAAAGCGACCTGTTCAACGCCTTTGAGCCGAACGATTTTATCGTAGTTTTCTCTGGCCAGCAGACGCAAAGGAAAACCGATCATTCCCGTTTTATGAGTCAACATTTTTTCGACGGCCAGATACGTTTTTCCCGTGTTTGTCGGCCCGAGCAGCGCAGTAACGATTTGTTCCATAACCAAAAAAACTTTCCTAAAGAGTTGAAATTTGCGATACAGAAACTTAAATAAAGCACGTTTGATAACTTGGAGGTTATAATGTCGGAAGAAAAAATGCAATTTCAAGCTGAAGTCGGTAAAATTTTAGACATAGTCGTTAACGCGCTTTATTCGGACACGGACATTTTTTTAAGAGAATTGGTATCGAATGCCTCAGACGCCTGTGACAAGCTGCGTTATGCCGCGATTATGAAGCCGGACATTGCCAAAGGTGACGGAGAATTCAAGATTGACATTTATCCCGATAAAGACGCGCATACGTTAACGATTGCCGACAACGGCATCGGCATGAACAAGCAAGATTTAATCAAGGATCTGGGATCCATCGGTCGTTCGGGATCAGCTGAATTTTTAAACAATCTGACCGGAGACAAACAAAAAGACGCCACGATCATCGGTCAATTCGGTGTCGGATTTTATTCGGCGTTCATGGTCGCGGAAAAAGTCGAAGTCCGTTCCCGCAAAGCCGGCGAAGAAGAAGGCTGGCTGTGGACATCCACCGGCAAGGGATCTTTCTCGATCACCGAAGAACCGGACGTTTCGCGCGGCACAAAGATCACGCTTTATTTAAAGAAAGACGCTTATCATTATGCCGAAGCCGCCGAAGTCCGCCGGATCGTCCGTCAGTTTTCCGATCATATTTCCTTCCCCGTTATCATGCACTATATGGGCGAAACGGAAACCATCAATCTGGCCAGCGCCTTATGGACGCGCAACAAAGCCGACATTACGGAAGCGCAGTATAAAGACTTTTACCGTCACATTTCGCACGCTTTTGACGATCCTTGGGATATCCTGCACTACAAAGCCGAAGGAACGATCGAATACACGGCTCTGATGTTCATACCGACCAAAACGCCTTTCGACATTTTCCAACCCAACCGCAACGCGCAGATCAAGCTGTACATCAACCGCGTTTTCATCACGGATCAAGTGCCGGATATGTTGCCGAATTACCTTCGTTTCGTGCAAGGCGTGATCGACACCAAAGAACTGCCGTTGAACGTTTCACGTGAAATGCTGCAAAAGACACCTGTCTTAGCCAAGATCAAGACGGGAGTCGTGCGCCGTATTTTAGGCGAATTAAAAAAACGCAGCGAAAACGAACAGGAATATCTGACGTTCTGGAACGCTTTCGGCGCGGTTTTAAAAGAAGGGATCTTCGAAGATTCCTACAACCGCGAAGAAATCGCCGAGCTCTGCCGTTTTTATTCGACGAACGGAGACGGCCTGACCACTTTGGCGGATTACATTTCGCGTATGAAAGACGGTCAGAAGAGCATTTACTATATCACAGGAGACGATTTGGCTGTTTTGCGCAACAACCCGCAACTGGAAGGCTTTGCCTCACGCGGGATCGAAGTTTTGCTGTTAACCGATCCGATTGATGAATTCTGGCCGCAGGGGCTGACGCAATATAAGGAAAAACCGATCAAATCGGTCAATGCCGGCGCGCAGGAACTGGAAACGCTGTTAATTACGGATCAATCCGACAAACTGGAAAAAGCGCCTCAAGCGGATTTGGACGCTTTGACAAAGTTCATGAAAGAAATTGTCGGAGACGAAGTCAAAGAAGTCCGCACGACGGAACGCTTGACCAAAAGCCCCGTCGCCCTTTCGACCGGAGACGGCGAAGCGTCCATTCACCTGGAACGCCTGATGCGCCAGCACAATCAACCGTCATTATACGTCAGCAACCGTTATTTTGATATCAATCCGCGTCACCCGCTGATCAAAAAGCTGGCCGCAAAAGTCGCCGCCGGAGACACAAGCGACACGAACAAAGCTTTGGTTCAGGTCTTGTTTGACCAAGCCAAAATCATCGAAGGCGAACCGATCAAAGACCCTGCCGCTTTTTCACAACGCGTCACCGACTTTATGATGTCCGCGGTCGAATAAAAAGAAAAGCCCTCGTTTGAGGGCTTTTTTTTGCTTTTCAGCGACCGCCTTTTTGACTTTTAATGTCAAAGACGGTAATCATTCCGCCCGGATTGCCGGCGCCGCTTGCAAACAGTTTATTGACTTCGTTTTTATATGCGGACGTCTTCTTTTCTTTGTTTTCCGGCGTTTTTTGATCAGTCTGCGGGGCTTTATCTTCTTTTTTCGATTCCTGCGGCACCGTTACCATACCGCCCGGATTACCGAATCCCGCCGCAAACAACGCTTTGACTTTTTGCATATATTCACTGAGTTTTTCCTTAGGAGTCTTTGTTGGCAATTCCTTGGACTGCCACGTTTGCCGCTGTCCGGATTCATCCGTTTGCGGTTTTCCCGATCCGCGCGTCATCGGCACGGACGATATGAAATACGTGCCGAACGTAATACCCATAACGGCGGCGTCACGTCTGACTTCTTTAAAAGCCTCTTCCCCTCTGAACCATTTGCCCGTTGTCTGAACGAATTTCTTTACTTCGGGAGCGATTAACAAAGACGCTTTTCCCACGCGAATCGCCCCTTTGGTCACATAATCCCCGACAACGTCACACGCCATCGTCGCTATGCTCAAAGCGCCGGACGTCATCGTAAAATGAGCTTCCCCTTTATTTTTGGCCAAATAATCCAGAACACCCTTTGCTTCACCGTTTTGCTTTGCCTTTTGCGCCGGTTCCAACAAAGACATCGCCTTTTCACACGTTTTATAAGCACATATGCCGACAATTCCGGGAATGCCGAACAGCTTTGCGGCCAATACGGTACGAGCGATATTTTTCGCACTGTCACGCAATTTCACATAGACCTGCCCGTATTTTTGTTCCATCTTGGAATCAAACTCTTTAATTCTGCGATCGATTTTTTCCAAAAACGGAACGGCATGAATCACCTTTTCTTTTTTCTGCTTCAAGCGTTCTTTGGCGTTCATTACTCCGCGCGTCGTGGAAGAAACAAACGTTTCCAGCGTACTTTTACGCAATGACAGCTTTTTTGATCCTTTCTTTTTAACTTCTTCTGTCATTTTTGCACCTATTCAAGGACGTCTAACAATTTTTCAAATTCCTGATGCACCGTTTCGGCATGAGCTTTATCCAACGGGAAAGCCTGAGCCGATTTATCCATAACAAATAAAATCACCAAAGCCTTTTCCATTTCGAACAACAATCTGTCCAAATATTCTTCCCGCGTAATTTCATGATCCGAAACGCACAAACGCATATACGTTTTTATTTTTGCCGTTTCGACTACAGTTTCTTTAAAGGTTTCAGTCGCCTCTTTTGACATATCGTCCGTTTCGTCATCAACGATTTCCACTTCGTCAAGAACGCGCAAGACCTGTTCAAACTGCTTTAAAATCAAATGTCCCGAATCCTCTTTTTCAAACGGGTCGATTTTTTCAAAGCAATCCAAATCCGCCAGATTACGTTCAATTTCTTCGGCCGTTATTTTCGCCAGATTTTCATATCCGATCATCTGGTCAAACTGTTTTAAGACCGGCGTAATTTTCGCTTCCGCTTTCTTGGCGCAAAGCCTTAAATCGGGATTTTCGGTTTCACCGAAAACTTTAATGAAGCTGTAAAACATCGGCGCATCGTCCGGATCGATTTCGGTTTTTCCCGATAAAAAAGATTCCAGACGTTGCATGGCTTCGTTTTCCAACAGGTGCATTTTCTTTTCGTCCACGACCGATTCCGCCAAGATCGCCGAACGTTCTGCGATCAAAGCTGTTTCCGTCAAATCAGAAAATCTGTTTTCCATTCAAACACCTGTAAAAATAAAGCAAGATATTTTATGATACAAAAAAAATTTAAAAAGAGAAAGCAAATTTGACAAAATTTTTTCTATTTTTTCGATAAAATTTACTTTTTCCATGCAACGCTTTGAACTTAAACAAATACCGTATAACCGCCCTGCGGTTATACGGCAAAATTCGGCAAAAATTTATTTTTCGATCAAGTGTTGACGCAACTGATCCGGAGCCGTCCCGCCATAGCTTTTTCTGGCATTCAAAGAATGAAAGACATCTAAAACGCCATAAACGTCTTGCGTAATTTGCGGACAGATTTTTTGCATTTCGCTTAAAGGCACGTCCGTTAAACGCAAGCCGTTTTTTTCGGCGAATTTAACGATTTGACCGGTAATATGATGCGCCTGCCTGAAGGGAATACCGGCTTTTTTAACCAGCCAATCCGCCAGATCCGTTGCCGTAGGAAATCCGTTTTCCAAGGCTTTGCGCATATTTTCGCGATGAACCTGCAATCCCTGAACGATCGCCGTCATGACTTTCAGCCCCAAGGTCAGAGTATCGCAGGCATCAAAGACGCATTCTTTATCTTCCTGCATATCTTTGGAATAAGCCAGCGGCAAGCCTTTCATCACCGTCAACAAAGTCGTCAGACTGCCATAGATGCGTCCTGTTTTGGCTCTGAGCAATTCGGCGGCGTCCGGATTACACTTTTGAGGCATAATCGAACTGCCCGAAGTATATTCCTGCGGCATTTTGACAAATCCGAACGGCTGAGAGGAAAAGACGACCATTTCTTCGGCCAAACGGGAAAGATGCATGGCGCAGATCGAAGCGCAAGACAAATATTCCAAAACGAAATCCCTGTCCGAAACGCTGTCCAGCGCATTTTTTGTCGGCGCCTGAAAGCCTAATTTTTCGGCCGTAAAAAAGCGGTCTATATCAAACGGAGTCCCTGCCAAAGCCGCCGCCCCCAACGGACATTCGTTCATGACGTCAAAAGCGTTTGCGAACCGTTTTACGTCACGTCCGAACATTTCATGGTAGGCGTGCAGATAAAATCCGAAAGAAACCGGCTGAGCCACCTGCAAATGGGTAAAACCGGGCATGATCGTTTCGATGTTTTGCGCCGCTTTTTCTTTCAGGACTTTACGCAAATTTTCCAACAAGGAAACCGCTTTTTGACATTCCTCCCGAATAAACAGCTTCAAATCGGTAGCGACCTGATCGTTGCGCGATCTGGCGGTGTGCAGTTTTCCGCCCGCTTCGCCGATCAGTTCTTTCAGGCGAGCCTCGACGGCCATATGAATGTCTTCCAGTTCGCGACGAAAATCGAAACGACCGTCTTCGATTTCTTTTAAAATCAAAGACAGACCGTCTTGAATTTTTTGATTTTCGTCTTTGGTCAGGATCCCTTGTTTTTCCAACATGGCGGCATGAGCTTGCGAACCGCGGATATCCTGAGCGTAAAGCCTTCTGTCATACGGCAAAGAGGCATTGATTTCCAACATCAGCTCTGCCGGGGGCAGGTCGAAACGCCCGCCCCACATCTGATTCGTTTTACTCATTTTTGACGATGCTTCATTCTGTAATCACCCGTCAAACGAACGGCGTTGATTTTAATAAAGCCCGTGGAATCCATCTGATTGAATCCGCCGTGAATATCCATTGACGCGATATTGGCGTCATAAGGAGTCGTTTCACTGTAACGCGCGACCGGATAGACGTTGCCTTTATACAATTCCATCACGACACGGCCGTTGACGTTTTGCTGACAAACGTCCACGGATTTCATCAACACTTCCATTTCCGGAGAAAACCAGAAACCGTTGTAAATCAAATCGGCGATTTTCACACCGAACTGTTGATTTAAGCGATAGACTTCCTTGTCTTCGCACAATCCCATCAAATCGATGTGCGCCGCATGCAGGATCGTTCCGCCCGGCGTTTCATAAACACCGCGGGACTTAATGCCGACGAATCTGTTTTCAACCATATCCAACCGGCCGATGCCGTTTTCGGATCCCAATTTGTTCAAATAAACAAACAAATCCAACGGATCCGTAATCACCGTACCGTCATCAAGGTTTTCGATTTTAACGGGGACGCCTTGTTCAAAGGACAAAGCGACTTTTGTTGTTTTATCCGGCGCTTCCTGAGGAGAAACGGACTTGGAATAAACGCTTTGGGGACATTCGGCGTTCGGATCTTCCAAAATTCCGGATTCATGACTGATATGCAACAGATTGTCGTCTTCGCTGTAAGCTTTACCGGCGTGTTTTTTAATTTCGATACCGTTTTTTTCGGCATAAGCCAACATATCGGGACGGCCTTGGAATTCGTTTAAGAATTCGGCGTCTTTCCACGGAGAAATGATTTTAATCGCCGGATTAAGCGCATAAGCGCCCAATTCGAAACGCACCTGATCGTTTCCTTTTCCGGTTGCGCCGTGAGCGATGTATTCCGCTCCTTCTTCGGCGGCGATGCGGATATGATGCTTAATAATCAGCGGACGCGCGATTGACGTTCCCAACAAATAGCGATCTTCGTAAACGGCAGTCGCTTTAAAAGCGGGAAAGATGTAATCGGTTACGAATTCTCGTCGCAGATCCAGAACATAAGCTTTAATTGCTCCGCATTTCAAAGCCTTTTCTTCGATTGCTTTGAAATCATCGTCCTGTCCGACATTCGCCGTATAGGTGATAACATCGAACCCTTTATTGATCAGCCATTTCAGGATCACGGACGTATCCAGTCCGCCCGAATAAGCCAACACGACTTTAGGTTTACTCATTTTGCTATCCTTCATTAATGTTAAAAGCGATGTTATTTTAAACAGCTCCTTTTTTTTGTCAACAGAAGGAAAATGAAGTATATTTTTTGAATCATTTCCTTGCATTTAGGTAAAAGAGTGTTATAGTTCAGTTTCCGTTTACTCCTTGCCGGCATAACGGACCGGCTATGTTCCAAGGCGGCCGTCCATGGGGGGCGGTTTGTTTTTTGGAATTGAGATAAGCCAAAAGGAGATTTTTGAATGGCTTTATATGAAAGCGTGTTTATTGCACGTCAGGATATTGCCGCTTCACAGGTAGACGCTTTGATTGAACGCTTTGAAGGCGTGATCACGGCGAACGGCGGCAAAGTAACAAAGAAGGAAAACTGGGGACTTCGTTCTCTGGCTTACCGTATGAACAAGAACCGCAAGGGACATTATGTTTTATTCAACATTGATGCTCCTGCCAAGGCATTGATTGAATTGGAACGTCAGATGCGTTTTGACGAAGACGTCATTCGTTATTTGTCCGTTCGCGTTGAAGAATTGGAAGACGGTCCGTCCGCGATGATGAGCTACAAAGGCAAAGACGTCAAAGGCCGTAAGAAATTCGATGACAAATTTGATCTTGAAGATGAAAGCGAGGAATTCTAATGGTAGCTACGACACGTCGTCCGTTCTTCCGCCGTCGCAAAGCTTGCCCGTTTGCGGCAAAAGACGCGCCGAAGATTGATTACAAAGACATTAAATTACTGCAGCGTTTTATTTCCGAACGCGGCAAGATTGTTCCCAGCCGCATCACGGCCGTTTCTGTCAAGAAGCAGCGTGAACTGGCCAAAGCGATCAAGCGTGCCCGTTTTCTGGGTCTGCTGCCTTATGTCATGGACTAAGGAAGGAGAAAGAAAATGGAAGTCATTTTGCTCGAACGCATTGAAAAATTGGGACAGATGGGTGACATCGTCAAGGTAAAGCCCGGATTTGCCCGTAACTATTTGTTGCCGCAGGCGAAAGCTTTGCGTTCAAACAAAGAAAACTTGGCTTTGTTTGAAGCCCGCAAAGTTCAGTTGGAAGCCGCCAACTTAAAACGTAAGGAAGAAGCCGAACAAATCGCCGCCAAGATGGAAGGTTTGAATTTGGTTATCGTCCGTCAGGCCGCCGAAACGGGTCAGTTGTACGGATCAGTCACCGGTCGTGACGTTCGCGATGCTATTCGCGAAGCCGGCTACAACATCGAACGCCGTCAGGTTGTTTTGGATCAGCCGTTAAAAGAAATCGGTTCTTACAGCATTCGCGTTATTTTGCATCCGGATGTCAGCCGCATGGTTGGCGTAACGGTTGCGCGTTCCGCCGAAGAAGCCGAACGCAACGCCAAGGCGGCCGCCAAAGCTGCTGCCAAAGCCGAAGCTGCTGCCGAAGTCGTCGAAGCTTTCGACGCCGAAGCCGCCAACGCCTGATTTTCAATCGACATTTAATCTTGAAGGCGGGGACTTTTATAAAGCTCCCGCCGTCATTTTATCAAAAGGATACCCCCGATGAATTCCGAAGACCTTCCCGTTCGCCTTCCCCCTCAAAACATCGAAGCGGAACAAGCTTTGCTCGGCGCCATTTTGTCAAACAATCACGCTTTGGAAAAAGTATCGGAATTTTTAAAGCCGTTTCACTTTGCCAGTCCGGTGCACAGTGCGATTTACCAAGCCATTTTAACGCTTCATTCACGCGGTCATTCGGCGGATCCCGTCACCTTAAAGGGCTATCTGTCCAATGACGGCACTTTAGACGAAGTCGGAGGCATTAAATATTTAATGGATCTGGCGGCAACGGCCGTGACGATTATTAACGCCGAAGATTATGCGAAATTGATTTTCGACCGTTATTTACGCCGTCAACTGATCGGTTTGGGGACGGATATCGTTAACAACGCCTATGCCGTTAATTTGGATAACGACGCTTCTTTACAAATGGCGCAGGCGGAAAAGAAGCTGTACGAATTGGGAACGGAAGGACAAATCGAAGGCGGTCCCAAACCGTTTGTCGACACGTTGACCGAAGTCATTCAGGAAGTATCGGAAGCTAAAAAGAATCCGGACGGTATTTCCGGCGTTTCAACGGGCTTTAAAGACCTTGATAATAAAATGGGCGGTTTGCACAAATCCGATCTGTTGATTTTGGCCGGACGTCCCGGCATGGGGAAAACGGCTTTTGCGACTTGTCTGGCTTTTAATACGGCGCGAAGTTTTTTGGAAGATATTAAAAACGGCAAAGAACGAAAAGGGGTCGCTTTTTTTTCGTTGGAAATGTCGGCTTCGCAGTTGGCGGGGCGTATCTTATCCATGGAAACGCAAATCGCTTCGGACAAATTGCGCAACGGAAAAATCACGACGGACGAATTCCGCCGCGTCGTCGGCTTTGCGGCCGATCTTGAAAAAGTTCCGCTTTATGTGGACGATACCCCGGGACTGACGGTCGCCGCCATACATAACCGTTGCCGGCGATTGAAAAGAGATTCTTCGAAAGGATTGGGATTGGTCGTCATCGACTATTTGCAACTGATTGATATGTCAACATCGTCCTATAAGGGGGATATGGTTCGCGGATTAACCGAAACGACCCGTTTGTTAAAAATCATGGCGAAAGACTTAAACGTTCCTGTCCTGGTTCTTTCTCAATTGAACCGCGCTGTGGAACAACGTGAAGACAAACGGCCTTTGCTTTCCGACTTGCGTGATTCCGGTTCTATCGAACAAGACGCCGATATCGTCATGTTTGTGTTTCGTGAACACTATTACATTAAAAACAGCATTCCCGTACAACGTCCGAATGAACCGGAAGACAAGTTTAACGATCGTATGCGTAAATGGGAAAAATCTTTGGTTGACTTGGAAAAGAAAGCCGAATTGATTATTGCGAAGCAACGTCACGGATCTTTGGGAACGATTGATTTATCGTTTGAAGGACAGTTCACCCGTTTCGGGGATTGGTTGGATCCGAACAGCTTTAACGCTTGATCTTGTTTAAAGCATACGCCATCAATTCTTCTTTGCCGGCTTTTCCATCGGTTGCCAGCCAATATTCACGGACGTCATTTAAAACAGACTTTATTTGTTTTTTTTCGACCCGATCAACCAGATCGGCACCGGAAAAACAAAAAGGCGGTATGACAATTTGTCGACACTTTTTTATAACTTCGTTCCAGCCGATATCAGGGGAAAAGGCTTCAAATAAAGAGCAAATCTCTTCGATTAGATCTTGTTGAAAATAAACCGCCAGACGGAATAAATCGTTAAACGCATATTCGGAAGGCTTTTTGGTTCGGTCAAACGAAACAATATGCTTCAATTTTTTTGCCTGAGCTTTTGAGAGGTGCCAGTTTTTTTGCAAAAGATCGACATTTTGTCCGGACAATCCGCTTAAAGCGAGCAAGCGGTTAAGTAAAGCGGCGTCAGGTTTTAACTTTAAAAAGGATTTAAAAATTTTCAAATCGGCAAAAGGAAAATATCTGTTTAAAATTCCCGCGTTTTGCATTGCTTCAAGCCCTTGCAAGGCATTTTTTGCCATAATTAAAAGGAACATTTCCCGTCGCGCGCGATCTACAGACACTTTGAACAAACCGTCGCTGTTTTTTTGACAAACGGTCAATACGCTCGGATCCGTTCGGGAGTTTTCAAATAAAGCCAAGAACCGGAAATAACGTAAAATTCTTAAATAATCTTCTTGAATCCGTTGATCCGGATCACCGATGAACCGAACGACATGATTTTTCAAATCTTGCATTCCGTCGCAAAAATCATATACGTTTCCGTCGAAATCGGCGTAAAGCGCATTAAAGGTGAAATCCCGTCTGAAGGCGTCGTCCTGCCAATTTTCGGTATAGACGACTTCAGGTTTCCGTCCGTCGTTTTGAATATCCTGACGTAATGTGGTGATTTCGACACACGGGAACGATTTATTTTTGGTCAAGACCGTCACCGTTCCGTACGAAACGCCGGTCGGAATGACTTCGAACCCTTCTTTTTTCAGTATTTGTATGACGTGTTCCGGCAAAACAGGCGTTGCCATATCAATATCGCTTGGTATTTTTCCGATCAGACCGTCGCGAACGCATCCGCCGACGAAACGAATATTTTTTCCCAGCGCCTGAAAAATTTTTTCGATTTGCGGACAAGATTGCCAGACGGGATTTTCAATTTTCATTTGTTCTTTTATCCATATGCGCCGGAATGATCTTTCCGTTTTCAAACTTTGGCGGGACATAGATACTGTCGGCGGGCGCTTTGTCCGAAACGGAAAAAAAGAACAAAAAAATCAAAGCGAACAACAATCCGCTTATCGTCAACATTCTGATCGGGAAAGGATTTTGCGTTTTTTTAACGATACGCCAAAAGATCCAATAAACAAAAAAAGGGGTCAAAAAAGGCAACAGAACGGAATATAAGATTCTGAACATAAGACTTTATCCTTTTTTTTAATTCGTTAAACTATGTTTTAGCACGAACGGATGAAAAAGAAAAATGATTACGCTTTACCCTTGTCAAAATACGCCGGACGACGCTCGGATCGCTTTTTCATGGCGCAACGATCCGAAGACGATTGCGGCTTCTTATATTGCACAGCCTAAAAGCTGGGATTCTTTTTGGTTGGAATACAGCGAAGGATATTTTACGCAGAAAGGATTCAGCCCCGTTTTTATTATTGAAAGTACGGAGCCGTGCGGTTTTATCCGGTTTGAAAAAACATCAATGCCGGAATATCCGGATCAGACAATTATCGAAGTAATGATTAACATTGCCCCCTACCGTCGCGGCGAAGGAATCGGAACCGAAGCGTTAAGAAAAGTCCGTCAACTGATGAAAGAGAAAAACGTGTTTGCCTTATTGGCGGACATTCGCAAAACCAATCGGGCTTCTCGATCGGCCTTTGAAAAAGCGGGATTTTCTTTATTTAAGGAACGAACGGAATATATTTCCAAAACAAAAGAAAAATGCTGTATACTGTGTTATCTTTGCAAATTATAGAAATTTATTAATACTTTTCGAAGATAATTTGAAAAAACGGAGTTTCTGATGACCTTATCCCATTATTTTATATTTTTGGCTTGCCTGTCGGTTTTCAATATCGCCGTTTTATACAGTTACTTTTTACACTATGAGTTCAAAGAATTTGATAAAATTCACAATGAATTTTTCACCCCCACATTAAAACACGCCTATTCCATATTTATTTTAAGTTTTTCACTTGGTGTAGCCGCTTTGTTTTATTTTACACCGGACCAGACGTGGTTTTTTGAATCGAACTTTTTATATTTTTGCGGATTGCTGTTTGTCTTTTTATTGTTTGGTTTTATACCGACAAATCAAAAGAACACACGCCTTATCAAAGGGTTATTGGAATTTGGATCAATCACGGGATTTGTTTTTTTTCTGCCCGACAACGACTTGTTTTCAAAAACGGTTGTTCCGGTCGAAGCCATACGGGTTTTGGCGGCAATCGTGTGGTTTATCATATTTAAATTCACCCTTGTTTTAAATCAATTTGAAGGTGTCATACCGGCACAGACATTTCATATAGGATTTTCATCTTTATTGATACTGGTTATTTTTTCAACGACGGCTTTATCATTATTTCAAATCAACGCAAGTTTGTCAGTCTTAATTTTTATGCTGTCTCCTTTTTACTATGTTTTACAGTATCAGCTTCCATTAACCGGTTCGTGCTTAAATTTTATTTGTTTGTTAATCACCGGCGTATCCTTTTTCACCGTATTGGCGGGTTATTGGGGGATTGGCGTGTTGATGCTAATGTACGTGCTGTTTGAAATGACGGTATTTGTGTATCGGAGAATAAAGAACTTTGTCTTAAGAAAGAAGGAACCTCTATTCTTTTTTGAAACCTTGTCGGACAGAGGCGTTCCGGAAGAAAGGGCGATTGGTCTGATTATTCGTTATCATCTTTTAATTTCGGCTTTAATGTTATTTATTGCCTATTCGCTCATTCAGGTTCAGGCCGTTATTTTATCAGCTTTGTTATATCTGAAATTATATTTCAGGATTTCAGATCCTTCTGGATCGCAAGCATCGTTAAAGGACTTATATCATCGCGCCAAAAAAGACGCCAGAAGAAGCATAACGAATACAAACCACATTTTTTCTGTGTTCAAAGAAAAATACAGCGTCAAAAACACTCCCAGAAAAGAGAACGACACCGATGCAGACGCCTGAATTATTGACACGACATTTGGCCATTGAAATATTTTGCGATGTATTGCGGCACAACAAAGGGTTGGAAGAGACCTATTCTTCATGTATGGATCAACACTTTTTGCAAACCAGGGATCGAACGTTTATTCGTCTTTTGGTAACCGTTATGTTACGCAGGCTTGGTCAGTTGGACGCAATCATATCCGTTTATTTAAAAAAACCTTTGGCTGAAAAAGCAGCATACGTTCAAGATGTTTTACGGATCAGCACGGCGCAGCTTATTTTTTTGGACACACCGGCTCACGCAGCGGTTTCTACAGGCGTTTCTTTAGTCAAACGGAACAAGAAATACAATGGTTTTTCATCTTTAACGAACGCCGTTTTACGTAAAATCGCCAAAGAAGGCAAGGAAATCGTGAAGAAACAAGATGAAGTCAAACTGAATATTCCCGATTGGCTTTACGCGCAATGGGCAAAAGAATACGGAGAACAAGCCGCCTATAAAATCGCCCGGATCGGTTTTCAGGAAGCACCTTTGGATTTCAGTATCAAATCGGATTCTGTTTTTTGGATGGAACAATTGGAATCGATGCAGATGCCGACCGGCACGCTTAGACGTTTCAAGCCGGCTTGCGTTCCTTCTTTGGCGGGTTTTTCCGAAGGATCATGGTGGGTACAAGACGTATCGGCAGCGATGCCTGCGAAGCTTTTTCATTCATTAAAAGACAAGATCGCCATAGATCTTTGCGCCGCTCCGGGCGGCAAGACGGCTCAAATGATCATGGGAGGAGCCGAAGTAACAGCGATAGACGTTTCTTTAAATAGAATCAAGCGTTTACGCGAAAATCTGGATCGTCTTGGATTAAACGCTAAAATCATATGCGCGGATGTGAAAAAGTGGTGGAATGAAACAGGGAAAAAAGACGCAAGAAGATTTGACGTTGTTTTACTTGACGCCCCCTGTTCTGCGACGGGAACTTTGCGCCGACACCCAGATGTGGCTTTTCACAGAACGCCGGAGGATATTAAACGTCTGAATCAGACACAGCAAGAGCTGCTTAGAACCGCCATAGACATGATGAATGAGGAAGGCGAATTGATTTACTGTGTTTGTTCGATTTTACCTCAGGAAGGTCGTATGGTCATAGATGCCGCCGTAAAAGACAATTTAGCGGAACGCGTGAAAATAACGCCGTCGGAAGTTCCTGCGGAAATGATTACGCAAGACGGCGACTTATGTATTTTACCTTATTTTTATGAAGCCCAAGGAGGCTGCGACGGATTTTTTGCCGCACGTTTAAAGAAAAAGAGAACAAAATGAACAAACTGACAATTCTGTATCCTTTTATAGAAGACGGATATAATAAACATACCGAATCCTTTATTGAAGAAATTTTATGGATTCAGAAAAGCCGTCGTGTAGACACTTTAATTACGGTTGATCGCAAAGGACGAAGTTCGGACTTATTAAGAAAAGCGGGACTTTCCTACGAAGAAATTCCTTTTTCCAAACCAGTCGGAACAAAGGACTTCTACTTTACCGCTTTATTTAAATTGATGCGTTCGTCATTACCTTTATTTTTTTATTTTAGAAGCCATAAAGTAAATGTCGTTCATTGTCCGGATTTAATTTCATTGTTATGTTGGGGAAATACGGCAAAAATGAATCGTGTCCGTTTTATTGTTTCACTTCAAGACGCCGAGAAATTTTCTCATTACACATCATTAATGTTAGTAGACGCCTCAAGGTTGGTTTGCCGGACGGAAGATGTTCGCAACAAAATTCCCGCTCGTTTTTCGGTTTCAAGCCTTTTATCCCCTTTAGGACAGAATATACCGGAAAATTTAAACAAAGAAAGTATGCGGAAAAACACGGTTGACTTTTGGACGGAATTATACGCATCACTAAATAAAAAACCGGATTTAAACAAAATTACCGGATTATTGAACAAGTAATTGAAACGGAGGATAACACATGAAAAAACTTTTTATATTTTTTCTGTTGCTGTTTTCTTTTCCCTGTTGGGCACAAAATCTGATCAACGCGAAAAAAGTCGAACATATCGGTGTTTTTGACGATTGGAATGCATATATTTTTAACGACAAAAAAGATAAAGTTTGTTTTGTTTCCTCAATGCCGTTCAAATCAAGCGGAGAATATACGCGACGCGGGGATGTTTTTTTAATTATATCTCATCGCCCGAACGAACAGCTTTATGACGTTTTGACTTTTGTTGCTGGATACACATATCTACCGCGATCGGAAGTTCAGTTTCGAGCCGGAAATTTAAAAGCTTCTTTATTCACCAGTGAAGATACGGCTTGGGCGAAAAATTTAAAGACAGACGCGGAAATAGCTAAAGCCATGAACAAAGCGGTTCGAGTTACGCTCAAAGGTTTAACATTGGAAGGGATTGAAACATATGATGTTTTTTCCATGAAAGGCTTTAACAACGCCATGGAGGCCATCAATCGTTTATGTCGCCAATCTTTCGGAACGAATGAATAGGACTTTTTTATTTTAACTAAAGATGCTATCTTGTTTTTAAGGAGTTTTTTAAAGGTTAAAAAAATGAATACGACACCCGTTATTGATCCTGTTCGACAGGAATTTATTGATATGTATGAGGAAACCCTGATTGATTTGATTGAAAAATCCGATGAATCGGGTTTATCGGAAGAAACGGAACGATCTTTACGCGTCAACGCGATGGTTGACACGGCTTTGCGCGTACGCAAAGATTTGGATCCGTTGCTGGCGAACAAACTAAAATCATTGGAAAACTTAAAAGATTACAAGCAGTATTTAATGTCCGAGTTTCGTATTTTCGGTTTTGTTTCAAAACCGTCTGCCGCCAGAATATTTGCGGAATATCTGTTACTGTCATTATTAAACGAATTTGAAGTTGACGACAGAATTGATTTTGACGTTTTCGGCAACGAAATGAACTTGGCATTTTCACAGTTACCCGACGATTATAAAGATTTACGCCGGATTTTTCCATGGGGTCGTTTAATTGATTAATCGGATCCTTTTTTAGGTAATTTGGTTAAAATAAAATCTGCCAGACAAGCGGGCAAACAACTGATCAGCCATACGGCAAAAGCCAACAAGGGCGGGAAAGTGATCCGCCCTTTATTTTTTGACAGCCCTTCGGCAATAATCAATGCCGCTTTATCGGCGGACATTAAAAAAGGCATAGGGAACTTATTTTTTTGCGTAATTCCGGAAATGACGAATCCCGGACAGATAACGTTGACTTGAATACCGTATGGCTTCATATATCCTCTTAAAGCTTCTCCCCAAGCTCTGACGGCATTTTTGGATCCGGAATAGGCCGGAGCGGACGGCAAGCCCCTGTAACCCGCCAAAGAGCTTAATACGGCGATTTGTCCTTTATTTCTAGGGCTCATTTTTTCCAAAGCAGGCAAAACAGTATTAAGGACACCGTTAACATTAACCGCAAAAATTTTACGCGTCATTTCACTGGATTCGCCTGTTTTCCCCGGGCCGGCGGAAATGCCGGCATTAGCGACAACTAAATCCAAAGCCGCAATTTTATCGCATCTGTTAATCCAATTTTCAACGGCTCCGGCATCTGTCACATCTATTTTTTCCGCAAAGACTTCGGCTCTTTTTTCGCGGCATCTTTGAGCGACATCGATTAATCTTTCAGTATTTTGTCCGCATAGAAACAAAGTCACACCTTTTTGCGCGTAGAATAAAGCCAACGCTTTTCCTATACCGCTGGAAGCGCCCGTAATTAAAATATGCTGAGGATTTTTCATTTTTTGCATTCCCGTTTCAACCAGTTTTATGTAAGGTAATGCAAACGACTCAATAAATAAAGAGGCTTTAACATGGAAAGTATGACGGGTTTTGGTTCTTTTTCATCCGGACACGATCTTTCATGGACATGGACTTTGCGCAGTGTAAACGCCAAAGGATTGGAAATTCGTTGTCGGTTACCCCAAGGATACGAAGACTTGGAACCGAAAATACGTGAATGTTTAAAATCCTTTTTCGTTCGCGGCACCTTTTCCGTTTCTTTGGACATGACGTGCGAATCTCAGCAAGTTCCGAAGATCAATCTGGCGTTTTTGGAAGAATTATGTTTATTGGCTCAGAATCTTGCCGACAAATTTCCTTTGCTTCAACCGGCTTCGATCGACGGATTGATCAACGCTCGCGGTGTTTGTGAAGTCAATCAACACAGTCTTGAAAACCACGATGAAACGGTCGAGTTGTTTTTAACTTCTTTGGAAAAAGCCGCAGAAACTTTAAAATCGTCCCGTCTGACAGAAGGGGCTAAAATTGCCGTTTATCTGAATGATCTGATCAATCAGATTGAAGAATTGGTTTGCAAAGCAAAAAATCTGGCGGCGCTTCAGCCTCAAAGAATCAAAGAAAAATTAAAAGAAAATCTCGCCTTAATCAAAGAAACGACCGATTTACCGGAAGAACGCTTTATGCAAGAAGTAACGGCTTGCATGTTGCGTGCGGACGTGCGCGAAGAACTTGACCGTTTGGCGGCTCATGTGCATACCGCGCGAGAGCTGTTCGCCGAAAAGGGAGCCATCGGTAAAAAACTGGATTTTCTTTGTCAGGAATTTAATCGCGAAGCCAACACTCTTTGTTCAAAATCAGCAGACATTGAATTAACAAAAATCGGCATGGCACTTAAAGCGACCATAGATCAACTCAGAGAGCAAACACAAAATATCGAATAACAGGAGAACTTATGTCGGAATCCATTAAACGCAGAGGCTTTATGCTTGTTTTATCTTCACCTTCCGGAGCCGGAAAAACAGCTATCGCCCGTCGCATCCTTGAAACGGAAGATAATATGTCTTTATCCGTTTCCGTCACAACCCGTCCCGCCCGTCCCGGAGAAGTCAACGGAAAAGATTACTTCTTTGTTGACCGCCCCACTTTTGAAGGTATGATACAACGTGACGAATTTCTGGAACACGCCGAATTTTGCAATAACTGTTACGGCACGCCGCGCGAACCCGTTCGCAAAGCTTTGGAAGAAGGCAAAGACATCTTGTTTGATATCGAATGGCAGGGAACGCAACAAATCGCCGAAAACGCTCGTGAAGATCTGGTCAGCGTCTTTATCCTTCCGCCGTCAATGGCTGAATTGGAACGCCGTTTATTTTCGCGCGCTCAGGACTCCGAAGAAGTCGTGCGACAAAGAATGGCGACAGCCGCTGCCGAAATGAGCCATTGGAATGAATATGATTATGTCATTGTCAATGTCGATTTCGAAGAAAGCGTCCAGAATGTCCGTTCCATTATCAAAGCCGAACGATTAAAACGCCAACGTCAATCCGGACTAGCCAGCTTTGTAAACACAATGCGATCTCAAACAGTCTGATTTCAATAAAAGAAACGCCGTTTTTATAACGGCGTCTTCTTTACCCTTGATTCGGAGATTTTGGAACCGGATTAACCGGCGTTTCATTTTGATGCAAAGCCTTAGGAATTTTAACACGAACAACCCCCGGCATTTTAGGAATTTTCACCATACCCGGCGGCATCTTAATCGGTATTTTTTTCATGACGGGCATCTTCATCACCGGAGTTTTTAAAGCAACGGGAGGAATATTGCCGATCGTATTTTCTTCCTGAAGCGACGGCGCTTGAATCGGAGAGAACGTAAACATATTTTCTTCAATTTCGGGATATTCGGGCACCGACGGTTCTTCCTCAACCGGCAGTTCCGCTTCGACTTCGGGATATTCGGGCACCGACGGTTCTTCCTCAACCGGCAATTCCGCTTCGACTTCGGGATATT
>CALXTY010000005.1 GCA_944391535.1 uncultured Alphaproteobacteria bacterium
ACCAGCTTGCAGGACACTTTGGCTGACGGATTGACCGTCTTTAAGTCGTAAATCAACTGCGCCAAGTCCTCAATCGAGTAAATGTCGTGATGCGGCGGCGGAGAAATCAAAGAAACACCGCTGACCGTATGACGGATTCGAGCGATTTCCTCGGTCACTTTATGCGCCGGCAACTGCCCGCCTTCCCCCGGCTTTGCGCCCTGAGCCAACTTAATCTGCAATTCTTCGGCATTGACCAGATACTCGGTCGTCACGCCGAAACGACCGGAAGCAATCTGCTTGATTTTGGAACATAAGTCGTCTCCGTCCGCGCGACTGTGGTAACGATACGGATCTTCGCCGCCTTCCCCTGAATTGCTGCGCCCGCCGATCCGGTTCATCGCTATCGCAATCGTTTCATGAGTCTCCCTGTTGATCGACCCCATGGACATTGCGGCGGAAACAAAACGCTTCATGATGTTTTCCACCGGTTCGACTTCATCAATATTGATCGGATTCGTCTGCTTGAAACTCAACAAATGACGCAACGTCAACGGATCGCGTTGATCGATCATCTTGCTGTACTCTTTATATAAAGCGTAATCGTTTTCCCGAACGGCCTTACGCAACTTCATCGCCGCCTGCGGCGTCCATAAATGTTCTTCGCCGCCTTTTTGCAAACGGTAATACCCGCCGACATCAAGCGTCTGATCCGATCCGAACGCTTTGGCATGGCGCGCCGCACATTCGTCCGCGATTTCGTCCAAACCGATGCCCCCGATCGCCGAAGACGTTCCGGTAAAATATTCGTCAACCAATTTAAAATCCAACCCGACCGCTTCGAAGACCTGCGATCCCCAGAAACTGCGCACGGTCGAAATTCCGACACGGCTGAAGCATTTTAACAGCCCTTTCTTTAAAGCCGTCATATAGGCGCTGACCGCTTCTTCGGGGGTTTTTGCTTTTTCAAGCATATTGCTTTCGGCCATGACGCGAACCGTCTGCAATGCCGTCACGGGGCAAACCGCATTGGCGCCGAACGCAATCAACAAAGCAAAATGAATCACTTCTCTGGCTTCACCCGTTTCAATCACGATTCCCGCTTTATAGCGCACGCCTTTGCGAATTAAAGCGTGATGCAACCCCGACACCGCCAGCAAAGACGGAATCGGCGCGTGTTTCTGATCAAAGCCCAAATCGCTTAAAATCAGGATGTCGGCACCTTCGTTAATCGCTTTTTCGGCCTGATCCGCCAAATCGTCCAAAGCCTTTTTCAATCCTTTGCCGCCTTCGGCGACAGGATAGACGGCTTTCAGGCGCACGGACTTGACATCTTCGTTCGAGATCTTTTCCAAATGTGCCAGAGATTCTTTTTCCAACAACGGGGAACTAAGCTTCAACCGTCTGAAATGAGCCGCCGTTTCCGTCAACAGGTTGCGTTCGCGCCCCAAAAAGCTCATTAAAGACATGACCAGTTCTTCGCGTAAAGGATCGATCGGCGGATTGGTCACCTGAGCAAACTGCTGCTTAAAGTAATTAAACAACAACTGCGGCCGTTCGGACAACACCGCAAGCGGCGCGTCAAATCCCATCGACCCGACCGGTTCCTGAGCATTGGACGCCATCGGATTCATAATCAGTTTCAATTCTTCGTCCGTATAGCCGAAGACGTTTTGCGTTTTCAGCAAATGTTCGTAATCCGTACTTGAATCGTATTGCGGCGCATACAGGTTATGCAGCTGCATACGGTTGTCGCGCACCCAGTGACGATACGGACTTTGTCTTGAGATTTTTCCTTTGATTTCGCTGTCGGAAACGATTCGATGCTGTCTTAAATCGACCAGAAACATTTTTCCGGGCGTCAGCTTTCCCTGCAAGCGCACGTTTTCCGGCGCCACATCGACAACGCCCGTTTCGGACGCCATGATCACGCACCCGTCTTTGGTCACCGTATAGCGGCAAGGACGCAAACCGTTTCTGTCCAACAAGCCGCCGATATACGTTTTACCGTCCGTAAAGACCATGGCCGCCGGTCCGTCCCACGGTTCCATCATCGCCGCGTGATATTCATAGAAAGCTCTTTTATCTTCGCTCATCACGAATTTGTCGCCGAACGCTTCGGGAACCATCATCATCATGGCGTGCGGAACGGATCTGCCGGCGGAGATCAACAATTCCAAGACATTATCGAAAATCATCGTATCCGAGCCGGTTTCGTCAACGACCGGTTTGATTTTTTCTATATCGGCGCCGAAAGCGTCACACGCCAAAGCGGGTTCCATGGAACGGATATGATTGACGTTGCCGCGCAAGGTATTGATTTCGCCGTTATGCGCGACATAACGAAACGGCTGAGCCATGCGCCATGTCGGCAACGTATTGGTGCTGTAGCGCGAATGCGCGATACAAAAAGCCACCGAGAAATCGGGATCTTGCAGATCTTTATAAAAAGCCGACAGATGCGACCCCGTCACCAATCCTTTATAAACAATCGTGCGCGCGGACAGACTGCACACATAAAACTGAGAAAGATCCTTGTCCTTTATCGCCTTGACCGCGTTTTCGACTTCGCGGCGGATCACATACAATTTGCGAACGAATTCGGATTCGCTTGCCGAAGGCCACGCGACAAACACCTGTTTAAAGACGGGCACGCTTCTTGCCGCCAATTCCCCCAGATAAGAAGAATCCGTTTCGACATTTCTTTCCCCCAGAAAACGGCACCCTTCTTTTTCCGCGGTTTCGCGAAAGATCCTCATGCACCAATCGGCGGCTTCCGGATCTTGCGGCAAAAACAGTTGACCGACCGCGTATTCTCCCGTTTTAGGCAGACTGAACGGGACGACTTTTCTGAAAAAAGCGTCCGGCAGCTGCAACATCAGCCCCGCCCCGTCACTGGTCTTACGGTCGGCTCCGATCGCGCAACGGTGTTCCAGATTGCCTAAAATCGTCACCCCTTTTTCGACCAAAGAATGAACCGGTTTGGCATCTAATTTGACAATAAAACCGATCCCGCAACTGTCATGATCGTTTTTCGGATCATACAACCCCAATCCGACAGGATCGCCGGCTTTGTTGCGATCAAAAGCGCGCATTGACGGATCAACCATCTTGACCTCCTTTTTATGTCAGGAAAAATACGCGGGGATAATAAAACTTTTTCATTGATCCGCCTATAAAAAAATAAAGAGATCCCTATTTTTTTTCAGATCCGAAATCAGCTTTTACCTTCAAAGCTTTTCTTAACAATTTCAAATATTCCTTTTGCGGAATTTCAATCGCCCCGAAACGCGCCAGATGAGGCGTAATAAATTGTGTATCCAACAAAGAAAATCCGCTTTGTTTCAAGCGATCGACCAAAGCGCACAACGCCACTTTCGAAGCGTCCGTTTTTTTGGAAAACATGCTTTCTCCGAAAAAAGCGCCGCCCAAGCAAACGCCGTATAAACCGCCGACCAATTCTTGATCCTGCCAACATTCGACACTGTGCGCAAACCCCAAATCAAACAAAGTGCAATACGCTTCAAAGATCTGTCGATTGATCCATGTTTCTTTTCGGTCAGCACAATTTTGAACGACTTTGGCAAAAGCGGTGTCAAACTTTACTTCAAAAACATTTTTGCGGATCACGCGGCGCAAAGAATGAGAAACATGAAAAGTTTCCAAAGGCAAAATCCCTCTGTTTACGGGTTCCACCCAAAAAAAACGAGGATCGTTTTTGTCTTCGGCCATAGGAAAGACCCCCGCCGAATAAGCCATTAATAACGTGCGGGGGTCTAACTCAGTCATTATTTATTTTCTTTTTCTTCGTGATTTTTCAGGAATTTTTCCAACCAGTGAATATTATAGTTTCCATCAACAAAATCCGGTGTGGAAATAATCTCGTTATGTAAAGGCAGTGTTGTTTTCACGCCTTCGATCACGAATTCGTCAATCGCCCGATGCAAGCGCATCAAACAGCCGTTTCTGGTTTTTCCGAACACGATCAGCTTGGCGATCATGCTGTCATAGAACGGCGGTACCGTATAGCCGGTGTACATTCCCGAATCGACACGCGTCCATAATCCGCCCGGCGCATGCCACTGCTTGATCTTTCCGGGGAAAGGAACAAACGTGAACGGATCTTCGGCGTTAATGCGGCATTCAATGGCGTGACCGTCAAAATGAATGTCGTCCTGCGTATAGTTCAAATGAGCTCCGCTGGCGACACGGATTTGTTCGCGAACCAGATCAATACCGGTAACCATTTCGGTAATCGGGTGTTCGACTTGCAAACGCGTATTCATTTCAATGAAATAAAATTCACCGTTTTCATACAGAAATTCAATCGTTCCGACGTTGCTGTAGCCCAGCTTTTTCATCGCGTCCGTCACGATTTTACCGATTTTTTTGCGTTGTTCCGCGTTCAAAGCCGGACAAGGCGTTTCTTCCAACACCTTTTGATTTTTACGCTGCATGGAACAATCGCGTTCGCCTAAATGAACGACATTTCCGTACTTATCCGCCAAAATTTGCATTTCGACATGACGCGGATTTTCCAAATACTTTTCGATGTAGACTTCGTCACTGGTAAAGGAAGCTTTGGCTTCGGCGCGCGCCTGAGCATAAGCTTCAGGCAATTCTTCGGCATTCCGCGCGATGCGCATTCCTTTACCGCCGCCGCCGGCCGTTGCTTTGATCAAGACGGGATAGCCCATTTGAGCGGACACTTCCAAAGCGTCTTCGACCGTATCGACCGCGCCGTCAGAACCCGGGACGACCGGCAATCCGGAATCGATTGCGGCGCGTTTTGCCGTAATTTTATCTCCCATTTTGCGGATCATTTCGGGAGAAGGTCCGATCCACGTCAAGCCGTGTTCTTCGACCATTTCGGCGAAATCGGCGTTTTCGGACAAAAAGCCGTACCCCGGATGAATGGCATCGGCACCGGAAATCAAAGCCGCCGTAATGATTGCGGCTTTGTTTAAATAAGAATCCTTTCCTGCCGCCGGTCCGATACAGATGGCTTCATCGGCCATACGGACATGCATGGCATCGGCGTCCGCCGTAGAATGAACGGCGACCGTTTTAATGCCCATTTCGCGACAGGCTCTGTGAATGCGCAGAGCAATTTCTCCGCGGTTTGCGATTAAGACTTTTTCAAACATGCTTATTCCAAAATCAACAAAGGCTGGTCATATTCGACCGGGGAACGATCGGAAACCAGAATCTGGACAACTTTACCGGATCTGGGCGCTTTAACCGGATTAAAGGTTTTCATCGCTTCGACCAGGAACAACGTTTGATCGGCGGAAACAGTGTCACCGACAGAAACGTACGGAGCGGCATTGGGTTCCGGAGCCGTATAGACGACACCGACCATCGGGGATTTGACCGGTTCGCCTTTGATTTGCGTTTCGCTCTGAGCGCTCGGAGCCGCGGGGGCAGCTGCAGGAGCCGCCGATGCAGCGGGAACGGTCGCCGCCACGGGAGCGGCCGTCACAAAACCGGACGCCGGAATACGCGTTACGCGCAAACGCAAACCTTCCGTATCATATTCAATTTCAGCCAGCTCGTGTTCATTGATGAGCTTGGCTAAATCTTCGACTAAAGTTGTATCATACGTAGATTTTGACATAGAAATAAATCCCTACTTAAAAAAAGAGGCCGCGGCCTCAAGAGCCAACAGATACCCTTGTTTGCCAAAGCCGCAAATCACGCCGTCAGCCGCTTTGGAAACATAGGAGAAACGGCGAAATTCCTCCCGCCGATGAATATTAGACAGATGGACCTCCACCACCTTGATATCGCAGGCCAGCAAAGCGTCCAAAATCGCAACGGAAGTATGTGAATACGCAGCCGGATTAATAATGATCGCATCAAATTTTCCGCGGGCCTGTTGAATGGCCGACACAATTTCGCCTTCATGATTGCTTTGGAAAAAATCGATTTCCAAATCTAATGCCGTCGCTTTTTCCCGACAAGCCGTTTCAATATCGGACAAAGTCTCCGAACCGTAAATTTCCGGCTGTCTGGTTCCTAACATATTCAAATTCGGACCGTTAATCACCAAAACGCGGCGCATAGTTTTCCTTCCGTTTTTAAAAAATACTTTTGTTTTATACCATTAAATTATTGTCATTGCATTAAAATCATTCGATTGAACGTTTTTTTTATCTTTTTTTTGGCACAAATATTGCATCATTAGCCTTGAGTTTTTCTTTTTTAAGGAGGCAAGCAATGGCTTTAGGCACTTTTGTCACCAGCACAATGGGAATGCATTCTCAATCCCACGCTTTGGAACAGATCAGCGCAAACATTGCGAACGTCAATACGGTCGGTTATAAAAAAGTCGAAACGCGTTTTGAAACGCAAATGACTAAATTCAATGAAATCGGTACGGATTCTCACTTTTTTTCCGCAGGTGTCGTTGATCGACGCATGGTTGATGTCGCCGGTATCCTGAATACGACTAACAGCCTCTACGATTTGGGAATCAGCGGACAAGGCTTTTTTATCTTAGGCGGAAAAGATCAAACCCTTTATTCCCGAGCCGGCGATTTTCAGGCAACCGCCATTACGCCAAGCGGATACCGAGCGCAAACCGTTACGTATTACCAACCGACGGAAAGTGGTGTCATCACTCAATCCTCTCCGGCGAAATATTTCATAAACGCTTCGGGATATTACGTCATGGGCTGGAACTACAATAACGACAAAGAGGCATTTTCTTCCGATCTGGAACCGGTAATTATTTCCCCCATGGAATATTACCCCGGCCACGAAACAACGCAAATGTCGTTTAAAGGCAATATTGATTCAACCGCGACAGAAACTCAGTTATTGAAATTTCCCATTTATGATAATGATTTCACACAACACAACATGATGATGAAATGGGAACCGCAAGATGATGCCAACACTTGGCTGGTCACCATCGATATTGACGGAGCCGCTGTCGGATCGGAGCCGATTAAAGTCACCTTTGATGAAAAAGCAAAATTAACATCTCCTGTTCCCTCAACCGATTTGCAAATCACTTGGGAAGACGGAACAACAAGCTCGGTTACTTTGGATTTGCAACATTTCACGCAATACGCAAACACCTTAAACGGAGAAGTCCTCTCCCAAGACGGGAAAGGTTTCGGCACGTTAGTCAGTTCTTCATGGGACGAAAACGGCATTCTGAACGCCACTTACAGCAACGGATCCAGCGTTCCCGTCTGCAAGGTCGCTTTGGCTCAGGTTCAAGTGCCCAACATGATGGAAGCCGTTTCCGGCAATATGTTCGCTTACAACGAAAACGTCGGAGATCTCGAAGTCGTCGATTTGCAAAACACTTTAACGGAAACAACCGTTCAAGGCGGAAAAATAGAATCGTCAAACGTCACTTTGGAAGAAGAATTTACCAACATGATCGTCACGCAACGCGCTTATTCCAGTAACGTGCAAACATTCACCGCCGCCAATGAAATGACGCAAGAAGCGATTAATATCTTAAGTTAAAAAAAAAGCCTTCCGCAGAAGGCTTTTTTATTTTTTTAATACATTTTAAATTCCGCACCTTTGCGAATAATCGTTCCGGCTTTGCCGTTCAGGATATCCAGAGCGTCTTCCAACCGTCCGACGGCACCGAATCCTTTTCCGGTATTGGCAAAACGGCAAACAGCTTCAACTTTCGGCCCCATAGAACCTTTTGCAAAACTGTATTCTTTTAATTTTTCCGGAGAGACTTCTTTGATTTCTTTTTGATCCGGCGTGCCCCAGTCCAAAGCGATGGAAGGCGCATCGGTCAGGATCAACAACGCATCGGCATCAAGTTCGTCCGCCATAATCGAAGCGGACATATCCTTATCGATCACCGCTTCACTGCCTTCAAGCTTGCCTTGTTCGTTACGAATGACCGGAATGCCGCCGCCGCCGGAAGCAATTACCATCGCGCCGGAATCGACCAACTGACGAATCGTTTCGATTTCAACGATTTTCTTTGGCTGCGGAGACGGCACGACACGACGGAAATATTTACCGTCCGCGGCAATCGTCCACCCGCGTTCGACCGCTAATTTTTCAGCGGTTTCTTTATCATAAACGGGGCCGACAAATTTTCTGGGATCCGTATAAGCCGGATCTTTCGGATCGACTTCGGTTTGCGTAATAATATTGACGACCTGACGATCCGGCAAATCATTGCCGACACACTGAGCGACCATATAACCGATCATGCCCTGAGATTCCGCTCCCAATACATCAAAGGGATACGGCGTGACATCTTTATACGCGTCCGCCTGCAAAGCCAGCAAACCGACCTGCGGTCCGTTGCCGTGCGTTAAAACAACATTATGTTCTTTTGCGATTTCGGCGACAGCTTTCGCCGCTATACGAACGTTTGCCATTTGAACATCGGCGTCTGCACGTTCGCCGCGGCGCAACAATGCATTTCCGCCCAATGCGATAACGACTTTCATAAATAAAACTCCTAACTCAATAAAAAAAGAGCTTTTATGATAACCGTCTGTTTTTATGATGTAAACGTTAAAAAAAAAGAAGCTCTTAAGTAAAAGAGATTTTTTTTATCTTCTCCGCAAATATCTACCTCCTTTTTTCTGAAATTCCTTTTAACAAAAAAAACAAACAATTTATTAATTGTCATAAGGCCTTCAAAAAACTCAAAAAAAAACAAAACCCTTTTTAAGGGTATAAATTAAAAAACAAAACACAAAAATATTGAAACAAAGATAATAACTTTTTATTATTTTCAACAAGTTAATTGTTACATTTTTATGACAAACATATCCCCCCCCCCCCCATGTTTTTATGGCATAAATTTTTATTCTCTTAAAAAGAGTATAATGAAATATCTTAAAAGGGGGATGATTATGAATAAAATACCTTTTATTACTTTTTTAACCTTATTGATTTTGTCTATGTTTGGATCAAATGCTAATGCCGAGATTGCCAACTGCACCGCCTATAACAGTGCCAGAAAATATACTGCCTGCAAAAGCGGGTATTATTTAGGAAATAATTCTTGTTTACCCGAATATGGCAACAGATGCGGCGACGGTTGTTCCTCTTGCGATAATGGTTATTGTAGAGCCTGCGAAATCGGGTGTTGGCTAAACAGTACTTATTGTGAAACACTGAAACCATGTGTTGATCACTGTTCAGTTTGCACTTCTAATGTATACACTACATTAAGAATATGTCGTTCTTGTGAAGATGGATATACACTAAACGGTAATAATTGTATTGAAAAAGCTGTAATACCAATTGCGCCTCTTGTAGCAAAGAAATATGCTCTGCTTGTAAAAGCGGCTATTACTTAAGCGGAGGGGCTTGCCATCAAGAAGAAAAATCTTGCGGATACGCTTGCTCCGACTGCAATTCGCCAACAGGCGTCTGTGCCGTATGTGAAAACGGATATACCTCGGTTAACAATAAATGTCTGAAAAATTCCGTCTCAGGATCTTGCCCAACCGGTCTGACCAAATCCGCCGACGGATGTTGTTGCATTAAATAGGAAAGGAGAACTTACCATGAAAAAATTACTCTTTATTCTTGCCGTTCTTTCTTTCCTGCCCTTCAAAGCTACGGCAGATAACGTGTTCGACAACAACAACTCTTTTTTAATCGCAAAAGCCGTCAAACTCGGACGAGGATCGACAAACGGTTTTTATTCTTCCTCTTCGCTGGCCAATAATTCGGTCGCAAAAACAGAATTATTGGAAAACTGTGATAGAAACTGCGTCTCTTGCAACACGCAAAACGGTGTCTGCGGACATTGTAAAGCAGGATGTTTCCTCAAAAACAACGTTTGTGTCTTTTGCTCCGGCAATGCGACTTGTTCCAACGGCATCGCCCTCGTGTGTAATAATAAATATTACAAATCCGGCGATACCTGCATCGGCGTTTGCACAAACGTCAAATGTATCAGCGGTACAAGCCCGACAATTAAAGATTACAGTTGTTGCTGTTATTGATCTTAAATAAAAAAACCTCGGAATACGCATTCCGAGGTTTTTCTTAATAAATCTTTTTTTCTTTTCTATTTTTCCGATGAATTAAAAACGGGAAAAATATGCAACAGGTTTGTGTTTCCCGTCACATTAAAGGGCAATCCCGCCGTCATAATGATTTTTTCGCCGATTTTTGCATCAAACAGCTCTTGACAGAAAACAGACGCCTGACGCGCCACATCGATTAACAATGTTTGCTGTTCACAGACAACGCTTTCAATTCCCCAAAACAGACTCATTTTTCTGGCAACCGATATGCTGGGCGTCATGCACATGATCGGAATATACGGTCTTTCACGGGAAACCCGTCCCGCTGTCGCGCCGCTGATCGTATAAGAAACGATTGCCGTCGCATCCGTTAACGTCTCCGCCGTCACACGAGCCGACACCGTAATCGCGCTTTCAGGCGTTTGTTCGGGCGGCAAACGCACCGCGTCCAAATATTTTCGATACATATCATGCGATTCCGTTTCCATGATAATTTTATTCATTAAAGTTACGGCTTCAACGGGATAAGAACCGGCGGCTGTTTCCGCCGACAACATAACTGCATCGGCGGCATCAAAGACGGCCGTTGCCACATCGGACGCTTCGGCTCTGGTCGGTGTCGGATTAGACACCATCGATTCCAACATCTGCGTTGCCACAATCACCGGCTTTCCGCCCTTACGACAAGCGCGAATGATCTTTTTTTGCAAGACGGGCACTTTTTCAGGCGGAACTTCGACTCCGAGATCTCCGCGAGCGACCATAATGCCGTCCGATAAACGGATAATTTCATCAAGACGTTCCAAAGCGGCCGGTTTTTCTATTTTAGAAACGATCCACGCTCTGTCGTTGATTAAAGAACGCGCCAACAAAAGATCTTCGGGACGTTGAACAAAAGACAACCCGATCATATCCGCTCCCATATCCAAAGCGGCTTGCAAATCCACTTTGTCTTTTTCCGTCAAGGCGTCAATCGGCAACGGAACGCCCGGCACATTAACACCTTTTTTATTGGACAGACGCCCCCCGATCACAACCGTTGTATCGGCGAAATCCTTGCCGAAATCATCGACACGCAGCCGCACCAGCCCGTCATTGAGTAAAAGATCCATTCCTTTTGTCATTGCCTGAAAAATTTCAGGATGAGGCAGACACACGCGATTTTCATCACCGGGTTTGGCGGACATATCCAGGCGGAACCGGTCTCCGATATGCAATTCGACCGCCCCTTCTTTAAAGGTGCCGATACGCAGTTTCGGCCCCTGCATATCACACAAAATCGCCAAAGGACGTCCGATTTCTTTTTCTGCGGCGCGGATATATTCGACATTTTTGCGATGATCGTCGTGACTGCCGTGAGAAAAATTCAACCGAAAAACATTTACTCCGGCGACAGCCAGAGCTTTTATTGTTTCCGGCGTATTCGAGGCAGGCCCCAAAGTTGAAACGATTTTTGTAAAATGAGAACGTTTCATGTTTTAAATCCTTTTATTAGAAAAACTTACAGATCAGAAACGGTTAAAGTCATTGTTTCCGTCAGACTTTCTTCAGGTTCCAACGTTTTAATGCCCGTACCGGTAATCCCGCGCGACGCCAGATTAAAAGCGTCCGTCGCATTTGTCACCGGTTCGACACAGAAGAAATTTTCCCCTGCCGGCGACCAAACAACGACATGACCGAAATCGCTATATGCCGTCATATTGATTTTACGTTTACGAGACGGCCATATCAATTCAGCCTTTCCGTCAAAACCGCCGAAGCAGGTATCAAGTTCCAAATCGGAAATTTTTAATCCTTTGTCAAACTGCCATTCCGGAGGGGTTTTAATCGGTCTTTCCCGGGGCGGAGCACTTTCATGCGCCCAAACATTTTTTGTTTTAAACGCGACAACCGTATCATCGTCTTTCAGGAAGAACGGATGCCACCCCAAGCCGCACGGCATCGGAATACCGCCGCGATTCGTCAATGTCAGAGAAACGATCAAGCTGTTATTATTCAATGTAAAAGTTTGTTCCGCTTCATACGCGAACGGGAAACCGTTTTTTCCGTTATGTTCAAACGCCAAAACAGCTTTATCGGCGCCGGATCGGACAACATTCCACTGTCTTTGCCAACCTTCCCCGTGCAAAGGATCGGGAACAAAAGGATGATTTTTGGGTACGCTGCGGCGTATTCCCCAATAGATAAAGTAACCGCCACGAATCCTATTGGAATACGGGACTAACGGGAACATTGAGGTTTCATCGGCCATTTTCCGTTCAACCGCCCCGTCCAAAGCCGGACGCAACAGATCTTCGTTTTGTTTGCGCCAATACAACACCGACCCGCCCGCAACAGGACTGACCGCGGCATGAAAGTCGCCGGATGAAAGAGAAATCATATCTAAATCCGCCATGCTTTTATATCCCTTATTCGTTTTTCCTTTTGTAAACTGTAACGCCTTTGCCTGCAAGCAATTTTCTTCAATCAAAGACTATTGTTTAATCGCCTTTATAAAAGCGTTCCGATCCGCATAGGTTTGACCGTCAACCGTCACAGAGGAAAAAGTAAAGTCATCCAAAGCTTTGTTCGGTAAAACAATTTCTTTCATCTGCGCCTGAGAAACGGCATATTTTTCATCAGGATCGGAAACAGACAAGGAAGCTTTTTTTACAAAAGCTCCGCCCATTGTAATATCCTGTTGTTTTTTTCTGCTTTCTTCCGGTTGAAGCGAAGCAACAAAAACTTTTTTCAACAGCATTTCCTTTGCCGTGGCTTTCAATATCCGTTTTTTCTCGCCCTCCTTTTCTTTTGTTATCAAAGTGACATCCGCCGCAACATCTGTCAAACTCACTTCTGAGAAAACAACTTGTTTTCCCTTTAAAAAAGAAAAAAACTCGCTCAAGTCGACCTTCACCTTCGGAATAAAAACGCTTCCTTGCACATCGGAACGTGTTATTTTCGCCGTAACATCTGTAAAATTCAAATCTCGATTTTGATCGATTTCAAAAAAGCCATACGAAATCCGAACATTTTTTATTTTTTTAAAAAAGGTGGTCATCAAAAAATCGAGAACAATGTCCAAAACATTGTCTTTCGTTCTTTCGCTATGAGGAATACGCAATTGAATCGGCGATTCGGGAGCCGGCGCATTTAAATCGACAGCAGGTTGCGCTGTTTCTGCATGAACATTTGCGGGAAAACAAAAAAAGAAAAAAAGAAAAAATATTATTTTAAAAAGACTCTTCATTCGCTTTGACCTTTAAAAAACAATCCCGTACACTTCTCTCAAGCATAACATCTTTTTTTATAAAGAAAACAGGCAAAAACACGAGGACTCTCACGGAATGGATTTTAACACACCCCTTTATAAAGCATCTTTAATCAGGCGTTATTCCAAAGTTTTGGCTGACGTTTGTCTTGAAACGGGAGAAAATATAACCGTTTTTTGCTCCAACACGACGCAAATGACTTCCCTGTGTGATCCGGAAACAGAAATTTACTTGTCTTATCTGCCAAAAGAGCATCGTCGTCTCCAGTTTACATGGGAAATCGCTGTCGTCAACGGATCAATGGTCGGCGTCAACATGGGGCGACAAGACGATTTGATTATCGAAGCTGTGGTCAATGCCGTTCTGTACGAATTGGGCGGATATGAAAAAATAGAAAAGATATCTTCTTATTCAAACGCTTCGTATTTAAACCTGCTTCTCACTCCTTTCGAAAACAGCGGTTACCCATTATGCAAAGTCGCCATCCTTCCCGTTTATCAAAAAATCGGGACAGATTTAATGTTTCCGGACGGGATTTCGGTCGCAAACCACCATATTCTCAATCAATTAGCCGCTACTCTGCAGGCCGGTGAAAGAGCCGTTCTCATCCTTTTGGCGCAAAGAATCGATTGCATCGGCATTCGGGCGCAATGGATCGCAGACGCTCAGTATCTGTTGGCGTTAAAAGATTTATGCGATAAAGGCTTGGAAATTATTTGCTGCGGCTGTAGTGTATCTTTACAAGGAATTTGGGTGACCGCCCGTTTGCCCTTTACTTTTTAATTGCGAGACCAAAAATGACAAAAGAAGATATCGTTATTCATTCACAACACGATTATGAAGGTATGCGCCGTGCCGGTAAATTGGCCGCAGAAACTTTGGATATGATTACCCCTTACGTTCAACCGGGGATAACAACCGCGGAACTGGATACTTTATGTAATGACTTTATTTTGGCAAACGGCGGGATTTCGGCTTGTCTGGGGTATCGCGGGTATCCCAAATCCGTCTGCATTTCCTTAAACCATGTGATTTGTCACGGCATTCCGGGATCAAGAAAATTAGTTTCAGGCGATATTTTAAACATTGATGTGACCGTTATTGTCGATGGTTGGTTCGGAGACACCAGTCGTATGTATACGGTGGGGAAAATTCCCGTCAAAGCAAAAAGATTGATTGATGTTACTTTTGAAACCATGTGGCGCGGCATTGAAAAAGTCAAACCGGGAGCAACACTCGGAGATATCGGCCACGCCATGCAATCATATGCCGAATCGCAAAGATGTTCGGTCGTAAAGGATTTTTGCGGACACGGATTGGGTCGCGTTTTTCACTGTGCGCCGAACGTTTTAAATTTTGGCCGCCCCAAAGAAGGGCTTGTTTTGCAAGAAGGAATGTTCTTTACCATTGAACCCATGGTCAATTTGGGAGGAAACGATCTCAAGATTTTATCCGACGGTTGGACGGCCGTGACCCGAGATATGTCTTTATCCGCACAATTTGAACATTCATTGGCCGTGACGGCGACAGGTTATGAAATATTCACTTCTTCGCCAAAAGGGTTGGACAGACCGCCTTATCGGGAAATCTGATATGTCGAAAAATTCAGAAGAACCCCGTCTTTTGGATATCCTTGTTGAACCGCCGGAAGAACAAAGCTCGCCTCATTATTTGGGACATCGGGATCGTTTGCGTCAAAAAGTTCTGACCTTTGGCATAGATGCCTTACAGGATTATGAATTATTGGAATTTTTATTGACTTTTGCCATTCCCAGAAAAGACGTCAAACCATTGGCAAAAGAAATGATCGATTTTTTCGGTTCCTTTGCCGACGTTATTGAAGCTTCTCCCGAAGAACTCAAACATATAAAAGGAATTAAAGACAGCGCCGCCGCACTTATTTCCGCTGTGCGCGGCAGTGCCGTTCGACTGGCGAAAAATCGAATTTCCGCCGATCCCGTCATCAAAGATTGGAACGCTTTAATCAATTACTGCAAAATCGATATGGGATTAAAAAAATCCGAATGTCTGCGAGTTCTTTTTTTGGATTCCCGCACCCGATTGATCAAAGATGAAATCTTGCAAAAAGGATCCGTCAACCAGACTCCCGTTTATCCCAGAGAAATAGCAAAAAGGGCTTTGGAGTTAGGAGCATCTTCGATCGTTATGGTTCACAACCACCCTGCCGGAGATTTGCGTCCGTCAAAAAACGACATCGCCATGACCAAAGCCGTTATCAACGCTTTAACCTCTTTGGATATTACACTGATTGACCATTTAATCGTTTCAAAAACCGGATATGTTTCTTTAAAAGCAACCGGCTACATTAAATGACATCAGCCGGCAATCAGGATTGAAGCCCCCAATCGGGCGATACCTGCTCCCAAAACATTCACAACCGTACAGACATTCCACAATTTAATCTGAGCCCCGTCCATAAAAACAAACAAATTTTGACCGACGACAACGGCGACAATCATAAAAGACAGCATGATATCCAAAGCTTCTCCGGAATCGCGCCATTTCGACAAGACGGGATGCTTTTTAGAAACAACGGACAACAGACACACCGGATAGTGCAGATTTCCCCGACAACTGACGGCATGAAGGCTGACGGCGTTCAATAAAAAGTCGATCACCCCCCAAACAATAAAAAGCAACGCCAGCACATCGGCAATCCAACTGTCATGATACAAACGGGAAATAACGATACCGCCCAAAACCTTATACCCGACAAAAGGAAAACCGATTGTCAAAATGGACAGGATAAGAAAAACATTTTGTCTGATATATTTTAATTTCGGCATTGTTTTCAAGTGTGGTATAAAAAAAACAGATTAGAAAATATTTTAATCTCCTTTTAAAGTAAAGGGCGTATTTTAAAAAAAACGTGATCAGAGGAAGCTGATGAATATTTTTAAATTTCTTTTTTCCAAAGTGGATGAGAGCTCGAACGACAAACTGGGAGCTTATCCGGAAAAAGTGCACGTCGGCGCCATGCCGGAACGGCGTTATTTAAAAACATCCCGTATTATGACTTTATTATCGGCGGCTTTGTTATGCGGAACGATCATGTTGACGTTTATCATTTATTTATTGACCCCTTTATTGCGTTCCGAGCCTTTGTTATTGGCAATAGACAAACGCTTTTACAAACTTGAACCCGTTCAATCTCAAATTGTTTTATGGCCGGCAAGTATGTTGATCATGGAAGAACATATTAAACAATATATTTTATTGCGTCATACGATTGTTCCCGACATTGATGAAATGCAAGCCCGTTGGAATGATAAAAACAGTTTACTGAAATGGTTTTCCAGTCCGGCGACATTTGGCGAATTCGAAGCGGAAAAAGAAATCAATATGGCTCGCATGGCGGAAGGATTGACAACCGAGGTCAACATTCGTTTTATTCACCGGATTGACGGCAGTTTGTGGTTGGCTGAATTTGACACCATAGAACATATGCCCGAAGAAGAACATCCGACGATTAAACGTTGGAGAGCCGTATTTGAAGCGGGATTTCGGGCTCACGGATATCCCAATCGGGATGAGCGCATAAAAAATCCTTTGGATTTTTATGTTGAAAAATATTCTTTATCTTCTCGTGCCGTCACAAAGGAAGATAAAAACGCTAAATTTATAGATTAACTTTTTTAAAGTTTTGTCTTCACAAGAGATGTGTGGAAATTTTTCAAAAGAACAACTGTTTTTTTTTGCTCTTGGCAGAAAAAGCTCAGACTGTGATAAAAAGCAACCGCTTCCTTATTTTCGACAAAGACACCCAACCGTATTTCTCGGACTTTTTTTTGCCTGACAGATTTGTTTCAACTTCAACATCAAAGCTCGTCCGATCCTGCGATAATATTGATCAACACAAAGTGTAAACAGAACAGATGCGGGGTCTTTTTAAATATGGCTTTTTCTCAAAAGAGAGCGAAAAGAAGCCATTGCTTTTTTGATTTTTTCGCGGTTAAAATAACTTTACTTTCATCTGAAATTGATTCGTTAAAAAAAATTTCCTCATGTATATTCAAATCTGAAAAAAAAATGATGAAATCAACAATTATGAAACTTTCTGATTTGAACGGACATATCCAGAATGACATCAATTTCAAAAAGATCAGCTTTTTGAACAGAAAATATTTTTTCCCTTTCAGCTTTTAATTTAACATAAACAGTTCTTGACGTAAAAGCAACAAACGTTTATAAGAAAAACGATCCTTTGTCGGGCACTTAGCTCAGTGGTAGAGCATTACCTTCACACGGTAGGGGTCACAGGTTCGAACCCTGTAGTGCCCACCAGTTATCCTTTTAATAACGTTTTTGCGTTTTTCAAAAGATATATAAATGTTTGGGAAAATCACCGCGAAAATCAAGTCCATGAATCTGGTGCGTAATTATTCGCGCATTTATCCTTACGTCAAACCGTATAGAGGCAGAGCCTTATTAGCCGTTTTAATCACAATTCCCATAGGATCTTTTGACGCTTTGACGGCTTGGATTCTGAAACCGTATATGGATATTGTTCTGGTGGAAAAACAGGTTTCCGCCGCATCTTTTATGCCTTTACTGATTGTTGTTGCCAGCGCGATTCAAAGTTTTTGCAATTATGGCGCAGTGTATTTGAACACGTGGGTCGGTCAAAAAATCACCTGCGACTTAAAAAGGAAATTGTTTGAAAAACTATTGCATCAGGATGCTGCCTATTTTGATCGGTCAACGTCCGGAGCCGTACAATTTCAATTCGGCACTGACGCGGAAATGGCTTGCAGCGGTCTGCTTTCGAATTTAAAAGTTTTTACAACACGCGTATTTTCATCAATTTCATTAATCGGCGTACTGATTTACAATTCGTGGCAATTAAGTATCGTGGCATTGCTTTTTATGTTTGGCGCTTTATTGCCTTTATCCCGCGTACGCAAAAAAATCAAAGATCTGATGGGAAAACAAGTTATGACCGGCGGATTAATTTCAACGCATTATATTGAAACATTCGGCGGCAACAGAGTGGTTTCTTCGTATAATTTGTACGATTACCAGATGAACAAATTCAACACCAGTCTGCAGTCTTTATTCAAAATCGCCATAAAAATGGTAAAAAAAACCGGACTTTTGTCTCCGATGATACACTTTATCATTTCTTTGGGAATAGCCGGCGTTATTTGGTTGGGCAGTTATTTGATCGTCCATCATCAAATTACCAGCGGGAACTTTGTTTCTTTTATTGCGGCGTTGTTAATGCTTTACACACCGATCAAAGGTATGGGAACCAGCGTGACAAACGTTCAGATGTCTTTTTTGGCCATGGAACGCGTTTTCGCTTTATTGGATTCAATTCCTTGCGTACGTAACAAAGAAAACGCGGTCAAATTGGAAAAGGTCGGACAGTCAATAGAATATAGAAATGTCCATTTTTCTTATTTGCCGAACAAGCCTGTTTTAACGGATGTTTCTTTAAAGATTCCTGTTGGAAAAATGGTCGCTTTTGTCGGTAATTCGGGAGGAGGAAAAACAACTTTTGTTAATCTCTTGCCTCGTTTTTACGATGTAACGAAAGGGGATATTCTGATCGACGGAATTTCTTTAAGGGATTACGATTTAAACTCTTTAAGAGATCAGATCGCTGTTGTTTTCCAAGATAATTTTCTGTTTTCTGGAACGATACGGGACAATATTTTATTAGGTCTGACGGACTATACCGAAGAACAGTTGCACAATGCCGTCAAAAGCGCTTGTCTGGAAGAATTTATATCAGCATTGCCGAAAGGTCTTGATACGGATATCGGAGAACGGGGATCCTTACTTTCAGGGGGGCAAAAACAACGCATTGCCATCGCCCGCGCTTTTATGAAAAACGCACCGATTGTCATTTTAGACGAAGCAACTTCGGCTTTGGACAACAAATCCGAAGCCATCGTTCAACAAGCAATCGACAATTTAATGAAAAACCGTACCGTATTAGTGATAGCTCATCGTCTTTCCACGGTTCAAAATGCGGATATGATCGTTGTGATTAATGAAGGCAAAATCGTAGAAAAAGGCTCACATGACGAATTGTTGGCTTTAAACGGTGAATACGCGGCATTATACAAAATGCAGTTTCGTAAAAAAGAAAAAACCGAAGAATAGTTTTCAGTTTTTAGCCCTTTATTCTTATTACCAAGACTGCGACGCAGACGGAGTCAAAATTTATCGACTGAAATAAAAGTTTATGCTATCATCAGTGTATGTTTCGGTATTTGTATCGAAATACAGTACCTTTGCGGGTACGGAGCCGTCAGAAGCTCTCGTTGCATTACACGGTGACGATATAGCACCGTAAACCTTTGCATACTTGCTATGCAGGGTATATATCCCCGATTTCTTTTAAGGGTCGGGGAGCTTTGACGTATGTTCAGAAGTTATTCCTGTGCTCTGGAATGCTTTAAAGGTCAAAGGATCATTTTGTAATGCATGATTTCTGAACTCTCCGACCGCTTCTTAGCGGTCTTGTTTTTTCTGTTAAGGAGGAAATCATGATAAAATTTATGTTTCTTATATTCTGTTTCTTCGTCCCGAACATATCAAACGCTTTAAGTTTCGGGGACTTTAGTCAGGAAACAATCACTCTTGCCAAAGCTGTTAAATTAGGACGCGGTAAAAGCAATCTTTATTCCGTGTCAAATTTAAAAACAGAAGGCGCAAAAGCCAAAATTCTTTGTAAAGAAACCCCTTGTCCTGCGGGACAATATTTCAGCCAAGATTCCTGTTCTTGTTCCCCTTGTCCAAAAGGTCAGGATTGCGGTTGTTTTGCCACTTATGGTAACAGCCTTTTTGGTAGCCCTGTCGTATCCAACGGATACGGCAGTTGCGGCTGCCCTTCGGGAACAACCCTGACGGCTCAACCGGGGAACCGTGCCGATAACACCGCCTGTAAATCCATTCCTTGCGAAGAAGGAGAAGATTGCGGTTGCAAAAACCGTTACGGATCCGATTATGTCGCCGACGGTAAAGGCGGTTGTAAATACGACGGTATTTGTCCGCTGGGGCAATATTATTCCGCTTTTGGCTCCGGTTGCATCGCCTGTCCGGCCAATGCGACTTGCACAGGAAAATCTTGGAACATCATTTTTTCTGAAGCAAATTCTTCTTGCCATTGGAACGATTATACCTGTAACGCTCCGGGATTTGAATGCAAACCGGGTTACAGAATAACTTCAGGTACTGCTTGTATGACTTGTTCAACGCAATATGGCAAGGGTTGCAAGGCTTGTAATATGACCCAATGCCTGTCTTGCGAAGACGGCTATGTCTTTGATGCCGGTTCTGGCAAATGTACGGATCATTGTCCCGCGGGGCAATACATCAACGGCAATATGTGTTCAAACTGCCCCAAAGGAGAGGATTGCGGGTGTAAAGAAACCTATGCTTCATCAATGTCCGTATCCAACGGCAGCGGATCTTGCGGTTGTCAGGAAAATTTCTATTTCACGCCGGCTCCGGGAAATAAAGCGGATTATACGGCTTGCAAAGGCGTTCCTTGTGCCGAAGGTGAAGATTGCGGTTGCGTCAATCGTTACGGATCCGATTATGTCGCCGATGGCAAAGGCGGTTGTAAAGAGCTGATTTGTCCGGCGGGACAAACCATTTACAACGGCAAATGCATTAACTGTCCGTCCGGAGAAGACTGCGGTTGTAATGACACCTACGGTTCGCCGTCCGTATCAAACGGCAGCGGATCCTGCGGTTGTCCGGCAGGAATGTCTTTAACGCCGGCTCCCGGTAACAGACTTAACACGACAACCTGCCAGACAACGCCTTGTGCCAAAGGAGAAGACTGCGGTTGCGTCAATTACAAACTCGGATACGTTGCAAACGGTAAAGGCGGTTGTGAACAAAAAACCTGTTCCGCCGGTAACTATCTTTCCGGCGCGCAATGTTTGCCTTGTTCCGCAGGATCGGATTGCGGTTGTTTCGCAAAAGAACCCTACCATGGTAAATCATGGGCTTCAGACGGAACAGGCTCTTGTGATATCGTAATGAAGTAACATAAAAAAAACAGCGAAGATTTTTTCTTCGCTGTTTTTCTTTAAGAAGCATATCTGTTTTTAAACCAATCCAGACAAACCTGTTTTTGATCTTTTTGAATCAGTTCCGGGCAGATGAAAGCCTGATACTTCTTATGAAAAATTCTGTCCGCCTTAAAACGCCAAGACAATTTATACGCCTGCGGATTTTGAATTTCCAGACACAGCATCTTACAGCCCAAAAAGCTTTTTTCGGCGATTGAAACCACATCGGCAATCTTGATATCCGTTTCCGCATCGATCCGGATCATTTCGTCATCAATAACCAAATAAGGCCTTTTACAAATGTGGAAAAACCAAAAAGATAAATTGGAAAAACCGACCGCTAATAAAACAACGCCCATAACAATCGGAAAAACATACAAAAACCACCAATGTTTAAACCAGATCCAGTTCCAACAACACGGGCATAAAATCAACGGCAGAACCAACAAAACGGCCAACAGAACGGCCAGAGTTCCGAACAACAAAAAACCGTAACTTTTACGATAATTGAAAACAAGTTCCCGTCCCATGTTTTATCCTTTCACAATGACATTAAAGCATACCGTCTTTCGGTTATATTGAAAGTCTATTTGTTAAAGTTAACTTCAAGTCAAGAATTTTTTTATTGATCGACAATGGTTGCCAATCCGCCTTCGGCCGTTTCTTTATACAAGGCGGGTAAATCGTGTCCCGTTTTTTTCATGGCCGTCACGACATTATCGAAAGAAACGCGGTGTTGTCCGTCCGTATACAGCGCGTATTCCGCCGCGGCGACGGCACGATTGGCGGCGATGGCGTTTCGTTCGATGCACGGGATTTGAACCAGTCCCATGACGGGATCGCAAGTCAATCCGAGGAAGTGTTCCAGACCGATTTCGGCGGCGTATTCGATTTGAGAGATTGTTCCGCCGAACAGCTGCGCCGCCGCGGCCGAAGCCATGGCGCACGCCACGCCGACTTCGCCCTGACAACCGACTTCGGCGCCCGAGATCGAAGCGTTTTGCTTGACGATATTGCCGACCAGACCCGCGGTGGCCAGAGCGTTAATGATTTCTCGATCCGTAAAGTCCTGATGATGTTTCAGGTAGTACAGAACGCCTGCGACAACGCCGCACGAACCGCAAGTCGGAGCCGTGACAACGATTCCCCTGCCCGCGTTTTCTTCGCTGACCGCCAGAGAATACGCGGACAACAGCCCCGTTCGCGCCAGATCCGGTCTTTGAGCGGAAGCTTTTTTATAAAAGGAATACGCCTTTCTTGCCAGACGAAGCCCGCCCGGCAAAACGTCTTCATGTTCCAAACCGTTTTTAACGGACTGCTGCATTTGATCCCAAACGGTTGTCAGATAGTCCCGTATTTCTTCTCCTTCGTTGTCAAAGACGATCGTCCAGATCGGACGGCCTTGCGTTTCCGCCCAATGAACGATTTCCGCAAATGTTTTAAACGAATAGACTTCTTTGGCAGGCGGTTCTCCTTCTTCGCGCAAAGCGCCCCCGCCGACGCTGTAAGCTGTCCACGTATCCGTCAAATGATGCTTGTCATCAAAAGCCTCAAACTGCATCGCGTTTGTGTGAAACGGCAGGACGACCTCTTTTTTCCAAATGATTTCGGTTTTATCTTCTCCCAAAATATCAAGGATCGCTTTATCCGTAAAATGTCCTTTTCCCGTTGCCGCCAGACTGCCGTACAGCGTGACCTGATAAGAAGCCGCTTGCGGATTTTTTTCAAAAAAGCGTTGAGCCGCCCTTCTCGGCGCCATTGTATGACTGCTTGAAGGTCCCATACCGATTCTGTAAAGTTCTTTTAAAGATTGCATTTTGTTCTCCCGACAAACTTTTTTTACCAGTTTAAACGGATATTTCCGATATGCAATATAAACAGAATTGTCATTGCATAAAAGAACGGGTTGTTTTAGAAAGAAAGCGGATTTTTTGATTTTAAAGAAAGAAAAGAAAATGAAAAAATTCTTTTTCCTTTTTATCTTCTGCTCTCTGATGCCGACTTTGGCTTTTGCGCAGGGATTTCCTTCAGAATTGAAAGATAAGATCATCGGGGTGCAACTCGGCACGACCGGAGACATCATGGTGTCGGACATTGATGAAGTGCGGATCGAACGCTACAACAAAGCCAACGATGCCGTCCAGTCTTTGATGAATGAAAAAATAGACGCCGTCGTCATTGACGAACAACCGGCGTTGACTTTCGTTCAAAAAAACACGGGCTTGAAAATTCTTGAACGAGAATTTGCCAAAGAAAAATACGCCATCGCCTTGTCGAAAAAAAACAAAGCTTTAAAAAATCAAATCAACGGCATCTTATCCGAACTCAAAGCGGACGGAACAATGGATCGTATCGTTCAGAATTATATCGGTGAAAACAAAGGACAGTTTCCTTTAAAACTTTCTTTAAACGAAAAATATCCGAACGGCACTTTGATTGTCGCGACCAGTGCGACTTTTCCGCCTTACGAATATTACAAAGAAGCGCAAATTGTCGGAATAGATATGGATTTGGCAAAAACAATCGCTCATCGCTTGGGCAAAAAGCTGATTGTCGAAGATATGGAATTTGACGCGATTATCAATGCCGTCCAGTCCGGAAAAGCCGATCTGGGCATAGCGGGCATGAGCGTTACGCCCGACAGATTGAAAAACGTTGATTTTACAAACAGCTATACGGCGTCAAAACAAGTCGTCATCGTCCGAGAAAAAACACAACAAACGGATACGGCTGTTTCTTTTGCCCAACGTTTTCAAAACGACTTTATTACGGACGCCCGTTGGAAATACCTGACAATCGGACTGGGGCACACCCTTTTGATTACGGCTTTGTCGGTTTTAATCGGGATCGCTTTGGGATCGATTATCGCCATTATTCGCGTTTCCCATGATAAAAACGCTTCCTTTCCGTTCTTAAATCTCGTGTGCCGCCTTTATTTGACGGTGATTCGCGCAACGCCCGCCATGATCCAATTGCTGATTATGTACTACGTTATCTTTTCAACAACGAACGTCAATAAAATCCTTGTCGCCGTTTTGGCGTTCGGCCTTAATTCCGCCGCTTATGTCGCCGAAATTATCCGATCCGGCATTCTGTCGGTTGATCACGGGCAAAACGAAGCCGGCCGCAGTCTGGGGTTGAACTTTTCCCAGACCATGCGCTTTATCATCTTGCCGCAAGCGTTTAAAAACGTTCTGCCCGCTTTGGCAAACGAATTTATCGTTCTGTTAAAAGAAACGTCCATTTGCGGCTATATCGGCCTGATGGATTTAACTCGGGGCGGAGATATCATTCGCAGTATTACGTATGACGCTTTTCTGCCGTTATTCGCCGTTGCTTTTATTTATTTGATTTTGGTTATGTTCTTAACGGCGGGAGTGTCGAAATTGGAAAAGAGGCTGAAAAGAAATGAACGCTGATCCGAAAATCATTTTAGACGTCCGTAACGTCAGTAAATCGTACGGACAATCTTTGATCCTGAACAATATTTCGACTTGCGTCAAAAAAGGTGACGTTATTGCGATCATCGGTCCTTCGGGGTGCGGCAAATCGACTTTTTTGCGTATGCTGAACGGGTTGGAAACGCCGACAAGCGGAAACATCTTGTTTGAAGGAACGGACTTAACCGATAAAAAAACGGATTTGAACATGATCCGGCGAAAAATCGGCATGGTTTTTCAACAATTCAATTTGTTTGCGCATATGACCGTGCGTCAAAATATCACGTTAGCACCTGTCAAATTGAACTTGATGACAAAAGGAGAAGCCGATGAACGCGCCGATCAATTATTAAAAGAGGTCGGCCTGCCCGACAAAGCGGACGTTTATCCGGCGATGCTGTCCGGCGGTCAACGCCAACGGATTGCGATTGCCAGAGCTTTGGCGATGAATCCCGATGTGATGTTGTTTGACGAACCGACTTCGGCTTTGGATCCCGAAATGGTCGGAGAAGTTTTGGAATTGGTTCGCCGTCTGGCCGAAAAAGGCATGACAATGGTGTTGGTCACGCATGAGATGGGCTTTGCTCGCGAAGTCGCCAACCGCGTGATGTTTTTTGATGAAAAAGTCATTTGCGAAGAAAACACGCCGCAGGAGATTTTTTATAATCCGCAAAGTCCGCGTTTAAAGGCTTTTCTGTCAAAAGTTTTAAAATGATCATTGTTTTGCTTTTGTAATGCCGCGATTAATCACGCCGATAAACAACGCCAACATAATGTAACTGCTGATACATTCAAATGACACGATGATTTTGGCGAAAGGGGTCAACGGAACGATATCGCCGAATCCGACTGTTGTCACGCAAATGAACGTAAAATAAACGGCGTCAAGAATCCCTTCGATTCCGGGTTTAAAATTAAACGCCTGCCCTGCTCCGAAAAAGTCGTGAACAAAAGAAACAGTCAAATTCAAAACGATAAAAGCCGTAATCAGAGAAACAAAAAAAGACGAAAAATTCAGCATATCCTCTTTCGTCAAGATCTTATCGGGAGCCAGATACACCCATAGTTTTCGCATAAAATTGCGTAAATTAAGGATTGTCACATACATCACGGTCAAGAAAACGCCCAAAGCGACAATCTGAGACCCTGCGGCGTAAATCGTCAAAACTCCCGTCAAAAAAGAAACGATCAGGACTTTATTTTTGTTTTGGTAACGCGAAGGAGCCACCTTATGCTTAATCAAACTGAAGAACAACGCGACAACCAACATACTTAACCCGCCGTTGACAACCGGCAACAAAACATAAAAATAAACATAATAATCAGGTGCGAACAACACGGCGATCTGACGGGAGAATAACGATAAAATCAACAAAGAAATCAAATAACAGGAATTAAAGCTGTTTATGCAAACCACTTTAAACAGCTTAATTTGGTCTGATGAAATTATTTCAGAAAAGCGGATCATTTTATTCCTTTCATCAACAGCTTAAGATTCGTTTCTTTTTTGGTCAATTCGTGAAAAAGACGATATTCCTTCAAGACACGGAAATCCGTTTGTGCTATACTGCCTTCGTTTTATCGGAGACTCTCATTCCATGACTTTTGAATTTTTACCGATCCGCACCCGTTTGGTTCACCCTCCGAAAGACGATATTTTTGATATCTTGGATTCTCTGCCCGCTTTGCAGGAAAAAGACATCGTCTTTATTACGTCAAAAATTCTGGGAATCCATCAAGGGCGTTGCGTCCCTTGCGAAGGAACGGATAAAACCGAATTGATTCATCAGGAAGCGGATCGTTATCTGTCTTACAAGCATACCAACGGATTTAACGTCAATTTAACGGTCACCGACAATGTCTTGATACCGGCGGCCGGCATTGATGCCAGCAATGCTGAGGGCTATTATATCATGTGGCCGAAAGAAACCGATAAGCTTTGTCGTGAAATCAGAACCTTTCTGTGCCAAAAGAACCATATAAAAGATTTGGGCGTTGTTTCCACCGACAGCCACACGACACCGTTGCGTTACGGCGTTACGGGCATTTCGACCGGTCTTGCGGGGGTGGAGCCGTTAAAGGATTTGCGCGGGCAAAAAGATCTGTTCGGTCGCGAGCTGGCTTTAACTCAAGTCGATCAGATTGACGCTCTGGCGGCCATGGCCGTTTTATTGATGGGCGAATCGGACGAATGCACGCCGATTGTCATCTTGCGCGGATGGGATAAAATCGTGTTTAATGAAAACGCTTCCATGAAAGACTTCAAAATCGATCCGGAAGACGATCTTTACACGCCTTTGTTATCGGTGCTGTCATGCAAATAACACTTTTTGCCGCAATTTCTCAAAACGGTTTTATCGCCGATGAAACAGGAAACGGTAACTTTTCCAGTCCGGAAGATAAAAAGAATTTGCGTTCTTTTCTGAACAGCAAAGCGTGCGATTGCTTTATATGCGGACGCAAAACAGCTGAGGAGTTTCAAGATAAATTAACCTCAAAGCCTTTATTGATCCTGACACATGAAAAAAAAGAAAATACGGACAATAAAATTTACTTTTCGACGTTGCCGGAGCTCAACCGAATTTTAGAAACAAAACATTTAACCTCTCCGACACTGTTGGGCGGAGCGGAAACTTATTCTTTCTTTTTGGAACACGGTTATGTCGACCGGATCGTTTTAACAACGGAAAGCATTCGTTTTAACGGAGGAAAAAATTTTGAATTCAACCGTTTTAAAAATGATTTTTCTTTAAAAAAAATCAGTAAATTGTCCGAAAAAACGACCGTTTCTTTTTATCAAAGAAAAAAGCCCCGATAAAGCGGGGCTTTTCCTTTAGAAAGAATATCTGAACATTGCCGTTAAGGAATGTGACATATAATCAGGTCTCCATTCCAAATTATATCCGGCCGAAATATCAACATGATCACCCAACAGGTATGCGATAGAAGCTCCTAATTCAACACCCAACGGATCGAAATCGTCCCCGACGACGGTGTAAGAACTGCCGTTTGGCAGGTTCACGACGGCATCTTCTCCGGAAGCGGAAAAATCATACGTCAACGCGGCGGAAAGCTCGCTGTGCCACAACGAATTATTCGTTTTTGCGAAATCACGGCTGAAACGCCCTTCGGCGACAAAGGTCAAGGCTGATGTCGAAACACTCGAGATATCTTGTCCGACTTCGTCTTTATGGGCGTCACGTCCGGCGGAAACATAACGCAATCCGACGGCAGGCGTCCATGTTTTCAAGTCCTTACCGAACATAATCGACGCTCCGAAAGATGATCCGTCATAACTGTCTGACAATGTCAAACCGGATAAGTCTTTCGTTTCATCATAAGTCATGGAAGTCATATTCAAAACAGAACTGACAAACCAATCGGAAGGTTTATACATTCCGTACAAGAAGAAAGAATCGCCCGAAATATCGGTAGAGCGTTGCAAACTGTCTAAAGTTGTCGTTGTTGATGCATACCCGATCCCTAAAGCGAAAACATCAAACAGTTGCATATCGGCACCGATAGCTATTCCCGTTGTATCACCGGAAAAGCCTTCTGGCTTGCTGACAGACATATAATCCGCCGTGTTATAAAAAGCTTGTGCCCATAAACCGAAATTTTTCGGTTGGGAATAAGAAGTTCTTCTTTTTGCCCATCTTTTGCGTTCGGCCGTCGTTTCAACCGCTTCCTGACTGTCGGGATCGACACGACGACGATAAGCGGGACGCGGTCTGGGCGTCGGCTGATCGTCTTGATCATAGTATCCTGCGCGGCGATAGTAATCTTGAGCACGCATGAATCTGGAATTATACGGCGAACCGCCCGAACGTCCGTACATTTGTTGTATTTCTCGATACGTTCTTGAAGAACTGCCCATATTTCCCATCAAACCGTTCAATCTTGAAGAAACCGTATTTGTTACCTTGGAATGCAAAGCGATCGGTTGACGTGTCATGGCTCCGGTCACATCAGGTGAAACAGCCGTCAAAGCCTTTAAGTAATCGGAATGCCCCCCTTTTTTCTGAGACAAAGCATCTAAATGTTCGGCGACTTCAAACGCTTTTGTGCCGTAATCGAACAATTCTCCGTCCAAGAAAGCGGTCGCCGTATTGACTTGATTTTGATTTCCCGCTTCTTCCTGTGCAACCTGACCGCCCGTAGAAGTTTGTGTTAAGCGATAGCAGATACCGGTTCCTGAAGAACACGTTTCTTCTTTTAAATCATAACGATTGTTTTCAAAAACAAAGAACCCTGTTTTGCTTCCTTCCACCAACTGAAAGACGGATCCGCTTTCCGCCGTTTGCAAACCGTAATCAATCGTTATATCCAACTTGACATTATTGCCGATATTTAAAGTTCCTCCGTTAAAGACCAACTTTCCATATCCGGTCGCATTGACATTTCCCATCTCGTCAGTGGCTTCGCGGGAAATGCGCATCATAAAGTTGGAATTATCGTTAAAAGAAAAGTTTCCGACATTAAACGTCAATGTATTGACGTCGATATCAAGCTTGCCGCCGCTGGCGATGCTGCCATTACCCAAAGTGGCATTCTTTTCAAAAATCGCGGTTCCGGCGCCGATGTTTAAGGCTCCCAAGTTCGCCGTATCTTTAAAGTAAACAGCTCCTTTATCCGAAATCGTTATGGATTTAACGTCCGCCACCTGATCAAATTCTGCAAATCCGTCCGTAATCCAAACTTCATCAATAAAAGACTGACGATAAAATCTTGCATAAGCGGAATTAAGAATCAAAGACTTAAAATTCGTATCCGACAAAAACGTCAAAGATCCGTTTCCGGCACTGATCGTTCCTTTATATTCATTCGCTTTGTCAAATGTCGCGCTGGCTTGCCCTTCCAATTGCAGACGAGACGTTGCGGCACCGGTCAACTTGCCGATTCCCGAAAAATCGGATCCGATAACAACCGTCACGTTATCTTCGATATTAATCGTTCCTTCGACCGAAGAATATGTCAAAGAACCGATCTTGGAATCTCCGATAAAGTTCAAGACACCCGTTCCGATCGTTGCGGCGGCCAAATTTTTATTTCCCGTGGAAAACGCGACATTCCCGGATCCGGCGACAAAAGAACCTTCTCCGTAAACAATTCCGTTTGTTCCGCTTTGCGTCATGGAATTGACATTCATCGTCATGCCGGAAATCAGATTGACTTCTCCGCCGTTGCTGAACGCCAAGGTTCCGATGTTAATATTGTTATAGAATTCGGCCGTTCCGCCGTTAGAAACCATTAATGTGCCGAGATTGTCAATCGGAGCTTTAAACGAAGACCCTTGACCGGTTAAATTTAATGTTCCGTTTCCGGTAATTTTATTCACTCCGTCGGTGACAATCGTCCCGACCGTTAAAATGTTATTATCGGCGATATCAAGCACACCGCCCGTATTATCAGCAAATCCTATTGCGCCGATTGCAGCATTTGTTTGAATATAGGCCGTTCCCGAACCGATTTTTATTGTGCCGTCAAAAGCCGTATTCATTGCAAAGACACCGGACGAGCTTCCATCAAGAAACAACGTTCCGGTTCCTGTTAAAACATCATTTGATTTCAGAGTTATATTTTTATTTACCGTCAATATTGTGCCGTCATTAATCCCTAAAGTGCCTCCGTTTTCATCAAATATGATTTCAAACAGCTTTGTATTATCGGTGATATTTAATGTTCCGTTGACGTATGTCGCATTATTAACGCTCCCTCCGGCAAAATTCAGAGTTGTCCCATCCGCGATTGTTACGGAATTTGAGATTGTCGAAGCCGATGTTGTCGTCGACACTCCCCCAGAGGTAGACAAATTATTCAAATTATCCAGAATACTGTTTACGGTCACGCCCGTTAAATCAAGTGTTCCGTCTCCGGTAATAACAGAAGAAGCGTCCTTTCCTAATGTACTATTTTTCACCGAGAGTTCTGCGCCGGAAGCAATAACCACTTTTGCATTATCATTCATCACCAAACCGGCTCCGCCTGAACCGACTTGAGTTGAGACATTAATATGCGCCGTAGCGCCATTTTCCAAATTTAAATTATCCAATGCGTCCAGACCGGCATTAAAATTCCCAATTCCGGCTGTTCCTGATAATATCAATTTAGATCCCTTAATTGCATTGCCTGCATTCACTGTGATATTGCCGCTGACTGTTAAATTTTGCGACAAATTTAAAACACCTTCGGTATCCGAATTAAAACTAATGTTTCCAATATTTGCCGAACCGACATTAACCGTACCCGAGCCGACTATCAGATTTGCCAACAATTGTCCCGACGCATTTTTAAACGTCCCGTTATTCACAAATAGCGTTCCCGTTCCGTAAACATTGGTATTTTCGTTACCGAAAGTGTTTTGAACGACTAGAATACCGTTATTCACGACAACATTGGCTCCGCCGCTATTGACGGTGAAGGTATTCAGATTGGATTGTCCCGCATAATTAAAAGAGATCGTACCGGCGGATTTTCCTAAAATCAACTCATTCAGATTAACCTGTCCTGCGAAAACGGAACCGTCTCCGTTGAGCAGATTCAAAGTTCCCTCTCCTTGAACGATATTACCGGCATTAGTTGTAATCCGACAATTATCATTTCTGGAACAGCCTCCGTTTTCATCGCTGAGCTGTAGTGCGGCTCCTGTATTAATTTGCAATATTCCGCCCTGAGACGAACTGAATTGAACACTCCCCAATGTCGTATCAGCGGTAATCGTCGCAGTTCCCGTACCGATTTTCAATCCTCCCAGATATTTAATACTGCCCTGATTGCCGCCACCGAAGCTAATACTTGTATCATTCAGTAATTCCAACGTACCGATTCCGGAAATGGAATTTCCCTCTCCGGTAATACCGCTGTCTTCACTGGGAGACTGTTTTAAAGCCAAAACGACATCTTCTCCGTTCAACAAGACCGTTCCATGATCCAGTGATAAAGAATCTAATGTCAAAGATCCTTTGTTTAAGTTCACAGTTCCATAAACGACTTCCATTGTTCCGATTGCGTCGGGATACCCGGTCGATCCGTTAAAATTAGCGACAGCCTCATCAGAACTTTGCCCGACGATTTGCAGATTTTGTAAATTCGTAATACGTCCTTCGAACAATGCCGAATCCGTTATTTTGACGGATCCGGATCCGGTTAATGTCGCCCATTGTTCGACAGAACCGTTCATAATTAAATTTTCGACATTCAATGTCCCGTCAACAGTTAAAGTCGATCCTTTATTGGCCGTCAATGTTTCAAAATTCGAAACCGCTCCGGCATCCACATTCAAATTACCGGTAGCTGCCGTTTGATCTCCCAGAACGCCGATTCCGACATTCAAGATACCGCTTTTAACCGAAGCGGATCCTTGTGTCATTTTTAATGATCCGAACGAAGTTTCAGCCGCAGAAAAAACAACTTGAGCTCCGTTTTCAACGTTCACCGTCAAATTGGGACTTTCGAAATGCTCCGTTGCGCCTTCCTGATCAGCGAAACTCAACGTCATACCGTCTTTAATCGTCAACACCCCGTCGGTGGCGTTTGGAACGACAGCCGGATCAGTAATGATTTGCGAGGTATTCCATATTGTCGTCGAATTTGTCAACGTCAATGGCGTTTGATCCGTCAAAAAAACAACTCGCCCATTATCAAAGTTCAAGTTATTAACGACCAATTCCCTGTTCAAATTCAACGTTGAATTTCCCAGATTAACCGTATCCACAACCAGTCGCGCATTTATATTAATCGTGCCGACATTTTCACCGGCATTGCCTGAAGCACCGTTGAGAACAGATAAAGAAAGATCGTTTGTATCATTGCCTTTAATAAAGGTAACTTCTCCGCGTCCCACCGAAATGGTTCCGAAACCCGTTAAAGTGCCAACTGTAGCGCTGGCTGTTTCCGATAATTTCAACTCACCGGATCCGGAAAGGTTACCATTCATCATAAGATTATTGGTAATGGACAAGACGCCGGAAATAACCAAAGAAGCATTGGCTCCGTCCATATTATACGCATGAACCGTTACGGGCGCATTAATATTCAGAGTTCCGCCCGTTTGTTTCAGAATACCATCCGTCCAGTTGATAGTTGAAGCGATGGAAAAAGAATCAAACTGCAAATTCAATGTTCCCTGGCCGTCAATTGAAAATGTGGAAGACGGCGCTTGCATTGTTCCGGATTTAGCACTCAAAGTTAATGTTTTTCCTTGAGCAATCGAGAATTGTCCCCCGATGATATTGATGTCGTTGCCTTCTCCCGACACAAGAGCATTACTATTTACGTTCCATTGTCCGCCGGAGATATTGATACTTCCGGTATTTTGCCCATACATCAAAATTTGAGAACGATCATCGGTAAAATTCAACACACCGCCGGAAACATTGATATTTCCTGATGAACTGACACTGTACTCTTTTGTTTCTCCTTTACTGTCTTTTGAATAGAAAATCGACTGAGAATTTCCTTTACGGATATCGATCTGACCTTGCAAAATACCGCCACTAATTGAAATATCTCCATACAGTGTATTATTATAAGCCGTTTCTCCGTTAGATAAGACGACACTTCCTCCGCTTGGTAAAGAGCTCAGATAAGCCGAATAATCCCAAAGGACTCCTCCATTAAAATTTATTGTTAAAGGAGCATTCGGGTCTTGTTGACCGATTAGAATACCACCTGCCGCATTTTGAAAAATCCCATTTTGAAAAGTTCCCGTTGTTGCTCCGGCAGAAGATTCCCCTTCCACGCCATAGATCGCCCCACCATTCCCGGTCCATGTCCCGGACATTAAAGTATAGGTTCGATCGTCGACAAGCCCGTTTGAAAATATCCCTCCAAGATATGATAAGTATGTCTTATTGCTGATATTGATGTTTGCGGCTCTTTGCATATTCAAAGAACCGTTCATTTTAAATCCCGAACCGAATGTAATACTGGCGCCGTCCAAAATATTTAAGTTGGCTAAATTAACCTCACCGTTGAAAACTCCGGAATTAGATACATTTATGGTGCCATTTTGAGAACCTGACGTGTTAATGGCATATGCCGTTATATCCGTCACATCCAATGTAGCTCCGTTATTTATATTCAGTTTATTGTTTAAGGAGGTTGCTTTAAAGGAATCCAGAACAACGTCATTTCCGGAACCGGTTACGACCACAGTTCCCCCCGTCGTTGACTGAAATATCACAGAACCGATATTTACATCCTGACTACCATACGACAGATTAACCGTTCCACTGCCAACAATTAAATGAGCTAATTTATTCCCGCCGGTCGAATCAATATAACCATTATCCAGCAACAAAGTTCCCGTCCCATAGATCTTAGCCACACTTGAAGATATCTTTGCCACAGACAACTGACCGTTATTAACGACCATTGTACCGTCATTTAAAAAAACATTATTAATTTTAGAAGACACGCCGGAAAATATGGCCGTTCCATTATTTGTTAAACTCATTTCAGACACGTACACATTTCCGCTTAACGTGCTTGTGCCTGTGCCAGTGATCGTTAAGGTTCCGACCTGACTTGACGAACTGTTGATATTG
>CALXTY010000006.1 GCA_944391535.1 uncultured Alphaproteobacteria bacterium
CCATAAAAAATACAAAATGCAAAACAGCAGCAAACCTTCAAAGCTTGCTTCATAAAGCTGGCTCGGGTGACGCGGCAAAGGCCCGCCGTTCGGAAAGATCATAGCCCACGGAACGGAAACGGTGACACGACCGTACAATTCGGAATTGGCGAAATTCGCCAATCGACCGAAAAACAAGCCGATCGGCGTAACGCAAGCTAAAATGTCCGTAAATTGAAAAAAAGCGACTTTTACGCTGCGCGCATATAAATAAACCGCCGTCACCACACCGATCAAACCGCCGTGAAATGACATGCCGCCTTTCCACAAAGCAAAAATCTGCAACGGATTTTCAAGATAGTAACCGAAGTTATAAAATAAAACGTACCCCAGTCTGCCTCCGGTGATCAGCCCTACGGTCGCCCAAAAAATAACATCGTCAACCATAACGTCCGTTACCGGATTCGGATATCGTTTAACCATCCGACGCGCCAAAAACCACGCAAGCATAATTCCCGCCAAATAGGCTAATGAATACCAACGCAAACCGAAATTACCAATATGAACGGCTACGGGATCTATATTCGGAAAAGGTATTCCCTGATATGTCATCTTCTGCCTCTGCTATCTGTACGGATCGGCTGTTTCCAGATATTCCTTCACGTATTTCGCGACGCCGTCTTCCAGTGACGTAAACGGCTTCGTATAGCCCGCCGCTCTGAGTTTCTGTATATCGGCCTGTGTGAAATACTGATATTGTCCTTTTATTTCCGCCGGCAATTCCATAAAATCCATTTCCGGCTTTTCACCCAAAGCGGCATAAACGGCGCACAAAACATCGGCATACGTTCTTGCCTGTCCCGTCCCGATATTAAACAATCCGCTGATTTCGGGATGCTGCATCAGCCATAAAATGACGTCGACCGTATCTTCTATCCACATAAAATCGCGCATCTGTTCGCCGTCTTTGTAGGCCGAATTCTCCGACTTAAACAACGGGAACAGCTTGCCGTTCTTCGCGGCGTTGTAAATTCTGGGAATGACGCTTTGATGACGCGTATTGTGATATTCGTTCGGACCGTATAAATTAAAGCAACGTAACCCGATCCATTGAGGCGGAACGGTTTCGCCGCGATTAATCGTGTCGATGATCTTGCGATCTAAAAACAGTTTCGTCCAGGCCGCCGCCGATAACGGTTTTAATTTTAACAATTCTTCCGCAGAATCATCATCTTTAAATCCCAAAGAACCGTCACCGTAAACACCGGCCGTCGAATCGTAAATGAACGGCACCTGATGATGAGAACACCACGACCACAAGCGCCACGTTAAGTGAATCCGGTCGTCGATCAGGGCATCAACATTGTTTTCATCCGAAAACCCCGTATAGTTGATATGCAAAACGGCATCTATTCGACCCGCATGCGCATCCAGATAATCAAATATTTTTTCGGGGAAAATAACATCTCGCAAAGAACGTTTCGCGATGTTGCGCCATCTGTCGTCTGTCTGAAAACGGTCAACAACCGTAATTTCGCCTAATCCCCGTTCTTCTATTCCGGCCGCAAGGTTCGATCCTAAAAAGCCGGCTCCGCCTGTAATGACATACATAGCACCCTCATTAATTTTTCAGCTTTTTCCTTTATAAGCCAAAACCGTCCGCTTGCTCAAATGTTTTTCTTTAAAAAAAGCGGATATCGTCTTATTTTAAAAAAAATTTTGTTACGTGGAAGGAGTCTGTGATGTCAAAATCTTATTCCGTTTTGCTCATCGGTTGCGGAAAAATGGGCGGAGCCGTTTTAAACGGATTGCTTAAAAAAGGTGTTCAAAGTCAACTGATCCGCGTCGCGGAACCGAACGAAACGATCAGAGAAGATTTAAAACAAAAAGGGATTCTTTGCGCCGCTTCAGCTTTGGAACTAACGGATTTTAATCCGGACATCGTTCTTCTGGCCGTTAAGCCTTTTTTGATTGAACAGGTGATTGATACCGTTAAACCTTTTACCGATAAGGGGGCGGCTGTTTTATCCATTATTGCCGGACGGCAAATCCAATGGTTTAAAGAAAAACTCGGCTCTCAAACCGTTGTTTTCCGTGCCATGCCCAATACGCCCGCCGCGATCGGCGCAGGCATTACGGCCGTCATCGCTTCAAAAGAAGCCGTTCCTGATCAAAAAGAACAAATCGATTCCGTTTTAAAGGCTTGCGGCGACGTTATCTGGTTGGAAAACGAAGATCAGATTGATACCGTGACGGCGGTTTCCGGAAGCGGCCCCGCGTATGTTTTTTATTTAACGGAAGCTTTGGCCAAAGCGGCCAAAGCGGCCGGATTAAGCGATGAAACAGCGGAAAAGCTGGCAATAAAAACCGTTACCGGATCCGCAAAACTGATGAAAGAAAGTTTCGAAACCCCTGAAAAATTAAGACAAAACGTCACAACGCCCAACGGAACGACAGCGGCGGCTTTGGATATTTTGATGAATCCGACAACGGGCTTTGAACCTTTGTTAAAACAAGCTGTCCTCGCGGCCGAAAAAAGATCAAAAGAACTCTCGAAGGCTTAAAAACATGAGAATTGCCGGACAACAGGATTTAACACGCGGGAACGCTTTGGCCAATTTGTGGTATTTTTCGTTCCCGTTTTTGTTGGCCTATCTGTTACAGGCTTTGTACAACACGGTCGATCTGTTCGTGGTCGGACGGTTTGGCAACGGCAGTATTTCTGTTGCAGCAGTCGCAAACGGCAGCTGTATCATGATGTTTATTTTAAACCTGATCTCCGGTCTGACAACCGGATCCACCGTTTTGATCGGTCAGTATGTCGGAGCGGGAAATCAGGAAAAATTAAAACGTTGCATCGGGACAAGTTTGTTCCTGTTCTTAATTTGCGCCGTTCTTTTGACTTTGATCATGTTGATCGCCATGCCTGTTATTTTAAAACTGATGCAAGTGCCGGAACACGCATTCCAAGAAACAAAAGCTTATGCGGATATCTGCGTTTTGGGCATTCTGTTCATTACGGGCTATAACGCGTTTTCGGCCATATTCAGAGGATTGGGAAACTCTGTCGCACCGCTGATTTTTGTCGCTATTGCTTGTGTCTTTAATATCATCGGCGACTTAGTTCTTGTTGCCGGCTTTCATATGGGAGCGGCCGGAGCCGCCATCGCAACGGTTGTCGGGCAAGGCATCAGTATGCTTTTTGCCTATTTCTTCATGCGCAGAAACGTTCAATTTGAATTCAAATTGAAAAACTTTGTTCCCGATTACGGTATTGTGCGGGAATTGTTCAGAGTCGGCTTGCCCATTTCCATAACAGGCGGACTGATTGATCTGTCGTTCATGTTTATCACTTCGATTATCAACACGATGGGAATGGCGGCGGCGGCCGGAGTCGGCATTGTCGGCAGAGTGAATTCTTTTGCCATGTTGCCAGCCATTTCGGCAATGGGAGCCATTTCGGCGATCACCGCGCAAAACATCGGCGCGAACAAACCCGTCAGAGCTCTTTATACCTTAAAGCTCGGCATTATCGGCACAATGATCTTCGGCATCGCCGCAATCGCTTTATTCCTTTATATCCCTGAAAAAATTGTCGGATTCTTTATGAATAAAAACGCTTTCGGCGCGCAGGAAACCATCGAAGCCGGAGCCGCTTATGCCAAAAGCTTTTGTTTCGAATATATTCTGGTTCCGGTCGTGTTTTGTACCAACGGCTTTTTCAACGGATGCGGGCGTTCTTTTTTCTCGATGCTGAACAATGTCTTATGTACGTTCGTATGCAGAATACCGATGGCGTACTATTTCAGCACAATGGCGGGCGCTTCTCTTTATGCTGTCGGATTTGCTTCCCCGCTGGCTTCTTTCGTGTCAAACATTCTGGCCTTGATTTATCTGGCATCGGGAAGATGGCGCAAAAAAGGAATTAAATGGTTATGAAAAAAGCCCTCTGACGAGGGCTTTTTTTTAAACTGTCGTGTCAATATGCTCCACATTTTCCTGACCGGGGTGCGGACCGCCCCGCGTCACAATCACAACGGCTTCGCGTAAAACACGATCGCCTCCGATCATATAGCCTTTCTGCCATTCCTGAATAATCGTTCCGGCGGGCTGAGTCGGATCTTCGACTTCCTGAACCACTTTGTGCAAATTCGGATCAAAGATCCGTCCGACACTTTCTATTTCTGTAATGTTATTCTTCTGCAATGCCGAATTTAAGTCTTTCTGCGTTAATTCCAAACCGACCAAAAGATTTTTAACCAATTCGTTCTGGTTTTCTTTTTCGGATTCCGGAATACTTGCCATGGCTCGGGTAAGATTGTCGTTAACGGGCAAAAGATCCTGCGCAAAAGTCGATATGGCAAACTTGGAACGCTTTTCCAGTTCCTGTTGCGTCCTGCGCCTTAAATTTTCCATTTCCGCCTGAGAACGCAAATATAAATCTTTATACTTGTCGATTTCCGCCTGCATCTGTGCGATTTTTTCGGCTTGGGCGTTTTCGGCTTCTTGTGCCGTATCCGCAGAATCTTGCGATTCCTGTTGCACTTCTGCCGCCTCTTCTTTTAATTCTTTGATTTCTTCATCGTGTTTATGATGCTTTGTCATCTTTCCTACCCTATCAATTTACTGACAACCCGTGACGTATAATCCACCAAGGGAATTATTCTGGCATAATTCATTCTTGTCGGACCGATAATTCCGACCGCTCCGATAATTTTTTCTTCGCTGTTGCGATACGGTGCCGTTATCATCGAACACCCCGACAAATTAAACAATTCGTTTTCCGATCCGATATATATTTGTATGCCATCCGCCTTCTCTGTTAAATCCAACAGTTTTGTCATACTTTCCTGTGCTTCCAAAACGGAAAAAAGATTTCTGACACGTTCCAAATCCTCTATCGCCTGTATGTTTTCTAACAGATTCGCCTGACCTTTGACAATCAAAACGCCTTTCTTGCCGCCTGCCCACGCCGCTAAACCCGCAGAAACCAAACGCGAAGAAACCTCGTCCAATTGCGCTCGATGAGAGGCCGTTTCTTTTAAAATTTCTTCCCGCGCTTCTTCAAGCGTGCGTCCCTGAAGACGCGCATTTAAATAGTTTGTCGCTTCGGTTAATGCAACGGGCAATGTTCCGGAAGGAATATCTATCAACCGATTTTCAACCGCGCCGTCCGCCGTCACCATCACGACCAAAGCCCGACCCGACCCCAAATGCACAAACTCTATATGCTTTAACGGCGCTTCGATTTTGGGCGCGATAACCACTCCGGCACACTTCGACAATCCCGAAAGCATCGAAGATGCCTGCGATAACATCGTTTCCAAATTAATTCCCGTCGTGCGGCAATGCGCTTCTATGGCGTGGCGTTCCGATTTTTCCAAAGAACCTACTTCCAATAAACCGTCAACAAACAACTTCAATCCTTTTTCGGTCGGAATTCTGCCCGCCGATGTATGAGGAGACGTTAACAAACCGACTGCTTCCAAATCAGCCATAACGTTGCGAATCGTTGCCGATGAAAGCGGAAAATCCAATAATCCCGATAATGTTTTCGATCCGACGGGTGCTCCGGTTTCCAGATACGCGTCAACAAGCGATTTGAAAATATCGCGAGATCGGTTATTTAATTCAGATAAAGTTGATATTTGTTTATTCATAGTTGATAAATGTAGTAATCGGAGTATCAAACGTCAACAGGACAAATGATTTATTCACTATTTAAGGACAAAGAACATGGAAAGACCTTCTAAGAGAAAACCGGACGAACTGCGCAAAGTCATCATCGAACCGAACATCAACAAGCATGCCGAAGGATCGTGCCTGATCAAATGCGGCGACACGCACGTTATTTGTACGGCAACCGTCGAAGACAAAGTCCCGATGTGGATGCGCAACACCGGAAAAGGTTGGGTCACGGCGGAATACGGCATGATCCCGCGCGCCACGGGAACAAGAACGGACAGAGAAGCCAAAAAAGGTCAATCCGGACGCACGCAGGAAATTCAACGTCTGATCGGACGGGCATTGCGTTCCGTTGTCGATATGAAGGCGTTAGGCGAAATCTGCATTAAAATCGACTGTGATGTGATTCAGGCTGACGGCGGGACGCGCACGGCTTCCATTACCGGCGGTTATGTCGCTTTGCATCTGGCGTTGCAAAAACTGCGGGAACAACGCCGTTTTTACACTTTGCCGTTGTTTGACAGCGTTTCCGCCATTTCTTGCGGTATTTACGAAGGAACTCCCGTTTTGGATCTTGATTATACCGAAGATTCAAACGCGCAAACCGATTCCAATTTCGTCATTACCGGAAAAGGCGGTATCGTTGAAATTCAGGGAACGGCCGAACGCACGCCGTTTTCTTCGGACGAATTCAAGACGCTTTACGAACTGGCTTGCAAAGGAACGGCCGAATTAAGCAAAATCCAACGCGAAGTTCTGGGAGAATGAGATGCGCAAACTGACCGAAAAAAAAATAGTTCTGGCTACGCATAACATCGGCAAAGTCAAAGAAATGCAGGCCATGCTCGATCCTTTCGGCGTTACCGTTTTATCCGCGGACGATCTGAAACTGTCTGAACCCGAAGAAAACGGAAAAACGTTTATTGAAAATGCCAAAATCAAAGCCTTGTGCGCCGCAAAGGAAGCGAATATGCCGGCATTGGCGGACGATTCCGGCTTATGCGTGCACGCGTTGGATAACAGACCGGGGATTTATTCGGCACGCTATAACGAACCGAAAAAAAACGGTTTTATGTACGCGATGGAAAAACTCAATGAGGAACTGGGCGATCAAAAAGACCGTTCGGCTCATTTTTCCTGCGCGATCGTGATCGCGTGGCCTGACGGACAAACCGAAGAATTTGAGGGAAAAGTCAACGGAACGCTTTGCTGGCCGCCCAAAGGAGAAAAAGGTTTCGGTTATGATCCGATGTTTGTTCCGGACGGTTATCAGCTTTCGTTTGCCGAATTGCCGGCGGAAGAAAAAAATAAAATCAGTCACCGCGCGCGGGCTTTGAAATTATTTACGGATCACTGTCTGTGAGCGGTTTTGGTATCTATATCCATTGGCCGTTTTGCCGATCCAAATGTCCTTATTGCGACTTTGCGAGCAGAGCGGAAAAAAATTTTGATTTTCAAGCTTGGAAAACGGCTTACGCCCAAAGCCTGAAATCATACGCTTCAAGAACGGAAAACAAACAGGTTTCCAGTATTTTTTTCGGCGGCGGAACCCCTTCTTTAATGAATGAAGAACTTGTTTCTTTCGTTATCGAAACAATTTATTCGCTTTGGAAGACCAAAGAAGATATTGAAATCTCTCTGGAAGCAAATCCCTGTTCGATTGATCTTGAAAAAATGAGGGCTTTAAAAAAAGCCGGCATCAATCGTCTGTCTGTCGGCGTTCAGGCTTTAAATGATAAAGACTTGAAATTTTTAGGACGCCTGCACACCGTTGAACAGGCGTTGGAAACGATTAAAAACGCCAAGCAGGTTTTTCCCCTCGTGTCTGCCGATTTTATTTACGGACGCCCCGATCAGTCTTTACAAGACTGGAGAGTCGAACTCGAAAAGATATTGGAACTTAATCTGAAACATCTTTCCCTGTATCAGCTGACAATTGAAGAAGGAACGGTTTTTTATAAAAAAGGCGTTCAACCGCCCGAAGAAGAACTGGCCGCCGATTTGTTTGAATTGACTGACCGTTTGACGTATCAGGCGGGGCTTGAACGTTATGAGGTTTCAAACCATGCCGTTAAAGGAGATGAATGTCGGCATAATCTTCTTTATTGGCAGGGTGGAGAATGGCTCGGCGTCGGTCCCGCCGCCCACGGACGGTTTACGCAAGACGGTCTGTTTTACGCAACGGCGCAAGACAAAAATCCTGCCGTCTGGTTAAACAATCAAATGGCGGAAGAAATCGTTTTGGAATCGAAAGAAAAGGCGGAAGAGCTGATTTTTATGGCATTAAGGACACGAGAGGGCATTGACAGAAAAACCTTTTTCAATGTCATCGGAAAAGATCCCGAAGCCTTTATGGATACGGGAACTTTACAGGACTATCAAACGGACGGTTTCCTGATTTGCGATCAAAACGGCATTCGCACAACGGCCAAAGGATTAATGATTTTGAACGCCTTGTGTAGGACTTTGCTGATTTGATGAAACCGTCCCTGCTTTAACAACAGGAGCGGTTGGCGTTTCCGCCGTGCCGTTTGCTTTTCCTTCTGCCGCCAAAGCTTGCGCCGCTTCTTCTTCGGGCGTTAAAGGAACCGTTACCAGATCTGGAGAATGACGGAAATCCTTGATATAAACGTCGGGAACAAAAACGGGAACGGTTTCAAAAACCTCCAATGCCGGAGACAAGGTGACAAAGCCTTTCTTTTCTACCCCTAAGACCTGCAAACCGCGTTCGGACAATCCGTTCGGCAATAAACGGAACAGACCGTCGACGCCTTTAAAACCGGAAACAGTCGTCAGATTTTCATAAGAAAAGCTTCCCGTTTCCGCCAAAATCGCGGCCAAAGCAACGGCATCATAGGCTTGAGAAGCGATACGCGGCGGCTTTTCACCATAAATATCCTGATAACGTTTTGAAAACGCTTTAAAGCCTTCCGAAGGCAAATGTGAAAACCACCCGCCGATTAAAGCCGGTTCGCGTGACGGACGGGAATCCGCCCACTGAGACGTTCCCAAAATCCGAATATCGGACGGCACGTCATAGTAAGAGAACAGAGCCCCTAAAGAACGCAAACGACTGCCTTCCTCCGGTATTAAAATCGCATCAAATTCAAACGGATCGCGTACCAGTTCTTTTCCTTTTAAAACGTCTATGGTCGCTTGCAACTGTTCTAAGGACATTGCGACTTCCTGCATTTCTCCGGTTTCTTCGTTTTTCATCAACACCGGTTTGCCTTGAATGACATCTTCTTTTGCTTTTTCCAGACGTTTGACTTCATCTTCGCGTTCCGTTTCCAAGTCTTCCAATAACTTTGGCATAACGGATTGAACGGCCGATTGTAAATCCCCCGCCACAGGATCATAAAAAGCTGCCTTCGTAATCATACCGCCGCAAGCGTCAATGGCCGATTTCGCAGCCATGGAAACGATGTCTCCGGTCGCATTATCCTGAGAAATGACGGCAAGACGCTTATAGCCTTTGTCACAAGCAAAACGCACAATGTGTTCAACCTGCTGGGAAGTCAATGTACTGATCGTATAAATACCGTCACCTAAATTCGAAGGATCGGACGAAAACGTAATCACACCCACATCTGCTGAATACGTCGACGGACGAACGGCTCGTACTGCTTTTGAAAAAACAGGTCCGATAATCAGTTCTACTCCTTGACTGATCGCCAATTCAGCGGCTTCTCTGGCTCCTTCTTGCGTCCCTTTTGTGTCGTAAAATTGTAAAATCAATTTTTGGCTCGAAATGTCAAACAAAGACATCATCGCCGCATTGCGTAAAACTTCACCCAGTTTCGCAGACGTCCCCGTCAAAGGCACCAGTAATCCGACCCGTACCATTTCAACGGGCACAATCGCCGGAGCCGCCTCTTCGCCTTTTTCAACAATATTGGCATCGGCGACATGAAACGCGCTTTGATCCACTCGTCTGGGCAATAACGGTATCCCGCCCCGACAAGAAGCTAAAAAACAAACGGCAACAAAAAAAGTGATTGATTGACGAATAATTTGACGCAAAGAATTGCTCCTGAATTTAAAACGTGGTTAGATGCATCTTAACTGTTTTTGCAAAGGAGTGCAAATGTCTGAAACATCTTTTATCAAAGGATTATACCTTGTGGCAACCCCTATCGGTAATTTAGGCGATATTTCCGAACGCGCCATAGATGTTCTGACCCATGCTGATCTGATTGCCTGCGAAGATACAAGAAACACAAAAAAGCTGCTGAACCTGCTCGGGATTACGGGTAAAAATCTGACGGCTTATCACGAACACAATGCGGATCAGGCTCGGCCTAAAATTTTAGAACGATTGCGAAACGGTACTATGATTGCTTTGGTTTCAGACGCAGGAACCCCTTTGATCAGCGACCCCGGATACAGGCTTGTCCAAAACTGTATCGATCAAAATATCTACGTCACAGCCATACCCGGAGCTTCCGCCGTTTTAACGGCGTTACAGCTTTCCGGCTTACCTTCTCACAGATTTTTGTTCGAAGGATTCCTGCCCGCCAAAACAACGGCCAGAAAAAAAGAGCTGGCGTTGTTGGCAAATATCCCCGCAACGATGATTTTTTATGAATCGCCTCAAAGACTTCAGGAAACTTTAACCGATATGATCGAAATTTTGGGAAACAGATCCGCCGCCGTTGTACGCGAATTAACCAAAAAATTTGAACAAACCGTTCGGGGTTCTTTATCCGAATTATCGGATTATTACGATAAGAACGGCGCACCGAAAGGCGAGATCGTCATCGTTGTGGCTCCGGCGGAACAAAAAGAAGCAACTTCCGAAGAAATCACCGCTTTATTAAAAGAAGCCCTGAAAACCATGCGTTTAAAACAAGCCGCCGCCGAAGTTGCCGAAAAAACCGGAGAATCCAAAACAAAACTTTACCAGATGGCTTTGGCATTAAAAAATGATTCCGAATAAGCGCGACAAAGGAAAAAAAGCCAGAAATGACGGCTATAAGGCTGAAGACAAAGCCGTTCTGTTTTTGCGTCTGAAAGGATACAAAATCATCGCGCGGAACTTTAAGCCGCCCAGAGGCATCGGTGCCGGAGAAATCGATATCATTGCGCAAAAAAAAGACGTTATCGCTTTTATCGAAGTCAAATACCGCCCCGATCCGTCAACAGCCGCCGAAGCCGTTACGCCGATCGTTCAAAGCAGACGCATCAAAGGAGCGCAATATTTCCTTATGACCCGTCCGGAATTGAACGATAAGGAAATACGATTTGACGTCATTTTAATTTCACCGAAGCACTTTCCCGAACACATTCAAAACGCTTTCATGTGTTCATGAGGATTTTTTGAATCTCATCGGCCGTTTGTTCAACCGTTAAATCATCGGTCTGAATTTTAAAGGTGTCCATATGACGATACTTCGGTAAATAAGAAAGGCTTTTCTCAAAAGTTTCCCGACAAACATTTTGACGCGTCTTTAATCTGTTTTCCAAAACACCGGCGGAACATATCAAAGATATTTTGATTACTCGGACTTTTTCTTTAAGTCTCCCCGTAATTTCATCAATGATTTTTTCGTCCGGCAACACCCAACAAAACAAAACCGTTTTTGAAAAATCGTTTTTTAAAAAAGAATTTAAAAGATAAACGATATTGTCCAGAACCATTTCTTTATTTTCTTGTGAAACGGTAAACGGGCTCATATCCCAACACCAGTCACCGTCCAGAAAAAAACACGGCTGTAACCGTTTTTTCAAACAATTACAGACCGTTGTTTTTCCGATCCCCATCGGACCGTTCAGAATAATCAATGTCTTTGCCATGATTATTTCGTTACCGAAACGTCATTCCTGATGTTCTATTTTATCCAAACTGATCACATCGTCTTCCAACGCATCGGAAAAAGAATCATCAAAAACGACTTCGCCGATTTCCTCTTTTTCCATTTGAATGACATCTTCATCAACAACCGAGTTCACCGATGCAGTCTGTTCGAGCGAAGGTTTATTTGTTTCCGTCTTGTTGCTCAATTTACGAATGATCGTATCCAACTGTTCCAATGTTTCATACGTCAGAATCAATTCCCCGCCGACAGCTTTGGGACGAATGGCGACGTTGATCCCCAATACTCGAGACAAATCTTTTGCCAAAGCGTCACATTCCTCTTGTTTATCGGATTTTTTCGCAGATGTTGTTTTCTTTTTCTTTTCCAATCCTTCCTGCGCCAATTTTTCCGTCTGTCGGACGTTCAATCCTTTGGCGATCACCGCATCCGCCAAAACTTCCGGTTCTTTTGCCGTTAACAAAGCCCGCGCGTGACCGGAAGTCAGTTTTCCGGTTTCCAAATATTTCTTGACTTTCTCAGGCAAACCTAACAAACGGATCGTATTAGCGACATGACTGCGGCTTTTCCCGACAGCTTTCGCCAGTTCTTCCTGCGTATTGGCAAACTCGTCCATTAAACGACGATATCCTTCCGCCTCTTCCAACGCGTTTAAATCCTGACGTTGCAGGTTCTCGATCAAAGCGACTTCCAAAGCTTCTTTATCCGTCAATTCTTTGATTAAAACGGGAACTTCAGTCAACCCCGCCAGTTGGGAAGCTCTCCAACGGCGTTCCCCGCCGACAATTTCATACTTGTTTTCAAATCCGTCTTTTAAACGCACGATCAAAGGCTGTAAGACGCCTTTCGTGCGAATGGATTCCACCAGGTCATTGATGGCTTCTTCGTCAAAAACACGGCGCGGCTGAAACGGACTGGGTTCCAGATCGGACAACAAAACGGTTTTAATGCTTTGATTTTCTTCTTCGGAGGCGCTTTCTCCTAAAAGAGCGTTCAATCCGCGACCTAAATTTTTTGATGACATCTTTTTGCCTCCTGCTTTAAAACTTCGCTTGCCAGACTGATATAAGCCTGCGCGCCTTTACTTCTGAAATCATACAGTAAAATCGGTTTGCCGTGTGACGGCGCTTCCGACACGCGCACATTGCGCGGAATGATCGAACTGTAGACCTTATTACCAAAATATCCCCGCACGTCTTGCGCAACGACTTCCGACAATCCCGTGCGACCGTCAAACATTGTCAGAACAATACCCTGAATTTCCAGATCATGATTAAAATTACGCTTGACCCGATCAATCGTTTTCATCAGATCCGCCACTCCTTCCAACGCCAGATATTCGCACTGAACCGGAACAATGACGGAATCCGCCGCCACCAAAGCGTTTACGGTCAGCATGCCGACAGCCGGAGGGCAGTCAATAAAAATATAGTCATAAGAAAGCATTTCGGCATCCAAAGCTTTCTTTAAAAAGAACTGCGGATTTTCCTGATGCGACAATTCAAAATCGGCACCCGCCAGATCTTTGGAGGAAACGACAACCGACAAATTCGGAATCTTCGTCCATATGATCGAAGAAGAAATTTTCGTTTCCCCCATCAAAACCTGATACATATTTTTCGGAGCGTTTTTTCTGTCGATTCCGAAACTGACCGTGGCATTCCCCTGCGGATCCAGATCCAGCACCAAAACCTTTTTATTCACAGCGGCCAAAGCCGTTGCCAAATTAACGGCCGTTGTTGTTTTACCGACTCCGCCTTTTTGATTCGATACCGCAATAATACGCGGATCACAATTTAAAATGCTCATTTCTTTCTGACCTCCGAAAGCAAAAGAATCGTTCCTTCCGAACTGGTGACACTTTGAATTTTTTCAAAGTGAAAATTATATTTCTTTAAAGCCGGCTCCAATTCCTCTTGCGCTTTCAATCCCTTCATAAATACGCAACGCGTGTTCGTTTTTAAAAAAGGATAAGCGTATTTGATCAATTTATCTAAAGATGCCAAAGCTCTGGCCGTAATGACGTCTACATTAAATTTTTCCATTTGTTCGATACGTTCGTTATGCACTTCGGCTTTTAAGTCGCATACATCTATAATTTTATTTAAAAAAGCGCATTTTTTTCCGTCACTTTCCACCAAATGAAAATCATATTGGCGATTGATATCCATGATTGCCAATACCAAAGCCGGAAATCCCGCGCCGCTGCCTAAGTCCAAAACAACCTTGTCCGTCGGTGACAATAACTTAAACAACTGAGCCGAATCCAAAATATGTCTTGTCCAAACAATCGGTAATGTCGAATTGCCCACCAAATTCAATTTAGATTGTTCCTGTTCCAACAATTCAACATATCGATCCAGTTTTTCAACAACCGGATCAGATAATTGAAGTTGTTTTAAAACATTATCCCGATCTTGCGTGATCACTTTTTTGCCTTTTGTTTCACGTGAAACATTTTCTGACTGATTTTTTTATAAAATAGCTTTTGTTGATATAAAAACTCAAGCAGAAAAAAATTTTTTTTCTGCCAAAATGTTTCACGTGAAACATTTAATATAAAAAGATACCGATGACAGCCGCCCCTAAAATTAATGTAATCGGAGAAACATTATAACGATAACACGCGATGAATGAAGCGATACATAACAAAACGCTTGTATAATCTATAAAATTTTCAGGGGTCATTAAAATTAACGCCGCCCCCAAAATTAAACCGATCACGGCGATCTTCAATCCCTTAAAAGCGTTTTTAACATGAACGGATTCTTTGAATTTCTGCAAAAAAGCATACAGTAAAATAACAACGATTAAAGACGGCAGACAAACACCCGCCGTTGCACAGGCCGCCCCCCAGATCGTTCCTGTCGTCGAATAACCGATATACGTTGCCGCATTGATCGCAATCGGTCCCGGAGTCACCTGAGAAACGGCGACAATATCCGTAAATTGAGAATTCGTAATCCAGTTGTGATTGCTGACAACTTCATTTTGAATTAACGGCAACATGGCATATCCGCCGCCAAAGCTGAACATGCCGATCATAAAAAACGTTTTAAAAAGTTGCAGAAAAATCATTCTTTTTTATACCCGTAATAAAGAATACCGATCACGATTGAAGCGATAATAATATAAATCGGAGATAACGGCGTAAACGTAATCAATAAAGCAATTACAACAGGAATCAGAAACTTAAATCCGATAACGCCCGTCCGCTTGGCAATCGTAACAACAGGAACCAAAATCAAAGCAACAGAAGCCGGTTTGATCGCCTTAAACGCCGCAATAAACATCGGTTCGTTCTGAATTCCCTGAAACAGCATCGCTATCATTAAAATAATAATAAATGACGGTAAGACAGACCCGAAGGCCGTTGCGATCAACCCTTTAACACCGCCTATCCTCAATCCCAAAAAAATCGCCAAATTAACGGCAATCGGTCCGGGGGCCGATTGTGTCACGGCAACGATATCAATAAATTCGTCTTCGTCCAGCCAATGGCGCCGCGTGACCAATTCCCTTTTAATCTGCGGCATCATTGCCAATCCGCTGCCCAGTGTAAAAGCGCCGATTTTAAAGAAAACACAAAAAAGTTCCCAAGCCTGATACATATTTCACCGTTTTTTGAATATTTTCATCATTATACTTTTGTTGATTCCTTAATCAAGAATTAAAAAATTTTTAGTCATTCAAAAATACGAAAATGTTTTTATTTCGATTCTGAAAGAACCTTGAAAATAAAACGATTATAAAGAAAATATTCCGTTTTTTTCCTTTCCTGAAAAATGTGAAGTTAAAAACTTTTTTAAAACTGTTTTAAAAAAGAAAAAAAGAGGAATTTTTCTTTCTTCCTCTCTTTTTTGTATTTGTTTTCATTACGTAATAACATAGGGATTATAAGATGAATTTAGATAAATCTGACGTTTTTGCCAACGTCCCGACTTTCTCTAAAACTTTTTCCTTAGTAATGATTTCCGTTTCACCCTGTCTTTCGGCCGCCGTAAAAGAAATGTCTTCCAACAATTTTTCCAATATCGTATGCAAACGGCGGGCGCCGATATTTTCAACGTTTTCATTGACTTCCGCCGCTAAAGCCGCAATTTCCTGAATGGCTTCGTCCTCAAATTCAAGCGTGAAATTTTCCGTTTTCAGCAATTCCTTGTACTGCAAAATCAAATTGGCTTCCGGTTCGCACAAGATCTTATAAAAATCGTCCTTCGTTAAAGCCTTTAATTCAACGCGAATGGGTAAACGTCCCTGCAGTTCAGGCAGTAAATCGGACGGCTTTGACACATGAAAAGCACCCGATGCGATAAATAAAATATGATCCGTCTTGACCATTCCATGCTTGGTCGTCACTGTCGTTCCTTCGATTAAAGGCAGTAAATCACGTTGCACGCCTTCCCTTGACACATCGGGATTCTTGCCTTCGCTGCGACCGCAAATCTTATCGAATTCATCAATAAACACAATTCCGTTGTTTTCAACGTTGGCAATCGCTTCTTTGATGACTTTTTCCTGTTCGATCAGGTTGTCGCTTTCTTCGGTCACCAAAACATCATAAGAATCTTTAACCGTCATTTTCTTTTTACGATATGAAGTACCTCTGCCGCCCAGCAGGTCGCCCAAACTGATCATGCCCATCTGAGCGCCGGGCATGCCGGGAATATCAAATGTCGGCATCGAGTTGTTCGGCGCTTCCTGAACTTCGATTTCAATTTCTTTATCGTCCAAAGAGCCTTCCCGAAGCAATTTACGGAACTTTTGACGGGTTTCCTCTGTCGCGTTAACGCCGACCAGTGCGTCTATCACGCGCTTTTCAGCCGCTTCCTCGGCCTTGACGTGAACGTTCTTGCGCATCTTTTTACGCGTCATCGTAATCGAAATTTCCAAAAGATCCCTGATAATACTTTCAACGTCACGACCGACATAGCCGATTTCCGTAAACTTCGTTGCTTCCACCTTGATAAAAGGAGCCTGCGCCAATTTGGCCAAACGGCGGGCGATCTCCGTCTTACCCACGCCGGTCGGGCCGATCATTAAAATGTTCTTCGGAACGACTTCCTCTTTTAAAGACGGCGAAAGCTGTTGTCTGCGCCAACGGTTGCGCAACGCTATCGCTACGGCTCTCTTGGCCTCGTTCTGGCCGATAATGTGACGATCCAATTCAGATACTATCTCGCGCGGAGAAAAAAACATACTCATAACTTTTCCGTAATAATGTTGTGGTTAGTGTAAATGCAAATGTCGGCCGCAATGTTCATCGATTTTTCCACAATCTCCTGCGCCGACAAATCCGTGTCAATCAATGCCAAAGCCGCCGCCTGCGCATATGACCCGCCGGATCCGATCCCGATTAAACCGTGCTGCGGTTCCAATACGTCCCCGTTGCCCGTTAAAACCAATGTCACGTCTTTGTCCGCGACAATCATCATGGCTTCCAGTTTTCTTAAATAACGATCCGTACGCCAGTCCTTCGCCAGTTCTACGCAAGCCCGTGTCAGTTGACCCGAATACTTTTCTATTTTTTCTTCCAAGCGTTCAAACAACGTAAAAGCGTCCGCCGTTGCCCCCGCAAAACCGGCAATGATCGAGCCGTTGCCAAGTCTGCGAACTTTTTTGGCATTGCTTTTTAAAACGGTGTTGCCGAAAGTGACTTGTCCGTCTCCGGCAATCACGACAGAGCCGTTTTTGCGCACGCACAGGATTGTTGTCCCTCTTAAATTATCCATAAAGCCTCCTTTTGCTTGCACTGATCTGAAACTGCGTTAAAGTGGTTTAAATCAGATTATTGTCAAAAGAAAGGAAAAAAACAATGCGCTTCTCCGAATTAGAACGAAATACCGCGGAAACGCAAATTAAAGTTCAGCTTAATCTGGACGGAACCGGCGTCTATGACATTCAAACCGGCTGCGGATTTCTGGATCATATGTTGGCTCAGTTATCCCGTCACGGTTTGATCGATCTGAATATTCAGGCAAAAGGCGATCTGCATATCGACGCGCATCATCTGGTCGAAGATGTCGGCATTGTTTTGGGAAAAGCTTTTTCTCTGGCCTTGGGTGATAAAAAAGGCATTAACCGTTACGGATCCGCTTGTATTCCGATGGATGAAGCTTTGACAAGGTGCGTTTTGGATTTAAGCGGCAGATCCGCTTTTGTCTGGCATGTCGGTTTCCCGACCGAAAAAGTCGGCGAAATCGATACAGAAGTCTTTAAAGAATTCTTCGCCGCCGTCACCGATAATTTAAAAGCCGCCGTCCATATCGAAAATCTATATGGCGATAATTCGCATCATATTGCTGAATCCTGTTTTAAAGCGTTCGCACGCGCTTTGCGTCATGCCGCCGAAACCGATCCCCGCGCCGGAGATCTTCTGCCCAGCACCAAAGGAGCTTTATAAATGTTAAAATATATTCTCTATTTCATTATTGTTGCCGCTGTTATCGGCGGTATAATCGGTATCGTTCATCTTTACCGTGTTTCCGTCAGAAACGAAAAAGAAATGGCTCCGTATATGAATATGTCGGATACCGTGCATAAAAACTTTGGAAAAACGCTGATCATCTATTATTCGTTAACAGGACATACAAAAGAAATTGCCGAAAAAATCCAAAGCAAAACAAATGCCGATCTCTTTGAAATCGAAACGCAAAAAGCTTTTCCGATGAAGCCGATACTTTTCTTTGCCGTAAAACAACAGCTTAAAGATAAAAATTATCCCGCTTTAAAGAACATTCCAGATGTTTCTTCTTACGATACGATTTTCGTGGGTTCTCCCGTTTGGTGGTACACGGCCGCAACGCCTGTTTTATCTTTGCTTAATCAAATGGATTTCCAAGGGAAAAAAGTCGTTCCTTTTTCCACTCAAGGAAGTAATGTCGGAACATTCCTTGAAGACTTTACGGCAAAAGCCAAAAACGCCGTTATTCAGAAATATGCCTCTTTTAACAATCTGGGAAAAAAATACGATCAGGCCGTTAACGCTAAAATCGCGGAATGGTTAAACAATCTGTAAAAAAAACAGCCGGACAATCCGGCTGTTTTTTTTATTTCTTCATTTCTTTGCCTAACCGGTCAACGTTGATAATCGATTGCGAAAAACGTTCGGGACTTAATTCGTAATGATCTATATGCCAACCGGGAACATTAACCGCTTTATTGATCAAAGCCGGCAAATCGTCATCCGTCAAACCGACATCCGCCAACGTAATCGGAAGACCCGTCTTATGATAAAATTGCATGACGCGGTCGCGCAATTCGGTTTGACCGTCATAGTCCAATAAAGCCAACACGCCGTAAGCGACCAAAAAGCCGTGCAAATATTTATGAGACACGGGAAAGATCGTTGCGCCGTAATAAAAGCAATGCGCCAGATTGGTATTGTAATAAAATTCGGGGCAAACCGTCATGTTACTGACCAGTCCGGTTGAAATGACAATATCCAAAATGACTTCCTGCAAAGCTGTTGAGGTTTTCTTTTCACGACAAGACTGCAAAGCTTCTTCGCCGTATTTCAGCAACGGTTCGCTGCAAACCTGACACAAGCTTAAACCGACCAAAAGATTCTGATCGAGTTCGACATGGCGCAAAGCCAAAGCGACTTCGGCTTCTTTGCTTAACGCGTCTCCGATCCCCGCCTGCAGATATTCGATCGGAGAATTTGCAATAATTTTATCATTGATAAAAACGCACACGGGAGGACGGGAAGAATAAAAATTGTTTTTAAAGCTGCCGTCCGCGTTATACATGATCGCCAAAGCCGTGCACGGTGCGCAATTCGATGAAATCGTCGGAAACGTAAACAACGGTTTATCAAGGTTTTCCGCGACAACTTTACAGGTATCACAGCATTTTCCGCCGCCGACAGCCAAAATGACTTCAGCTTTTTTAACGGTGTCGTCTTTTTCTAACATCTCGACGTTTTCATATGTGGAATCGCCGCCGAACCAAACCTGTCCCAAAACGGTGATACCGTCTTTTTTCAATGCTTCCGTCAGTTCTTTCGCGGCAACCGACATGGCTGTCTTTCCGCCGATAATCACAGCGGTTTTTCCGTACTTTTTAATAAAAGAGCCGGCTTTTTCATAAATGTCTTCGCCGATTGCGTAATCGGGCAACGTCACGATACTGCGTTTCATGTTTTCCCCTTTTTAATGATTTATCTTGTTTTTTTATAAATTTATTCAACATAAAAGTCAAAAAAAAGCCTCTGTCGAGGCTTTTTCTTTAAGAGTTCATCGCTTCGAAAAAGTCGTAATTGTTTTTCGACTGCTTGAGTTTTTCCATTAAAAATTCCATCGCGTCCGCCGGTCCCATCGGCATCAAAATACGGCGCAACACCCACATCTTGGACAAGATATCTTTGCCGACCAGCAGTTCTTCCTTACGCGTGCCGGATTTCGTAATGTCAATCGCGGGGAATATACGTTTGTCGGACACTTTGCGATCCAAAATGATTTCCGAGTTACCCGTTCCTTTGAATTCTTCGAAAATCACTTCGTCCATACGGGATCCCGTGTCGATCAAAGCCGTCGCGATGATCGTTAAAGAGCCGCCTTCTTCAATATTTCTGGCCGCGCCGAAAAAGCGTTTCGGTTTTTGCAAAGCGTTGGCGTCAACACCGCCCGTTAAAACCTTGCCGGAGCTCGGTACAACCGTATTGTAAGCTCTGGCCAGGCGCGTAATGGAATCCAGCAAAATAACGACATCGCGTTTGTGTTCGACCAAACGTTTGGCTTTTTCAATCACCATTTCCGCCACCTGAACATGGCGGGCGGCCGGTTCGTCAAAGGTGGAGCTGATGACTTCGCCTTTAATCGTGCGGCTCATTTCCGTGACTTCTTCCGGGCGTTCGTCAATCAGCAAAACAATCAGGTAAATTTCGGGATTGTTTTGTGTGATCGCGTGCGCAATGTTTTGCAACATCACGGTTTTACCGGTTCTGGGCGGCGCAACGATCATACCGCGCTGTCCTTTTCCCTGAGGACAAATCAAATCAATGATTCTGGACGTCATGTTTTTGTTATCCAGATCGTTTTCCATCTTGATCTTTTCTGTCGGGTGAAGCGGCGTCAGGTTATCGAAATTAATGCGGTAACGAACGTTTTCGGGATCCGTAAAGTTGATCTTTAACACTTTGGATAAAGCAAAATACTTTTCACCGTCCTTCGGCGCGCGCAATTCGCCTTCGACCGTGTCGCCCGTTCTTAATCCGAACTTGCGCACCTGACTCGGGGAAACGTAAATATCATCCGGTCCCGGCAGATAGTTCGATTCCGGAGAACGTAAAAATCCGAAGCCGTCCTGTAAGACTTCAATCACGCCTTCGTCAACCAAAACTTCGTCATTTTTGGACAACTGCTTTAAAATCGCAAACGTCAAATCCTGCGTGCGTAACGTTGAAGCGTTTTCGACACCCAGTTCTTCCGCCATACTTAACAGTTCGGCGGGAGATTTCTTTTTCAAATCTTTTAAATGCATATAAACTCTGTATCGTTGTTAAGGAAAACGGGCGATGTTGCCCGAAGAAGAGAGTTTTCTTTTATCTTTTTTGGCACAGTCGGTCAAGTCGAAAAAAATTCTCCTTCAAATAATTTATTTAAAAATAAGATGTTGTTCTTGTTGTTCGTTGTGGATAAGTGGGACGCAATTTTATCAACAGATTTTCAACAGAAATAGTCACACTTTCATGGTATGGGAAAAAAGACTGTAAAATAAAATTAAAAAAAGATTCTATGACGATTCGCTCCTGTCTGTGGATAACGAGGATCATTTTTTATCCGTTTTTTTATCAAAACAGTGATTTTTTTTATACACATCTGTATAAAAAACAGGACATAATCGAATAAAAGGGATAAAAATAAAGAAACTCTTTACTTATCAGACTTATGCACAGGGGTTTGAAAAAATGTTGATATTGGCTTCCAAAAGTAAAAGCAGGCAAGATCTTTTAGACGCGGCAGGCGTTGATTTTAAATGCGTTTCCGCCGGCATTGACGAAGACGCCATTAAAAAGGAAATGCGGGTTGACGGACAGGACAGTCTGCAGACCAGTCTTCAGTTGGCAACGCAAAAAGCGATGGCCGTTTCTAAAAAGTATCCGAAAGCTTTTGTGATCGGCGCCGATCAGATTTTGGATTTAAACGGTGAATGGTTTTCCAAGCCCGCCGATGTGAACATCGCTCATAAGCATTTAAAAAAATTAAGAAATAAAACGCACTTGTTGGTCAACGGAACGGCCGTTGTCAAAAACGGCAGTCTGGTATGGTTTGACAACTCTGTGGTAAAAGTGACGATGCGCGATTTTTCCGATAACTTTTTGGACGATTATTTGGCCGAAGCCGGTGAAGACGTCTGCAATTCGGTCGGAGCTTATTATATGGAAGATCTGGGCGCGCAGTTGGTCAAATCGTATGAAGGCGATTATTTTTCAATTCTCGGGTTGCCCTTGTTGCCTTTGTTGGAATGCCTCAGAACGTGCGGAGAGCTTGAAAAATGATTAAAAAAGCCGGCGTGATCGGATTTCCGATACACCATTCAAAATCTCCGATCATTCATAATTACTGGCTGAAAAAGTACGGTATTGAAGCCGTCTACGAAGCGTTCGAAGTAAAAGCGAACAATCTGAAAAGCTTTGTTCAATCTTGTGTTCAAAACGGTTTTGTCGGTTTAAACGTTACCGTTCCTCACAAAGTCGCCGTTATGTCTTTGATGGACGAATTGACGGTTGAAGCAAATAAAGCCGGCGCCGTCAATACCGTTATCGTACGGTCTGACGGAAAACTTTTAGGACATAATACGGACGGTTTCGGGTTTTTGGAAAACCTTGTGGAAAATAAGCCTGATTTTAAAATTAAAGACGCTTGTTGCGTTGTTCTGGGGACCGGAGGAGCCGCTCGGGGCATTTGTGCGGCGATGATGTTAGCCGGCGCCGCTGAAATCAGGCTGGTTTACAGAACAAAGGAAAAAGCCGAAAACATAGCCCGATCCGTTGGCGGTCACTTTGAGTTGATCGAATGGTCTGAAAAAGAACAAGCCTTATTCGAAGCAAGTGTGTTGGCAAACGCAACGACTTTGGGCATGAACGGATTTGATCCGTTGGAAATTGACTTAACAAATTTACCCGAAAACGCCGTTGTCGCCGATCTGGTTTATGCGCCGCTGCAAACCGAATTATTAAAACAGGCAAAGCAAAAAGGTCTTTGCACGGCGGACGGATTGGGAATGTTGTTACAACAGGCTCGTCCGGCTTTTAAAGCGTGGTTCGGCATAATGCCGGAAATCACTCCCGAATTAAGAAAGTTGGTCATCTCATGAAAAAAAGCATCGTTGTCGGTTTGACAGGCAGTATGGGGGCGGGAAAATCAACAGCCGTCAAAATGATCAAAAATATGGTCATTCCCGTTTTTGACAGTGATCAAACCGTGCATCGGTTGATGCGGGATCACGCGGAAATGAAGGCTTTGTTCTATCGAAAATATCCGCAAAGCGTTATTAATGACCAAATTGACAGAACCGTTTTATCCGCATTGATCAGTGAACAAAAGCTGCACGTCAAAGAATTGGAAAATATGATTTACCCCTTTTTGGAACGGGAGTTGGAAGCTTTTTTCGCCCGTCATCGCTTTGAACCGGTTGTTGTTCTTGACGTTCCGTTGTTGTTTGAGGCGGGTTGGGATAGGTTCTGCGATCAGATCATTGTAGTCACTGTTCCGGCGGACATTTTAAAACAGCGTGTTTTTGAACGTCCCGATATGACGGAAGAAAAATATCAAACGTTGATGCAACGGCAGATGAGTGATGCGGAAAAACGATCAAAAGCGGATTATGTGATTGAAACGCAATACGGCATTGAGCCGGTTCGACAACAGCTTGTCGATATTATGGAAGGGTTAAAATGCGAGAAGTCGTTTTAGATACGGAAACAACGGGATTGGATCCTTATTCGGGACATAAGCTTGTTTCAATCGGTTGTGTGGAATTGGAAAACCATATGCCGACAGGCAGAACGTACTATCAGTTAATCAATCCGGAACGCGATGTGCCCGAAGAAGTCGTTAAAGTGCACGGATTGACAAACGAGATTTTGGATAAAGAACCGCCGTTCAGAGACATCGTCGATGATTTTCTGGCGTTTATCGGAGATTCTCCTTTAGTCATTCATAACGCCGAATTCGATATGAAGTTTATCAATGCTGAGCTGTCTTGGATTAAGCGTCCGCCGATTCCAATGGACAGAACGATCGATACGTTATTGATCGCCAGACGAAAATTTCCGGGATCCCGCGTAAACTTGGACGAATTATGCCGTCGTTTCGAAATCGACAACACCAAAAGAACGAAACACGGGGCTTTGCTGGATTCCGAGTTGTTGGCGGAAGTGTATCTTGAATTGTTGGGGGGAAGGGAACCGGGATTTGTTCTCGGTATGAAAGAAAAGGAAAGCGTTTTGGAAATCAAAGCGCAAAACGAAACGGAAAAAAGGCCTCGCAAAGAACCGAGACCGCCCGTTTTTCTGGACGGGGAAGCGGAAAATCACGAGGCTTTTTTAAAAAAATTAAAAAATCCGCTCTGGCTTAATTGACCGTGGCGTTTTCTTTTTGCTTTTTGATTTCTTCCAAACGTTTGTGATACAAGCCCACAAAATCAATCGGATTGATCATTAACGGCGGGAATCCGCTTTCACGGGTCAGATCGGCAATGATGTTGCGGACAAACGGGAACAATAAACGCGGAATTTCAATCAATAAAATCGGTTCGACATGATCGGCCGGAACCTGAACGGAAGCGATGCAACCGTATTCGACTTCACATAAAAAAGCTACCTTGTCGGCGACTTTGGCTTCTGCTTTAATCTTTAAAGCGACCTGATAGGTTGTTTCTTGTATGCGAGCGGCTTGAACGTCCACGGAAACATTAATTTCGGGATTTGTTTTTAATTCTGTGAAAATTTGCGGAACATGAGGGGCTTCAAATGAAATGTCTTTAACAAATTGAGCGTTGATCGCGATCGAAACCTCTTGTTGATTGCTTTCGGTATTATTTTCGTTCATAAGTATTCTCCTGATTAAAAAATCTGCTATACTCTATCCTAATCAAAAAAAGAAGAAAAGAAGGAAGGTTAAAATTATGTCACAACAGTTCCAGTTTTTGGACATCATCTTTTTGGGAATAATTGTCCTGCTTTTGGTTAATCGTCTGAGAAGTGTTTTGGGAACGCGTCCTTCGTCCGATGAAACGATTAAAAATGAACCCGTTTCAAAAACAAAGAATGATAACGTCCTTGATATATCGGAATATCGCACCATTGAAAACGAAGGCGGATCGGCGAAAATGGAACATGATTTTGAAGCCAGCGCGGATTTTGAAGAAAATTCCGAAGTCGTTCAAAACCTTAAAAAAATCAAACAAAAATTTCCTTCTTTCGATTTGGTTGATTTTATGCAAAAGGCTCCCAGAGCTTTTGAATATATCGCTTTGGCTTTTGCCAAAGGAAATAAAAACGATTTAAAACCTTTGCTCAGTCCCGAAATTTATAAAAGCTTTGAAAACGTGATTAATGAACGTAACGAACGTAAAGAAACCGCGGAATTCAGTCTGATCGCGTTTAAAACCATTCGGTTGACCAAAGCCGAAAATTTCGGTGACAACGTCGAATTGACCGTCGAATTCGAAACGGAACAAACGAATATCGTTAAAAACGAACAAGGACAAGTCATTGTCGGAGATCCGACTTATATTGAAACCGTTACGGATATCTGGACGTTGCGTAAAAATATGAAATCCAGTGATCCTGTGTGGGTGTTGACGGCAACGCATAATAAAGTTTCCGCTTGATGAAACGTGTTGTTATCGGTCTTTGCTGTTTTATTTTGATTATCGGAACGGTTGTTCTGTTTAAACAGCCTGCGAAAGAAGAAAGTTCCGTTTCTTTTATGGACGAAATTCCGGATCAGCTGGTTTTAAATCCGACAGACTTTGATCAATTAAAAGGATTTGAATCCGATCGGATAAAAGAGTCTTTGCCCGCTTTAAAAAAATCTTGCGCCGTTTTGGAAAAACGCTACGATCAATGGCAAAAATTCTGCAAAAAATTAAATCAAGCCGATTTTAAAACGGATGAACAACTGCGTTTCTTTATAAAAAAAGAAATGCGGCCTTTTGAAATAAAAGATCAAAAATCGGGATTGTTTACGGGATACTATGAACCGGAAATCGAAGGATCTTTGGTTAAAACGGAACAATATCACACGCCTGTGTACGCTTTGCCCAAAGACATTGTCCGCATTGATCTGGGGAAATTCAATCCGAAATATAAAGGCGAAATCTTATTCGGAAAACAACAGGGAAAAGAAATCGTTCCTTATTTGACACGACGTGAAATCGAAACGCAAAAAGAAATGTTTCCGGCAGAAATTATCGCTTGGATCAAAGAACCGGCTGATCTGTTTATTTTACAAATTCAAGGCTCCGGCGTTTTAAAATTGCCTGACGGAAAGCTGATCGGCATCGGATATGCGGGAAACAACGGTCACGCTTTTACGGGGATCGGCAGTGTTATGGCAAAAAAAGGACTGCTGAAACACGGCGTTTACACGATGGCGGAAATTAAAAAGTGGCTGATTGACAACCCGCAACAGGCTCAAAGTCTGATGCATGAAAATTTGCGCTATATCTTTTTTAAAAAATTGGATCGTCCGGGTGCCGTCGGGTCTTTGGGTGTTCCTTTGACAAAAGGCAGAAGTCTGGCCGTTGATCCGGCTTATATTCCTTTGGGCAGTTTTTTATGGTTGCAGACAACCGATCCTGACGGTAATCCTTTAAATCGTTTGATGACGGCTCAGGATACGGGATCCGCCATTAAAGGCGCGATCAGAGGCGACTTTTTCTGGGGCAGGGGCGATGAAGCGTTAAAAGAAGCCGGACGTATGAAAAGCACGGGAACTTATTTTTTGTTATTGCCTAAAGACTGATATCGGATACGGATAAAATGACGAAATTACCTTTACAACCGCCGACACGCGAAGACTTGATCATTTTTCAAGGACTTCAACGCGCTCTTGTGGAAAAAAAAGCCTTTATCAAAATCAACTTTAAACGTTTGAACAAATTTAAATCCCCTTTCTTTAATCCGTGGGAAAACGTGTTGCCTTTATTAATTATTTTGGGGTTGTCTTTAAGCCTGATGATCGTAAAAAGTCTGATGACGGGAACAATCGTTTTAATGGTTCTGTGTGTCGGATACGCTTTTTTGATGCCTTATTTTCTAGAGCCCTTCATGCATAATCGCGTGGTTAAAAGAATTGTTCCCAGAATTGAAAAATTTTTAATCGCTTGGCGTTACGGCGGATTTTCTATTGTCTTAACGGCCGATCCGCGCTATTCCTGTCAAGCGCCGACAGGAAACTGGCAACAATTTACGCAAGCTTATTTTTCCGATTTAATCCCGCAAGGCATGGACGAAAACAGCAATGACAACGGATAACAGCGATCTGGATTTATGGAAAGCCGTAACGCAAACCGTTCGACCGCTGAAATCGAAAACGCCCGCTCAAAAAGCGGAACATATTTCTTTGCGCAAAAAATTAACCGTGGACGTTAAACCCGTTCGTCACAGCCCGAATTTGGACTATTCCATTACCGACCCTTTAAAAGAAGGCGATATTCATGCGATGGATAAAAAAACGGGACAACGTTTTAAAAACGGGGAAATGCCGATTGACGCCGTTTTGGACTTGCACGGTCATACGTTGGAAAGCGGTTTTCAGGCTTTGGTCGGGTTTATTCATCAGCAAAGCAAAAAAAACGCCCGTTGTCTTTTGTTAATTACGGGGAAGGGCGGTTTTTTGGGCAGAGGCGTTTTAAAAGCCGAAGTCCCCGTCTGGATGAATTCTGCCGAAATACGCAGTTTGGTTTTGTCTTATACGCTGGCAAAGCCCAAAGACGGCGGTGACGGGGCTTTTTATATTCTTTTAAAACGCAACAGATCGTGATAAGACAAAGCTGAAATATATTCTTAGGGACTAAAAGAATGAACGGAACCATTTTTGCACCGGCAACGGCTTTGGGAAAAGCGGGCGTAGCTGTCATACGCATTTCCGGATCACGCGCGATTGAAGCGATCCGACACATGACAGCCGTCAAAGAACCCGTTCCCAGAAAAGCGATTTTTACGCAGATTCATTCTTTGGACAAAACAGCGATAGATAACGGGTTGGTGTTGTATTTTCCCTGTCCGAACAGTTTTACCGGAGAAGATGTGGTTGAATTTCAAACGCACGGCGGCCGCGCGATTATGGCGGCCGTGCTTTCAGAGCTGTCTAAAATCAAGGATTTTCGTCCCGCCGAACGCGGCGAGTTTACCAGACGCGCGGTTGAAAACGGCAAAATGGATCTGACCGCCGCCGAAGGATTGGCCGATTTGGTTGATGCCGAAACCGAACAACAAAGAAAGCAGGCTTTGCGTCAAATGGACGGTGCTTTGGCAAAAATCTACGAAGATTGGCATGATCGGTTGTTGCATGTATTGGCTTGGATGGAAGCGTATATTGATTTTCCGGAAGAAGAAATTCCGCAAAGCGTTTCCGAAGACGTACGCCATAAAATCGGCGGATTAATGTCTGAAATTCAAGCGCATTTAAATGACGGACGGCGCGGGGAAAAACTGCGTGACGGATTTCAAATCGCCATTATCGGGGCGCCGAACGCGGGTAAATCAAGTTTAATGAACCGTTTGGCTCAGCGTGATGTCGCCATTGTTTCTTCAACGGCGGGGACAACGCGGGATATTATTGAAGTTCGTTTGGATATTAACGGCTATCCGGTGATTGTCGCCGATACGGCGGGATTGCGCGAAACCGAAGAGGAAATCGAAGCCGAAGGCGTACGGCGTGCCAAAAAAAGAGCCGAGGAAGCCGATCTGGTTTTATGGCTTACGGACGCTTTAAAACATAAAAATCCGAAGGAAGCGCAAGGCATTGACAGTCAAAAAATCATATCCGTCATGAATAAAGCCGATAAGGCGAGCGATATTAAAAATGATGAAAATATATGGATTTCTGCCAAAACGGGGCAGGGCATAGAAGTGCTTTTGGAAAAGATCGGACACTTTGTCGAAGAAAAGATGGCTCTGCGCGAAGAACCGTCTTTAACCCGATTGCGGCACAGGAAATCATTGGAAGAATGTATGCAGTGCTTAAATTCCTCTTTAAAAGCGCCGGAAATAGAGCTGATGACGGAAGACTTGCGTATGGCGATGCGTTCTTTGGGCAAGATAACGGGGCAGGTGCAGGTCGAAGAACTGTTGGACGTGATCTTTAAAGATTTTTGCATAGGAAAATAATGACGAACACTTTTGATGTAATTGTTGTCGGCGGCGGTCATGCCGGTTGCGAAGCAGCGGCGGCGGCGGCCAGAATGGGCGCAAAAACGCTTTTATTGACGCATAAAATCGCAACAATCGGCGAAATGTCCTGCAATCCCGCCATCGGCGGATTGGGAAAAGGTCATCTGGTGCGTGAAATTGACGCTTTGGACGGCGTTATGGGGCGAATCGCCGATCAGGCCGGCATTCAATTCAGATTGCTGAACAGTTCCAAAGGTCCCGCCGTTCAAGGATTGCGCACACAGGCGGACAGAAAACTGTACAGACAAGCCATGCAGGCGGAACTGTTGAATTATGAAAATTTAACGGTTAAAGAATGTGCCGTGGAAGGCTTGATTTATCAGGAAAATCCTCTGTGCGTCACCGGTGTCGAAGGCAGTGACGGTTCGGTTTATAAGGCTTCCGCAATTGTTTTGACGGCGGGAACGTTTCTGCACGGTCTGATGCACGTCGGAGAAACAAAAACGATCGGCGGACGGGTCGGAGATGTTTCCTGTGAACACTTGTCCGATTTTCTTGTCCGTCTGGGATTAACCGTCGGCAGATTAAAAACGGGAACGCCGGCGCGTTTGGACGGGAAAACGATTAACTATGATATTATCCAACGTCAGGAAGGCGATCCTGATCCGGAACCTTTTTCTTTTCTGGACGATAAAATCACCACCCCGCAAATCGCCTGTCATATAACGGCCACCAATAAAACAACGCACGACATCATTCGGGCGAATATGCATCGCGCGCCGTTATTTTCAGGACAAATCAAAGGAGTCGGTCCTCGTTATTGTCCCAGTATCGAAGATAAACTGGTGAAATTCGCCGAAAGGGATTCTCATCACGTCTTCTTGGAACCCGAAGGACTTGACGACGATACCGTTTATCCGAACGGTATTTCAACCTCTTTGCCGGCGGACGTGCAAGACGCGATGATCCATTCCATCAAAGGGCTTGAAAATGTCCGGATTATCCGTCCGGGATACGCGATTGAATATGATTATGTCGATCCTTTGGAAATGCGCACGACCCTTGAAACAAAAAAAGTGTCGGGATTGTTTATCGCGGGTCAGTTGAACGGAACGACAGGCTATGAAGAAGCCGCCGCTTTGGGATTGTTGGCGGGGATCAACGCCGCGTTGAAAGCGGCCGGATCGTCAAAAGAATTCACGTTGGATCGCGCCGACGCCTATTTGGGCGTCATGATTGACGATTTGACAACCAAAGGGGTTGACGAACCGTATCGCATGTTTACTTCTCGTGCTGAATACAGGCTTTTGTTGCGTTCGGACAACGCCGATATGCGTTTAACACCCAAAGGTATTGAAATCGGTTGTGTCGGAACAAAACGCCGACAATATTTTGAAGAAAAAGTCAAAGCTTTAAACGAAGCGCGTCAAAAGCTGATCCAGATCGGCGGGACTCCGAGAGAATTGGAAAAGTTGGGATTTGAAGTCAATAAAGACGGATCGCATCGAAACGGGTTTGATTTATTGGCGTACGAGAAAATCGACTGGCAGGCTTTGGCCGCGGTTTGGCCTCAATTGCAAAACACGCGTAAAGACGTTGTCGAACAGTTGGAAATCGAATCAAAATACCGCGGTTATTTGCAACGTCAGGAATCCGATATCATCGCTTTTCGCAAAGACGAGGCTTTGAAAATTCCGGCGGATATCGACTATAAAAAGATCGGCGGATTGTCTAACGAAGTCATTATGAAATTAAATAAAGTCCGCCCCGAAACATTGGGAGCCGCTTCGCGCATTTCAGGAGTAACCCCTGCCGCCGTCACCGCCGTTTTGGGATATATCAAGTCGGCAAAAAACTAAATTTCTTTATGGCAGATGAAACGTTTGATCTGCGCGTTGATGAAGTTTTGCAACCATTCCAAATCTTCTTTGGGCAGACCGCGACCGATATGCGCGGTTTGTCCGTCCGCACCGATGACAAGCGTGTATTTGAAATCATAGCTGTTATGGATAACGTAGACATATTCCAATTCTTCGGGTTTGATCAAGAAACCGAAAGAAGGAAAGAACAACCATCTTGACTTGATCCGTATGCCGTTCGGCGAAATGACAATCCGTTTGCGTCGGAAAAACAAAGACAACGGAATCATGATAAACAGAACCAAAGCGGCGAGAATAACCGGTAAATAGGAAAGAGTCAGATGAAGGATAAAACCGAAAAACAAAATTGAAAAAAAAGCACAAAAACAAAGAATTCCCGAAAAAATCGAAAAAGCGCTGTCACGAATTTGCGGATCAATTTGACAGGTTTCAGCGTTTTCCACAATTTTGAAAGATTTGGGAATTTTATATAAATTTTTTTCCAAAACAGATATTTTTCCTTGGACGATCAGATCAGGTAAAGATTTTTGAATGTCTTCCGGAGCGATTTCAATAACACCTTCTGCCGTGTTAAACAAAGCGGGCATCTGTAGTTGACGAGCCAGTTCTTCCCACTTTTGGGAAATATTTTCACCGTTTTTTGTAATGTACAAAGGAATGGTTTTTGTTTCGTTGGGATGTTGCAAATCGATGATATGTTGGGTAAATGATGTCAGCCCTAAGACATTGACAATTCTTGTACGGTAGCGTACGCCTAAATATTCGTTTAAAGAATCGGCCATTCTTGTGCTGTGTTCAAACGGTTTTTGAATGACAACGGCGGCGAATTTATGACCGATGAAAAAATCACGGCCGTAAAATAATAACATCAACCTGGTGATGATTAGAAACAACCCCAATCCTACAAACAACCATGAAGCGGAAAAGGAGTTGTTTGTTACCGGTAAAGGAAGATTTTCTGCTTGGGAAAACAAAGAATTGTTTGCGGAACCAAAATCGGCGATCAATCCTAGAGTAATTAAAACAATACCTAAAAAAATACCCCAGTAAACACGTGTTTTGGAAACACGGTCTTTTGCTTGTGTCGGACGGCGTGAAACGTCGAAATCCAAAAAAGAAGCCAACGGACGCAACCGTCGTTTTTCAATTTTTTCTTCGCTGATTGAAAAACCTTCCAACTCGTCTAAATCAGTGGTTTGTATTAACTCATCTTGAACCATACAGTCCTCGAAACAATGTTTTTTTTAAGTTATGACAAATTCGTCTTTGCTCTGCAAGAGCAATATACTATAAATAATATGAAAAGGATATTTTTTCATTAACGGAAACGATATGGAAACAACTTTAACTTCTACTGCCGGTCTCATCCCTATGCTGCTTAGTTTGGTGGGTGTGTTGGTAACATTGCAGTATTTAAAGGGTATGGCTGATTTTTCAAACGCCATTCGTTTTATTTTCTGGGGATTTGTTTTCATATTCGGTGCCAAAGTATTGATCTTTATCGCCCGTTTCATGCCGCAAGGGTATTATTTTTTCTTTTCCGTTTTGTTTCATCTGTGTTCGGCTGTTTTCTTGACAGCCGGCGCTATGAGCATAAAAGGAATAAAATTTTTTAATAAAACGGTTATTGTTTCCGCCTGCCTTTTGGCCGCAGTGTGGAGCTGGTATGTTGTTATAATTACTCGAGATTCTTCCACACTGACTTTGTCTTTAGCCGCTTCTACATTTGGTTATGCCGTTTTGGCCGCATCTCTGTGGCGCAGAAAAGCTTTACGTAATTCCATAGGATTTGTTATTACAGGCTGGTTCTGCATTTTCTTGCTGCTTTATAATCTGCTTACATTAATGTCTTGGGGGCAAAGTCTGTTGTCGCCGGCGTTTGAAACTTTCTTGTATATCGCTATTATGTGCGGCTGGATTTTAATTTCCAACAATATGATGGCTCATCAGTTTGACGCTTTGGAACAAATCGCTGAAGAAAGTAAAGAACGTTTACGTCTGATGATACAAATGTCCCCTTTCCCGATTATTATCTCGCGGTTGAAAGATGATCAGTTGATGTTGATCAATAATAAAGCCGGAACTTTATTCGGGTTGGACGTCAAACATCCGGGGAACTTTAAAACCGTTGATTATTTTGCTGAACCCTCTAAACGAACAGAATTGTTGACAAAATTGGAAAAAAATCCTGTCGTCGATGATTTCGAATTTTTAGTTAAACCACGCAAAGGAGAGCCGTTTTGGCTGTTGTTATCTGCTCGAGTCATAGATTTTGAATATGAAATTGCACTGTATATGGCGTTTCAGGATATTACGGATCGTAAGAAAAAAGAAATGCAGCTGTTTGATCAAGCGACAAAAGATCCTCTGACAAAATGCTATAACAGGCGTCAGTTCGAAGAATTGGCTAAAAATGAAGTTCAACGTTCGAGAAGATATAATCATCCGTTCTGCTTGTTTATGATTGATGCGGATCATTTTAAAAATGTTAACGATACGCATGGACACGCCGTCGGTGATTTGGTCTTGCAGGCTTTGGCGGATTGTTGTCGCAGAACCTTACGTGAATCTGACATTATTGCTCGTTTCGGCGGTGAAGAATTCGTTATTCTATTGCCTGAAGCAACAAGTGAAAACGCTTTCCGTGTCGCTGAACGTTTAAGAATTAAAATTTCTAAACTGGTTGTCAAAAATGAACAAAATCAAAATGTTCAGTTCACTGTAAGTATTGGACTGGTTTCTTCGATCGTAACGGATAATGTCGCGGAAATGTTAAAAATGGCCGATGAAGCATTATA
>CALXTY010000007.1 GCA_944391535.1 uncultured Alphaproteobacteria bacterium
GATGCTGAATTTCCGACAATGCCGTAATCAAACAGTATCACCGCCACTAAGGCGGTGATACAATCATTCTCACACACTCATGAGAGAAAACCTTTTTATTAAAAAACAAAGAAAGAGTGTCTGTGGACGGAAGTGATTTTTTCTAAAAAATTTTGCCGGTTTTTCTATAAAGATATAACAAAAAATACCGACACATACTGTGATGATTATGCACGATATATAAATGCTGATCATTGCGATGTCAGATAAGTTCACTAATTCAGAATAAAAACTTTCAATCGTTTTTTGGGAAAATTTGGAGCGGCTTCTTATGCAATTTATATCATGCAAGAGGTCTGTTTTATCTTTTTTAGAAAAACGATGGTTTGATATAAATGTTTTCATTGTGAATGATATAGTATAAATGCTAATAAAACATAGAGGAAACCAAAAAGACAGTTGTCAGAACGCAACAATTAGTGTACATAAGAAAAAAAGAACGATTTTTTTGATGAAAATGCGATTGTCGAGTATGGCGATCGCCAAATGGGGAAACGTCTGATCAATTTGAAAACGTTTGTTTTTCGTAATCCAAGAAGATTTTAGGCAGGAATTTGAGGCGATCAATGATTGAAAAATGCGATTTGATTTTTGAGAACATATGGAACGGCGATCGTCATAATCCGCATGATTTTTTGTTTAAGACGAACCTTTTCAGAACGATTTCGCGGCGGATTATTTCGCTTAAAGAAGCATTTAAAGGGATTTACTTTCCGTTGCTGCGCAAAGAAGATTGGATAATGATCCGCCGGTTTGTTTTTTTTCATGAACGGGGAACTTCGGTTATGTCCAAGGTTTTCAACCCAAAAGCCGCAGAAGATGTCATGAATACATTTTTCAGTATTTTCCCGTTCGCCTGTTTCAGGGGTAAAATATGATTTCATTTCTTAATCTTTCAAAGATAAACAACCGCTTTCGCGAAGCGACGGAGGCTCGTTTTAACAAGATATTGGACGTCGGTATGTATTTGCAGGGCGAACAGAACGATATGTTTTGCGCACATTTTGCTCAATACTGCGGCACGAAATACGCGGTTGGCGTCGCTAACGGACTTGAGGCTCTGAAATTGATCATTCAGGCGAGCGGTTATGGATCGGGCGATGAAATCATTGTGCCCGCGAACACCTATATAGCGACGATATTGGCCATTTCCGAGAACGGATGCACGCCGGTTTTGGTTGAACCGGACATGAATACTTACAACATTGATCCCGATAAGATCGAAGCGGCGATAACGCCGAGAACGAAAGCGATTATGGTTGTCCATTTATACGGTCAAGCCGTTCAGATGCGGAAGGTTTGGGATATTGCTCAAAAGTACAATTTAAAAGTGTTTGAAGATTGCGCACAAGCTCATGGAGCTTTTTATCAAGGCAGACGTGTCGGCAATCTGTCGGATGCGGGAGCTTTTTCATTTTATCCGGGAAAAAATCTCGGTTGTATGGGTGACGGCGGAGCGGTTGTAACCAACGATGAAGATCTGTACAAAAAAGTCAAGGCATTGGCAAATTACGGATCAGACAGAAAGTATCATCATATTTACAAGGGAACGAACAGTCGTTTGGACGAATTGCAGGCCGCCGTTTTAGACGTCAAGTTGCCGCATCTGGATGCGGACAATGCCCGTCGTCGGGAAATAGCGACATATTACAGAAAAAACATTCTCAATCCTTTGATTGTTTTGCCGCAGACCTATGATGAACAGGCCGCTGTCTGGCATGTTTTTGCCGTGCGCACACAAGACCGCGATCGTTTTCAACAGTATTTGACGGACAACGGGGTGCAAACGATCATTCATTATCCGACTCCGCCGCATAAGCAATTGGCATATAAGGAATGGAACGACAGATCTTATCCGATCAGTGAAGAAATCCATCGCACAATTATTTCAATTCCCATTTCGCCTGTGATGACGGACGAGGAAGTTTCGGAAGTGGTAAGGATCGTCAATGAATACAGATGATTTAATATCCGTCACGATTCCGGCTTACAATCATGAAAAATACATAGAAGAGTGTATTCGTTCAATAATTGCACAGACGTATCAGAATATTGAATTGCTGGTGATTGACGACGGTTCCAAAGATAAAACGTTTGAGATTTTACAATCTTTAAAGCCCGAATGTGAAAGACGTTTTGCGCGTGTTGTATTTGAAACGCAAGAAAATCAGGGTACGAAAGTGACCGGCAATAAATTGATAGATATGGCACGTGGAAAATATATTTTTACAATAGCATCCGACGATGTTGCGAAAGCGCATGCGATAGAAACGCTTTATTCATTTTTAAGACAGAACCCTGATTATGTTTTGGCTGTCGGAGATAATGAAATCATAAATGCGGATTCAAAACGTGTTTATTGGGGTAAGAACAGAGAAATCGTACTCGCAGATCAGGCTGTCTACAAAACATTTGGCGACGAGCTACATATTAACCCCGATGATAACAGACATCCGCAGTTTGGCTCTTACGCGGATTTGTTGACAGGGAATCACATTCCGAACGGATATTTATATTCAAGGCAAGCGATGCTTGACGTCGGTAAACTCGATGAAAGTGTTTTTTTGGAAGATTGGTATATGCATCTTCAGCTGACCAAGATCGGCAAATATAAATATATACCTGAAATTTTGTTTTCTTACCGTTGGCACGGGAACAATACGGTTTCCAATCCCGAGTTTAAGACCAGGACATTAGAAATTTATCGGCAAATTTACGAACACGAAAAAGCATATTGCTTTGCTCACGGGTATAAAGACCAGTGGAGGCGGCAGTGGTGTAAACGTTTCGGTTGGCGCGCCAAATGGAAACAATTACGTGATTTTATCAGAGGTAAAAAATGACAGCGAATGTTGATTTGATTGCGCTGAAAATCCACGGAGACGAGCGAGGATCTCTTGTTGCTTTGGGAAACGGACATCATTTACCGTTTGATGTAAAACGTGTGTACTATATTTTTGGCACAAAAGAGGGAGTTTCTCGCGGATTTCATGCTCATAAAAAATTGACGCAGCTGTTGATCGCCGTTCGCGGCAGTTGTCGGATTACGTGCGAGTATAACAATAAAAAAGAAGAATACATTCTTTCCCGTCCGGATGAAGGATTGCAAATTGACGGTCTTGTCTGGAGGGAAATGCACGACTTTTCATCAGATTGCGTATTGCTGGTTCTGGCGTCTGATTATTACAGCGAAGCTGATTACATACGGGATTATCAAACTTTTCTAAACGAGGAACTTCATGATTAAAAATACACACGATTTTAAACCGATAGAAGGGAAATATGTTAATTTGCGCGAAGTCACCGTTGACGACGCTACTTTTATTTTGCAGCTGCGTACGACGGGTAAAGCGGCGAAATTTCTTCATAAAACGGAAAATAATTTACAAAAGCAAATTGATTATATCAAACGATATCTGACGTTGGATAATGAATATTATTTTATTATAGAACGCAAAGACGGGACGCCCTTGGGAACAAATTCCATATATAATATTCATGAGGATCAATTTACCGGCGGTCGTTGGTGTATGGTTGAACATTCCTTGCCTGAAGAAGTTTTGGAAAGCGCCATTCTTGGATGGAACTACGCTTTTAACGTTTTGAACTTACGCAAAGATTGTTACGATGTTCGGAAAAACAACAAAAAAGTGCTTCGTTACCACAAAACATGGGGAGCGCATTACATCAAAGAAGGCGAAGAAGATATCTTTTTTGAGATGACGCGTGACACGTTTAATCAAAACAAACAGCGCTTTTTAGCGCTTTTATAATCACTGGGGCAAATGAATGCCAACTTTTACAACAGAACAAAAATTTATCATAACGGGGGCTTCTTCCGGAATAGGAAAAGAAATCGCTTTGTTTCTAAATCGATCGGGAGCAACAGTCGTCGGGATCGGACGGGATACAGAGCGGTTGAACGAAATGAAATCAAATGCCGTCTATCCGGAAAATGTTTTTGTTGAAACGAAAGATTTAACGGCAAATATTGCTACTTTACCCGTTTATATCAAACAGTTGAAAGAAAAATACGGCAAATTCAGCGGAATGGCATATTGCGCGGGCATAGTTCCCATTCAACCTTTGGCGATAACGGATCTGGACACTGTACAAGACGCCTTGAATATCAATTATTTGGCACCCGTCTTTTTAGCCAAAGGTTTGGCAGATAAACGAAACAATGTCGGTGCAGGCACTTCAATGGTTTTTCTGTCGTCTGCCGCGGCGCGTATTTCTGATAAAGGACATCTGGCCTATGCCGGCAGCAAAGCGGCTTTATGTGCGGCCGTTAAATCTATGGCCAAAGAGTATGCAAAAAATAAAATTCGCATGAACTGTATTCTGCCCTCCAATATTCGCACCTCGAAATCTCCGCAGGAATATATTGATTCACAGATACAACAATATCCAATGGGCTTTGGCGAACCGCAAGATGTGGCGGAGCTGGTTGCATTTTTACTGTCTAAAGAAGCTTCTTGGATAACGGGACAAAATTATGTTCTGGATTGTTGCAGTTTTTAACGGGTGAGCGTAATGACGACGGCTTGTTTTGAAAATATTCAAATAAAAGGAATAAAAACGGTTGTTCCGGAACATTGCGTCAATATTGATGACGAACTGGAATATTTTGACAATAATCCAAAAAAGTTGGCGCGCGCCAAAAAAATGATTGGATACGGGACACGGTATGTCGCCGACCAAAATACAACCGTTACGGATATGGCGACGGACGCCGCCGTCAAATTATTACAGGAAATGGGAATTTCTCCTGATGAAATAGATTTACTGATTTTCGTCAATCAAAATCCGGATTATCCGCGTCCCAGCGACGCCTGTATCGTTCACGGTTTGTTGGAACTGAACAAAAGCTGTACCTGTTTAAGCATCAATCTGGGGTGTTCCGGATATGTGCACGCTTTAATGTGTGCGTCGGGATTAATGTCGTCCGGAGCCTTTAAGACGGCTTTGTTGTTGACCGGAGACAATCCGGCTCATGACATACGGGTTCAAAACAGAAAAATAGCGCCTGTTTTCGGAGACGCCGTATCCGCAACAGTTTTAAAATACGAGAAAGGAGCACCAAAGTCGTTTTTTGTCACCGGGACTGACGGAAAGAACTGGGACAAAATAATCCACCCGTTCGGCGGGCAACGTTTGCCGTACCAAAAAAAAGACTTTGATCTTTCGGTAGTAGACGGAAACGGCAACATTTGGACTGCGGATCAGGGATTGATGAAAGGAGAAGACGTTTTTAATTTCACAATGGAAGTCGCTCCTCAGTTATTGTCGGATACGATGAATGCCGCAGCTTGGACGATACAAGACGTTGATTTGTTTGCCATTCATCAGGCAAACAAACAAATTGTCGAAATGATCGTTGCGAAAGCGGGAATACCGTTTGAAAAAGCACCGACAGAAACCTTTTCAAGATATGCAAATAATTCGGTTAATTCAGTCGTGACGGTTTTATGTGATCAAGCTGTCGGAAAAACAATCGGAAACACGGTTCTTTGCACATTCGGGATCGGATTGTCATGGGGCGGAGCGGCGGTTGATTTATCAGAAATGTACAACGGAGGCATTTCAACTTACACCGTTCCGAAAAACGGAAAAACGCGATCGGAACAAATTATGAATTGGATAAATTACTTTAAAGGAGAAAAACATGACTAAAGAAGAATTTTTGGCGGAAATGCAAGATGTTTTACAGACGGAAGAAGATTTGTCTTACGAAACGGTTTTAAAAGATTTGGATGAATGGGATTCATTGTCCGTCATGGCAACGATGGCTTTTTTGGAAAAGTCGTTCGGCGTCAAGACGACCATGAAAGATTATCATGAAGTTACAACAATCGGAGATATTGCGAAAAAGGCCGGATTATGATTAAAGCTTTGCACCATATAGGGATTGCTTCAAAAAACATCGATAAAGACATCGGCTTTTTTTCTTTGTTCGGTTACACGCCTGACGGGGAAAAACGGGCGGATGCGTCGTCGGAAATTCAGGTTCAATTTTTAAAAGCGGACGGACAACCTGACTTGGAACTGGTGGCTAATCTGAATAAAGAAGGACCGGTCAGTCCGCATTTGCAAGCCAAGCGCAAAATTTTTCATTTTGCCTATGTCAGTGATGATATTCATGCCGACGCGGAAAAAATGATCCAAGAAAACGGCGGAATGTTTTTAGTTCCGATCACTTATGTTGACGAAGACAATACCGATATTGCGGCATGGTGTTATCTGGCGTTTCGTAATTCGATGATCGTTGAATTGGTTCAATTAAAGGAGAAACAGTAGTGCCTGAATTCAATAACGCGGATTGTTTTATTGTGACGGGGGCTTCTTCGGGGATCGGAGAAGCCGTTGCGTTAACTTTAAACGCCAAGGGTGCGACGGTTGTTGGAATAGCTCGTAATGCGGTCGCTCTCGAAGCGGTTCGGAACAAATCGGCTTATCCGGAAAGTTTTTTTTGCGAACAAAAGGATTTGTCGCAAGATGTTGCGGCTTTGCCCGATTTTATGAACACGCTGAAAGACAAATACGGAAAACTCAAAGGTGTCGCCTGTTGCGCCGGCATAACGGAAACGCGTCCGTTACGCGCATTAGATGTTGATGCCATGAAACAGCTGTTTGAGATTAATTATTTTACCCCCGTCATGATAGCCAAAGGCTTTGCCGACAAACGCGTAAACGTCGGCGCCGGTTCCAGCTTTGTTTCCATCGCGTCAATTGCTTACGACCGTCCGGCCAAAGCGATTATTTCTTATTCGGGCTCAAAAGCGGCTTTGGTCGCCTCAATGGTGGCGATTGCCAAAGAATTTGCTCCGAAGGGTATTCGTTTTAATACGGTTTCACCGTCTGATATAGATACGCCCATGACACAAAGAATTCCTGAAATTATGGATAAAGTGCGTCAATTTTATCCGATGGGGTTTGGCGAACCGCAAGATGTCGCCAATGTTGTCGTATTTTTGTTGTCCGATAAGGCCAAATGGATTACCGGTCAGAATTATGTTGTTGACTGCGCCAGTCGTTAGGGAGTTTTTTTTATGCCTAAATCCAAGTTCGAGCACGTCAAAATCACCGGCATTACCGCTGTCGTTCCGGAACATTTTATCAATATCGATGACGAAATCGAGTTCTTTAACAATGATCTTAAGTTGTTGGAACGTAATAAAAAAATTCTGGGATTGGGGACGCGTTATGTGGCCGACGAACGCACGACGAACGCGGATTTATGCGAAGCCGCCGCAAACGATTTATTTGAGCGTTTGAATATTGATAAAAGTACGATTGACGCTTTGATCGTTGTTTCCGCCTCACACGATTATCATTATCCCGCGTCCGCATGCGTGTTGCACGGCAGATTGGGATTAAAAGAGGAATGCACTTGTTTTGATGTTTCCGGATTGGCTTGTTCGGCTTACGTTCACGGATTAATGTTGGCTCATTCGATGATTTCGGCAAAAACCGCTTCGAAATGTTTGGTTTTGGCCGGCGATATTGTCAGCAGACATTCGGATCGGCGCAATCGCAATTCCAATATGTTGTTCGGCGATGCGGGTTCCGCGACGTTATTGGAATACACCGACGAAGAAAACACGGCATATTTTTATACGGGAACACGCGGAAAAGATTGGGATAAGCTGATCGCGCCCGCGGGAGGCTATGATCTGCCCGTGCGCGAAGATATTGCTGCGTTGGAAATTACAGATGCCACGGGTAATGTCTGGCATTTATGGGACGATATCATGAAGGGTATGGACGTTTTTAAGTTTACAACGGACGTCGGTCCCCGCGGTATTAACGAAATTTTGGAATATGCCGGCAAAAAAACGGAAGAGATTGATTATTTTGCGTTCCATCAGGCAAACAAACAGATTGTGCGAACTGTTGCCATGTATGCCAAACTGCCTAAGGAAAAATGGTCGACGGAAACGTTCACGCAATATGGCAACTGCAGTTCGGCTTCGGTGACAACCGACATTTGCAGACAGTTAAAAGATAATCCGGTCAACACATTATGTATGGCGACATTCGGTGTGGGATTGTCTTGGGGATTTTGCGTTGTTAATACGTCTAAAACTGATGTCGGGGGGATTCGTTTATATCAGACGCCTTCGGATAAAATGACGCGAGAAGAAAAAATCAAGTATTGGATTGATTTCTTTAAGGAAGGAAACAATGCTTAGAGGAAAAAATATTTTAATTACGGGAACGAATCGTGGAATCGGCAAAGCCATTTTAGAAAAATGCGTTGAGAACGGTGCTTGCGTATGGGCTCATGCGCGTCGGGAAACGCCCGATTTTATCAAGTTGGTTTCGGATTTGTCCGTAAAACATCAGATCGAAATCCGCCCCGTTTATTTTGATATGACGGACAAAGAAGCAGTAAAAAAAGCGATCATATCAATTCGATCTTCAAAATTGCCGGTGGACGCTTTGATAAACAATGCCGGCGTGATGCATAACGCTTCGTTTCAAATGTCCGCAGAAAAAGCTTTGAGAGATATTTTTGAAACGGATTTTTTTGCGCCGTTTTTCTTAACGCAAATGATTTCCAATTTGATGGTTCGTCAAGGACACGGCAGTATTGTGAACATAGCTTCCATGGCGGCATTGGACGGGAATCCCGGAAAAGCGATATATGGTTCGGCCAAGGCGGCTTTAATCGCGATGTCGCGTGTTATCGCCAATGAATTGGGAGCGCAAGGCGTGCGATCGAATTGTATTGCGCCCGGTGTGATTGCAACGGAAATTTTGCAAACGATGCCCGCTGACGAATTGGAAAAGACGAAAGAACTGACACCGATGAAACGCTTCGGTTCGCCCGAAGAGGTTGCGGATGCGGCTGTTTTTTTGGCTTCGGAAAAATCGTCTTTCATTAATGGTCAGGTGATTCGCATAGACGGAGGTTTATAATGGAAGATCGGATATTTGCAGAAAATATGCGTAAAGATATTTTGACGTCCGCTTTTAAAGCCGGTAATAACGGTGCGCATATTGCGCCGTCTTTATCCTGTGTGGAAATACTGGCGGCATTATATAACGGCATATTAAAATACAATAAATCCGATCCTTTTGACGAAGCGCGGGATCGTTTGATTTTAAGCAAAGGTCATGCCGGATTGGCTTTGTACGCCGCATTGTATGAAGCCGGTTTGATTTCGCAGAAAGACTATGATTCTTTTGAAGAAAACGGAGGCGACTTTCCGGGACAACCGTCAAAAAACATTGAAAAAAGAATTGAATTTTCAGGCGGCAGTCTGGGTATGGGCTTGTCTTACGGCATCGGTTTGGCTTTGGCGGGAAGAAGGGTTTTCGTCATTTTAGGTGACGGAGAATGTAACGAAGGCAGCATTTGGGAAAGCGCCATGTTCGCCGGTCATCGGAAAATCCAAGATTTGACCGTCATTGTCGATCTGAACGGAATGCAGGCAGACGGAAAATCCGCTGACATATTAACGTTTGATATAAAAAAGATGTGGGAAGCTTGCGGTTGGATTGTGGAAGAGTGTAACGGACATGATGTGCAAGCGTTAAAAATCAAATTATCGCAAGCACATAATCAACCGAAAGTCATTTTGGCGCATACGGTTAAAGGAAAAGGCGTTTCTTTTATGGAAAACGCCCGCGAATGGCATCACGGGAAATTAACGCAAGCACAGTTAACGCAGGCGATTTCAGAAATAACGGGGGGTGATTATGGAAATTAAACCTTCTTATTTGCGCACTTTGTCCATGTTGGGGCAAAGGGGGGTCTTTGGAACGACTTTGACGCAACTGGCTGAACAAAACGAAAATATCGTCGCGCTAGCCGCGGATTTATGTAATACCTCCGGACTGGACAGATTCCAAAAGACTTTTCCGCAACGTTTTTATAATACCGGCATTGCCGAACAAAATATGATCGGAATCGCGGCGGGATTGGCTTCGTGCGGCAAAATACCGTTTGCGGCGACATTTTCAAACTTTGCGTCGTTGCGTTCTTGTGAACAGGTTCGGCATTTTTTGGGATATATGCGTGAAAATGTGAAGCTGGTCGGTTTTGGAGCCGGATTTTCATTCGGTATGTTCGGGACGACGCATTATGCTTTGGAAGATATCGCGGCTCTTCGCGCGATCAATAACGTTATCATTCTTTCTCCGGCCGACGGATTGGCAACGCTAAAGGCAGTGGAGGCAGCGGCAAAGATTTCGGCTCCCGTATACCTTCGGTTGTCGGGAACAATGAATAATCCGATCGTGTATCAACAGGATTTTGATTTTGAAATCGGCAAAGCGATCACTTTGCGCAACGGTTCGGACATTGTCATAATGGCGACGGGAAGTATGGTTTATAATGCGTTAAAAGCCGCCGAAAAGCTAGAAGAAGATGACATATCCGTTAAAGTGGTTGATATCCATACCGTCAAACCTTTGGACGTTCAGGCCGTGACAGCCGCCTGCGATGCAAAGTTGATCGTTTCCGTCGAAGAACATTCGACAATCGGGGGATTAGGCAGTGCGATTGAAGAGACGATGGCGTTAAAAAGCCGACGTCCCGCGCACTTAATCATCGGAACGAAACCCTTTTATCCGCATGCCGGAGAGTATGCTTATATGCATGACGTTCACGATCTTACGCCCGAAAAAATAGCTTTAAAAATAAAAAACACTTATGAGGAGATTTGTAAATGACAAACGAAGAAAAATATGCCAACGCATTTTGTCAGGCTTTTGACATAGAACCCGAAGCCGCCAAGAACCTGACATTTCAAGCGATTGATGCATGGGATTCCGTCGGTCACATGGGGTTGGTCGCCCAGATTGAAGAGGCTTTCGGCATTATGTTGGAACCGGACGACATTGTTGATTTAAACAGCTATGAAAAAGGGAAAGAAATCCTTGCCAAATACAATGTGGAATTTGCTTGATTTTAAAGATAAGACGGCGGTTGTAACCGAAAACGGCGAAACGTTTTCATACGCGCAAATCGACGAAGCGACACGAGCTTTGGCATCGCATATTCCTTCGCGTTGTTTGGTTTTCAATTTATGTTCCAATACGATCGGATCCTTGATCGGATATGTCGCGTTTTTAAATCACGGCATTGTGCCGTTGATGTTGGACGAGCATATCGATTTGGAATTATTGAATAATTTTTTAAATTACTACAGACCGGATTATCTATGGTTGCCTTCGGACAAGGCCGAAAATTTCACGGGAAAAATCGTCTGTTCTTCAAACGGCTACTCCTTGCTTAAACGAACGGACGAGCACGTTTATCCGTTGTATGAAGAATTGGCTTTACTGTTAACGACTTCGGGATCGACGGGATCACCCAAATTTGTGCGCCAAAGCTATAAAAACATCAAAGCGAACACGTCATCCATTGTTGAATATTTAGCTTTGGATTCAACGGAACGCGCGATTACGACGTTGCCGATGAATTACACTTACGGTTTGTCGATTATCAATACGCATCTTGCGGCGGGAGCCACCATTATTCTTACTCGGGCGACATTGATGCAGCGCGAGTTCTGGGATTTGTTTACGAAACAGAAAGCGACTTCTTTCGGCGGCGTGCCATATACTTACGAAATGTTGGACAAGTTAATGTTCTTTCGCAGAAAATTGCCTGATTTGCGGACAATGACTCAAGCCGGCGGCAAAATTTTGCCCGATTTGCATCAAAAATTCGCGGAATACGCCGAACGGGAAGGAAAAAAGTTCGTTGTCATGTACGGACAAGCGGAAGCAACCGCACGCATGGCATATTTGCCGGCGGATCAGGCTTTGGCGAAAAAGGGGTCGATGGGCATCGCGATTCCGGGCGGTACACTGACTTTGATTGACGACAAAGGCGAACAAATCACGACACCTGACACGGTCGGGGAATTGCTTTATAAAGGTGACAATGTCACACTTGGCTATGCCGTTTGCGGAGAAGATTTGATTAAAGGTGACGAACGCGGCGGAATACTGCAAACAGGTGATATGGCAAAATTCGATGCTGACGGCTATTTTTACATTGTCGGGCGCAAAAAACGGTTTTTAAAAATTTTTGGCAATCGCGTCAATCTTGATGAAACGGAACGGTTGATTAAAACGCACTATCCGGATTTTGACTGTGCTTGCGCGGGCAAAGACGACGCCATGAAAATCTTTATCACCGACAAGACAAAATTAAAAGAAGTTCAGTCTTTTGTGGCGGAAAAAACACGTTTGAATTTTACGGCGTTTCACGTTGAATACTTGGCGAAAATTCCTAAAAACGATGCCGGTAAAACACTTTATGCGGAATTGGATGATAAATGATTTTAACGTATGGCGATATCATAATAAGCGATGATGAAACGAAAACCGACGGCGTTTCGGTTTTGCGCATCGTCAAGCCGGCAAACGCCGATACGGAAACGACCTATCAACGTCGGGGATTTTTTTTGGCGGACAGAACGGTTAAAACGACGATCAGCCTTGCGAAATGCGAGACGGATTTGGACAAGTTTATCCGTTTGCCGATTGTCGAAACAACGCAATACAAAGAAGATATTCTGAAAATAGCGGTGAAATCATTTGTTTATGACCGTCGTTTCCATGTGCTTCCCGATTGTTCGACGGATATTTCCGGCATGGTTTTAAAACAATGGGTGGATGAATTGGATACGGTTTTTGTGGCTTTGTTTAAAGAATTGCCGATCGGCTTTTTGGCTTTGAAAGAAACGTCCGCGGATACACTGTTCGTACATTTGGCCGCCGTATCTGAAAAATACCGCATGACAGGAGCGGCAATGGCTTTATACGCCAACGCGTGTAAAGTCGCGAAACAACGCGGTTATAAAAGATTGGAAGGACGTATCAGCACGCAAAATACTGCCGTTATGAACGTTTATGCGGCTTTCGGAGCCGTTTTTTCGGAACCGCAAGATATTTTTATAAAAGAGGTAAGTCATGACGCTTGATGATTTGTTTCGATTGGCTCCTTATTCGCTTGAAGCTTCTCAAAAAGAGCAGGTTTTGTCTGAAATTCTGTCGGATTTGACGCGTCGGCATTACGCCAACTGTCCCGAATACGCTCGGATATTAAACGCTTTGTCTTTCGATGCGTCAAAAAATCATACCTGTGCAGAGCTTCCTTTTATTCCCGTCCGGTTGTTTAAAGAGTTTGAATTACGATCCGTTCCTCAAGAACAAATCACAAAGACGCTGACTTCGTCAGGGACGTCCGGTCAAGCCGTGTCCAAGATTTTTTTAAGCGCGGATAACGTTCGAGCTCAAAGCAAAACACTCAATGAGATTATCTCTTCGTTTATCGGCAAACAGCGTTTGCCTTTGTTGTTGCTGGACACGGAAATGATAAAAAAAGACCGGTCGATGTATTCCGCCAGAGGCGCCGGCATTATCGGTTTTTCGATTTTCGGGCGTAACAGCACTTACGCTTTGGACGCCGAAATGAATATTGATCTTGAGAAGGTTTCCTCTTTTTTTGAAGAACACAAAAACGAACCGATTTTAATGTTCGGCTACACGTATATGATTTGGCAGTTTGTTGTTCGCGCTTTGGAAGAAAAAAATATTTCATTTGATGCGCGAAACGCCGTTTTGTTTCATATCGGAGGTTGGAAAAAACTGAAAGATCAGGCGGTTGACGCTTTAGAATTTAACCGCCGTGTCCAATCAAGATTGGGGAACGTTAAAGTTTATAATTACTACGGAATGGCGGAACAACTTGGGTCCGTTTTTGTTGAATGCGAACACGGGCATATGCACTGTTCCAATTATTCCGACGTCATTATTCGTCGTCCCAAAGATTTCAGTCCCGCCGGCATCGGAGAAAAAGGGCTGATGGAATTATTATCCGTTTTGCCGACATCATATCCCGGTCACGTTTTATTAACCGAAGATGAAGGTGAAATTTTAGGTGTTGATAATTGTCCCTGCGGGCGTAAAGGAAAGTATTTCAAAATTCACGGGCGCATTAAAAGCGCTGAATTGAGAGGGTGCAGTGATACCTATGAAAAACGTTGATTATATTGTCGGAACGTCGGATATAAATCGGACTCCACTGCCTGTTTACAACGACAGCGTATGTGCTTTTATCTCGGAAATATCTGCGACGCTGATGAAATCGCCTTTGATACGTGTTTTTCCCGATTTGTCGGCGTTGGCTTTTTGGGGACGCAAAGCCAATCTGCAAAAATTAAAATCCGATTTCGGTTCGACGGAAAGACGTTTGGGACGCGGATTGTGTTTTCATGTCGCCCCGTCAAATATTCCCGTCAATTTTGCTTTTACGTATGTATTCGGATTGTTGGCAGGAAACGCCAATATCGTTCGTTTACCCTCCAAAACTTTCCCGCAGATTGACGCTTTGTGCGCAACGATAAAAGAAATACTGCAAAGATATCCGGAAATCGAGCAAAGAACGGCTTTTGTGCGTTATCCTCGCAGAGACGAAATAACGGCAGAATTTTGCAAAATTGCGGACGCGCGTATGATCTGGGGAGGCGATGAAACGATCAAAGACATCAAATCTTTGCCGGCTCTTCCCAGATGTGTTGATATTGCTTTTGCCGACCGGTACTCGATTGCGATGATTGATGCCGACGCCGTTTTAAATGCTGATGAAACGCAAATGAAACGTTTATCCGAGAACTTTTATAACGACACGTGGCTGATGGATCAGAATGCCTGTTCTTCCGCACAAACAATCTTGTGGCTGAACGACAGCAAGGCGGCTCGTGAAAAATTCTGGACGGCGGCAGAACGTAGGGCTCGAGAAAAATACACATTGCAAGACGCCGTTGCCGTTGATAAATATACGCTGTTTTGCACGGAAAGCATTTTAAACGATAATATGGAACGCTGTACGCATCATGACAATTTGCTGTATCGCGAAGAATTGAAAGCGTTAACGTCGGACATGGTCAATCATCGCGGAAAAGGCGGTTATTTTTTTGAATATGCCTTGAAAGACGAGAACGAACTGTTCGCGGTTATTACGGAAAAATTTCAGACAATTACGTATTTCGGTGTTGATCCTGACAAGTTGTGCAGTTCTCTTATTGCTTCGAACACGCGAGGAATTGATCGCATTGTTCCCATCGGGAAAGCTTTGGATATCGATGTGATTTGGGACGGGCATGATTTAATCAGAGAATTATCAAGGGGCATATATGTGGGAAAATGAAGAGTCTTTAAGCAGATTTTATAATTTAGATTTTTTAAAATTTCTGTTTGCGCTTGTCATTATAAATCATCATCTCTTTTTTTTGACGGGAATGTTTGTTGATTTTGTTCACGTGTCCCCGCTGATAGCTACAATGCGTTCATATGCCGCAAAAGGATACATGGGGGGGGTGAATTCTTTTTTATACTCAGTGGTGTCTGGTTGCAAAGAACTCTTAAAAGGTCGCCAAATAGTATAAATTCTTTTGTCTGGAAAAAGTTTATGCGCTTATAGCCTCTGTTATTTTTTTCCATCTTTTGTTTTTGGTGCGCTTCATTATTTGATTTGGTCGCATTTGAAAAGTACAGTAATATTTTGAACTTGCTCTTTTTGCAAAACAGTGGATTGACCTTGGATTTTGGCAATAATGCTTCGGCATGGTTTGTTTCTTCTCTGTTCTGGAGCTGTCTATTTTATTATATTTTACACTCTGTTCTTTCGGAGCGAGGATTTTTTCTGACGGTCTCTTTAATCGCTTATTTCGCTTTTGTTTTAATGGTTCATGGAAACAACGGATCCTTTAACGCTCATCTTAAACCGACATTTTACTCTTTGCTCAATTTTGGAATGTTAAGGGCTATCGCAGAAATAGGTCTGGGATTGGGCGTGGGGCATGTGTATGATGCGTTATCAAATATCCCCCCCCCCCCCTCCCGTCCAAAAAAGAAAAAATGATTTTTGGTATCATTGAAACAGTACTGTTTATCTTTGTTTTCAGGAATGTGGCTTTTCATTATTTTAAATATCAAAATGATCTGCTGATGACGCTGAGCATTGCAGCTCTGATTCTGGTATTTATGTTGAAAAAATCTTATTTATCCAATTTTTTGAATCATCGTTTTTTGGGAAAATTAGGAGCGGTTTCTTATGCAATTTATATTATGCAAGAGGTCTGTTTTATCTTTTTTAGAAAAGTGATTGAAAGGTTTTATTCTGAATTAGTGAACTTATCTGACATCGCAATGATCGGCATTTATATATCGTGTATAATCATCACAATCTGTGTCGGTATTTTTTGTTATATCTTTGTTGAAAAACCGGCAAAAACTTTTTTAGAAAAAATCACCCCATCACCCACCGCCACCAATTAAATATATTACACAGAACGGATATGCCAGTGATCGAAAATCAAATGCTGAATAAAGCAATTTTTGAAAAATATATATGCCCTTTTTATGAACGAACAAAACAGACAGTTCCGCATCATTAAGAAAACGACGTTTTGCCGATCAATCACATAATCATTCGCGCACAAGGAAAAACTCGTGCTTTTACCGTGACTTTGATTAAATCATCCGAAGTCTCTTTTCCTTATCTCGATAAGTATGTCCGGCGACCTTTTGTCCGTCGGAAATCTCGACTCTTTACCGTTTTCTTCCCGACATTCCAAAACTTGCGTTTCTTCCGTTCCTTAACCCACGAAACATCGTCGGCGACGATTTAGTCTTTAATTGATAAGCCCGTCTTTCAAATCCAAAGCCTATGACGGCTTTTCAAATCATCTCTTTAAAGTTGTATTCATCAAAAAAAAGCAGGAGCAAAACCCGCACAACCATTTATATATTGTCGCCATGCGTTAAGAAACTCAAAAGAATGCCTTGATTCCTGTCGTATAGGACGAAAACTGAAAAGCCCCATAAGTATTTGAACGGTTTTAACGCCCTCGTTTTTCATGAAGGAAAACGGTCGTTTTAAGAGGACTCCTTTTCATTGCTGTTCAAAAAAGCAATTATTCCCGGATTTAAAACAACTTTGTAACTGTCACTTTCAATAAAAAATCGTTTATTACAAAAAAGATCCTCACCTTGTTTAAATTCAAATATGTGCCCCAAACGCCACGGTCGATGCGCCGGCTTGCCATCTTCACCGATAACAACATATATAATTTCATAATTTGAAGCGTTCCGACAACCGAAACGCAACTCATTATCAGAAATAAAAAATTTTATATTTTCATTTGTTGACGCTTTGACTTCCACATATTGAACCGTTCCGTTTTCATCTATATATTTCATATCGTAGCCGCAAGTATCATCGCCGTTAAAGTTTTGATTGACTTTTTGAGCGTTGCCGGACACCCATTTGACATCCTGATACAGTTGTTTAAGTTCTTTATATACGCAAGCTTCCCCTATAATTCCTATCATTTCTTTTTTTCTAACAGACGGTTCAGAATGAACTTTATGCTGACATTTTCTCTGCACGATCGGTTTGATTTTTGTAAAGCCTTCTTTCCCCGACTGCGTTTCAACAATAGAAAATCCCTGTCTCGGAGAGCTCAACACATCATTGAGCATCTGTTGTATGTCCAGATTTAAAGTGTCCTTATTTTCATTGCTTCCGACCACAACATCTTCGGGAAGATCAATCAATTCATTAACACGATCAAAAAGCAAAAAAATATCAATTATTTCTGAAGGATATCGACTTTGCAGGTTTTCCAATATTCTCTTATCGATTTTTTCTTTTTTTCGCTGAATAACAGAATAAACCGTATTCTCCGAGTATCGGTTTAAATCATTAAAACTGACACCGTATTCTTTGGAAAAGATTTCATCAATATTAACAAAAAGCGAATTATTGATAGTGAACGGAGGATAATTATATTTTTCGATATAATCGTCATACAGAATCGGGGCATCTTTATTATTTTTCAGTCGATCCATCAGAAAAGATTGATATTGAGATTTATATCGTCTCATTTTTTCTTTAAGTTGATTCATCCAGTATGATGATGCATTCAAAGGATAATTTGAAACAGCGTTATATTGCATTAAATCAATGTCCAGTTTAGAAAATATCTCGGAAAAAATCTGTATATGAGCCGCAGAATTCAGATTTTCAAAATCAACTCCGTCATCAATATTTGCCGGCAAACGCATTGCGGCGATCAGATCGTCCGCCGAAGACGAGTTATTCACATTTGTAAAATGAGTAATATCCGCCAGCGTCATCCAGAATTCATCACGCGGATGAGACGACTGAGCAAACTTTATTCTGGCATTAGCTAACAAGTCCAAATTGTCATCTCCTTTATCAACACGCATTTTTTTCTCGCGAATGGAATCCGGATCTCGAAACAGATCTCTGAAAAAATCCTTATCTTCGTTAACATCCAATATTGCGGTTATCAGCTCTGCAACCGAATCCGCAAATTCAAAATCTTGTTTTAAAGTTTCCAACTGCGCATATTCTTTTGACAAACAAATATAAGCGATATTTTCTTCACGCAGATAAATCGTTTCATATTCTTTCAAGGTCGAGATTCTTGTCTCGGATTCAATTTTGTACCTGATTGCGATGTTGCTGCATAATATAACTTTTGTTGATTTTAATCGTCTGAAATCCGCATTCTCGTTTTTCAATCCGCTCCTGCACGCCGCCACAAAAGGCAGAAAGTGCAAATATTCTTTTTTAAAATCTTCGTTCAGCGGATGCAATTCGGGCTGACCTTCCGTTTCGACAGACGAATCGTTTTTTAAAGGTTGAACGCCGAATATTTGTTTGATTTTCTCTTCACCGGATCTGGCATCAACATCCAACATATTGAAATGACGCAAAATATCTCCACTAAATATTTTTTTGTCCGCATATCTTGCGGCAGAAACCGGAACATACTTTTTTGTTCCGTTTTGTTTGGCCAACACAAAACCTTTTTTGATAAAAGCTTCATAATCAGGATTGTCTTTTTTATACTCTTCTGCCGTCAATCCTTCTTTGATTATTTTTCTGTAAAGTGATTTCCCGAACTTGCATTCGGGATCAAGTTCGGGCAATTTCATCAATGCCTGATAAACCACCGTATTTTTCATTTCTTGAAAAACATCGGCGATACCAAGACGATTAAGCAGATCTTCAATTTCTTTTCGGCAATTCCTGCCAACCACCTGTTTTATGTATCCGTAATCAATCATTGGAACAATAATAAACGGAGCCAACGCATTATCTTCAAAACAACAGAATGCCGGCTTTTTCTTATTTCCATCTTTATCAGGAATCCACTCTTTTACAGAAAGATAATAATGCAGATACGATTTAATAAAACAATGTGAAACTTTGCGTGATTGTTGCTTATAGGCCGGTTTCCCTGTTATATGCGCAAAGCTGTTTTTTTCTTCGGTATCAGATTTTATCCTCTGGTTAATATCGGCATCTAAGACAAACCACGCCAGCAAATCGTTAAAATTCGCCCGCTCTATTATTTGTTCAAGATGCTCAACGGATCCGACAATTACTTCATTTATATTAAAAAATTCCGTTTCCGTATAAGTGTAGTGATCTTCCGGAACATACAGCGGATAACAGGTCTTCAAAAACTGTTTTTGTTCTTCTGCAAGAAGTTTTTTTTCAACAATTTTCGGATATTTTGCCACACCAAGCCATTCTAAAAAGCCGATAATTTCATTGACATTCCCGCAATTGATTTTTAAATCGGACAGACTTATGAAATTTTGCGAATATACGCGTATAATGCGTTCTCCAAGTTCGTTTCCATATTCCGCGCCCATATAACATTCTTTGGCATATCGAACGGATCCGTCCCTGCAAATAACTTTTACATTTACGTCAGAAATAGGTTGTTTATTTCCAGAAATATAATAATGCCACAACCAGTTTAAGACATCTAAACATTTGTCAACGGATTCCGCAAACGCATCGCATTGTTTTACAACACTGCGCAACAGCCTATCAAAACTGTATTCCTCCATATTGTATTTCGACAATATACTAACAAGCTCTCTTCGTTTTCCCTGTACTTTAAATTTATTTAAAAGAAGATTTTCCTCTTTTTGATTTAGAAATTTAATATTCACCCAAGCCGGCAGAGAAATCACCTGATCTTCCGTCGGTAACGGATATACTTTTGAATCGTCTGAAATACTTTCTTGATTGACGTCCACAAGTAAATGAGGAAACACCTTTGAAGAAGAAAAAATATATTTTTCTTTTATAAGAAAAATCAGTTCGACTTTTTCTTCCAAAGAATAATGATCTGTTTGAGCATTGAGGCGATTACATAATTCTTCATACTCATAAAATCGAATATCAAGATCCGATTTAAGATAATCAGCAATAAATTGATCATCTGTTGTTTTTAACAGTTCCGGAAAATGATCCGGCTTTAAAATATTTGAAAAAAGCTCTTTTGCATATTTTGGCTGATCTTTAATCGATATATATTTGTTTTCTATCGTCGGCAGAATATTTTTTTCATAAACATTGGCTTTCAAAAGCTTGTCTAATTCATATTCGTCTTTTAAAACGATATCCATATCCGATGAGATGACAAGACCGAGCGGTTTGTAATCACATTCTTTTTGTTCTTTGGAAATATCAAGGGCGGTCTGTACCATAAAATCCGCCAGCAACCGTACCAGCTGTTTATTGATTTTACTTTGTTTTTGAAGACTGTTTCTGTCGCTCGTCAATTCAAAAGTGCCATGAATTAAAGCCGGGAATCCCAATGAGACATCCGTCTTGAAATAAGAATACAGAACACTTCCTTTCCGTCGACCGGAAGGATCATACGCTATGATAAATTCATACGTTTTATCTTTACCGTTTTCGTCTTTAATTTCTCCTGTTTTTTTATACAGTTTCCAGCCGGCAGACTCAGCGGTCTGCTTGATCAGATCTTTAGTTTCAACAATGACTTCATTCTTTTCAGCGACTTTACAAAAAACTTTGTGATAGTTTTTACAAATGATCTCTATTTCTTTAAGATTTGGCAGAAATGCAAGTTCTTCAAAACGCAGACTGACTATTTGATTTTCAATCGCATCAACCAAATCTTCCCGACATTCCACAATGATGCTTGTCGAATAGCCTTTTTCCAAAGCATTTTCTGCACATACCTTAGGGCAAGTCAGCGTGGCAATCGGAAATTCTTCATTTGTCAGAGCTTTTATTTCCTCTTTAAGTGTTGTTTTCTCTTCAAGAATGGATTGTAAAAATTTCTTCGCATATTCTCTTGAGAACTGTATGGTAAAATTTTCAGACGCCACAGTAACACTTTCAGCCCAAGTCAGTATCGATCTGAAACCAAGTCCTTTACAGCCTATTTTATCGGCATGGATTTTTTTCGGACTCGCATAAGGATACAACAGCGATTTGACCCCTCTAAAACCAAACGGAGTTCCTGTGTTGGAAACTGACAGCCTTTTGCCATCAAAGACTACTCGAACTTTGCCGAAACAGCCAACAGCTGCATCATCGGCATTTTGAAGGAGTTCAAACATTTGCCTGCCTTCATAATCTTTAGATAATTCACATTCTTTATTGTAACCGCTGACTATTTCTTCTGCCGAATCGAGATATTTTTTTCTGATTTTCTTTTTTTCGTTTTCAATCATACCGTTTATATTGATTAAATTGTCGGTTAAATTCATCTCTCGTCCGGCCTTTTTTGAAATACACTTTATGTTCTTTTTCCAAATAAACTTTTTAACAAAAAAATTTTACTTTATATTATTCAGCTTTTATGTCGACATACAGAGACTTTTCTTGATTTATCTTATCCTTGATCAACCGGGATTAAAAAAAAGAGCCGCAATTTGCGGGCAACACGTCTCAGATACAAAAAAAACCTTAATACAAAGGTTTTTATGGTGGAGCTGAGGGGAATCGAACCCCTGACCTCTTGAATGCCATTTTTCGTTTCCAAGCCGTATAAATACGACTGAAAACGGCGTTTTTTGACTTAAAACACATTGAATTTACTTAATTTTTATATCTTGACTTCTTTTCGTGTTTATGCGTTAATAAATTGAACAAAACGAAAACAAACGGTCAAAAAATAGTCAAAAAATCGCTCCGGAGTCAAAAAATAGTCAAAAAATTTCGGGGTGTCAAAAAGAATCAAGAGGTCTGAAAAGCACTATGGCAACGATTGAAAAACACAGCTTCACGCACGAATACATCAATGCTCTTAAACCCCGGTCAAATAGTTATGATGTCGAAGATACGCGTGTTCCGGACTTGCTTTGTCGCGTATCGCCGAAAGGAGCCAAGACGTTCTTTGTGTATAAAAAGCACAAAAGTAAACTCTATTGCGTATCCATCGGCAGATACGGGAATATGTCGCCGGAAAAAGCCAGACAGACGGCATCCGATCTTTTGCTTCGTATTGAGGCGGGAACTTTTGTTTCCGAAAAGGAGCGGAAAAAACAACAAAGGGAATATGACGAGAAAGTTCCGACTTTCCTGCATCTCTTTGAAAAATACATTGAACGTCACGCCCGACGTTATACCAAAGAAAGTTCCGTCATCGAAAACGAAGGATATTATGATCGATACCTGAAAAAATGGAACAACAGAAAAATAGATGCCATCGGACGGGATGAAATAGAAGAATACATCGGAGAATTAAATAAAAAAATCAGTCCGTTTACAGCTAACCGGGTTTTGACGTTGATCCGTCATATCTACAACAAAGCGATCGAATGGAGATACATTAACTCAAATCCGACTTTGGGAATCCGAAAGTTTAAAACGAAATCCCGCGACCGTTTTTTACAGCCGGATGAAATCAAGTCTTTTTTTGAAGCGATTGACGCCGTTCCCGATATTGTTCCGAGAGCATACTTTTATATGGCCTTATATACGGGACAGCGGAAACAAAATGTTTTGGCAATGCGCTGGGATCAAATCGACTTCGTCAATGAATTGTGGCATATCCCGGAAACAAAAAACGGAGAACCGCTGACTGTTCCCCTGATTCCCCAAGCCATTGAACGGCTCAAAGCGTTAAAGCAGGAACTGAATGACAAAATTAATGCGCTTTTGACAGCCGAAGCAGTCTCTTTGGAAAAGAAGCCTCCAAGAACGGATTTTCAGCGTATGGAAGCGGAAGCCCGTCATTGCCGGATAGAAGAATACGCCAAACACGCTTCCGAATGGGTTTTCCCGAGTGAAAAAGGCGTTACGGGACATTTGAAAGACCCTAAAAAATTCTGGAAACGCGTTCTTAATCGAGCCGGTATCGAAGATATGAGAATACACGATATTCGCAGGACATTGGGAAGCTATGAAGCCATTGCCGGCGTCAATCTGCCCACCATATCGCGTTCTCTCGGCCACAGGACGATGCGTTCAACGCAAGTTTATGCCCGTTTAAACGTCACGCCGGTCAGAAACGCTATGTCCCGCGCCATAAATATGATTGAAGACATCAGAGAAGGAAATGCGGAAAAATGCAGTAAGTTAGACACATCCTGTTAATCTTATAAAGAATTAAACAGAGAGCAACAAATGATACATCAATTCCCCTATACGCTTATTTCACTTCACCACTTAAAATTTTGCCGTGGCACAGTAAATGGCACACTAAACTGGCACAGTAAACAACCGACGGATATCTTATCAAAAAAAGATAACCCACTCTTTTTTTCCGAAAGCGAACGATTTCGCATAAAATCAAAATCATCAAAAATTTGCAAAAATACCGCCATAAAAAGCAGAAGTTAGCAAATTTCATTTTATAAAAATCAAAAAATAGCATATTGTATCCGCATCAAAGGAGCGCATTATGGACACGGAAAATTTACCGGAAATCTTTTTATCCGAAAAAAATATTTCTTATAAAATCACACGATTGGTCAAACAGGGAACCGTGAGGAAGATCGCCGGAAAACTCTATACGTCCAATATGCAAGACGATCTTGAAAAAATCGTTTCCCGCCGGTTATGGGAAATCGTCGGACTTTTGTTCCCGAAGGCGATCATTGCCGATCGAACGGCTTTCGACTTGAAACCGACAGCTCATAAAGAGATTTTCGTTATTTCCGGAAAGCAACGGCCTGTTACCGTCGGCGAATATACGATTTATCCGCGTTCGGGAGCTCCCGTTCAGGAATCGGATACGCCGTTTATGGAAAACCTGTATCTTCCTTCGACAGCCCGTAAATTTTTAGAAAGTATGAGGATTTCCCGCCGAAAAAAAAGCATTGAGAACCGCTATCTTTCTCAAACGGAGTTGGAGGAGAAGCTGGATGCGTTCATCCGGATCAACGGCGAGGACGGCGTCAATAAGTTACGCGATCAAATGAGGGGATTGGCTCCGGCTTTGGATTTAAAAGATGAATTTGAAAAGATTAACGCGTTAATCGGAGCTTTGTTGCACACGCACACTTCAGTTCTGTTAAGTCCTGCCGGAAAAGCCCGTTCCTCCGGAAAAGCGTTTGATCCCGACCGAGCGGTTTTGTTTTCGTCCTTATATGACGCTTTGACCGCCCGCGCTCCGGTGTTCAGAAAGACGACCGAGAACGGAAATTCTGTTTTATGCTTTTACGAGGCTTACTTTTCCAATTATATCGAAGGAACAAAATTCCCGATAGAAGACGCGATGGAAATCGTCTTTGAAAACAAAATTCCGGAACATCGACCGGAAGACGCGCACGATATTGCCGGAACATACGGGGTTCTCTCCGATATGAGAGAAATGTCCAAAACGCCGAAAAACGAAGACGACTTATTTGAACTGCTGAAAACGAGGCATAAAAAGATAATGATCGGACGTCCGAATAAAAATCCGGGACGTTTTAAACAAAAACGCAATCAAGCCGGTTCGACCGTATTTGTCGATCCGGGTTTGATCGAGGGAACGCTTCAAAACGGATTCAAGCTCTATCGGAAACTGGACAACGCTTTTTCCCGTGCGGTTTTTATGATGTTTTTGATTTCCGAAGTTCATCCGTTTGATGACGGGAACGGTCGTTTGTCCAGAATTATGATGAATGCGGAACTGATTGCGGATAATGAACAGAGAATTATCATTCCGACCGTTTACCGTTCCAACTATTTGATGGCTTTGAAAGGACTTTCCCATAACGGCATTACGGACGCTTTTATCAAGACGCTTGATTTTGCTCAAAAATATACGAAAGCGATCAACTGGGGCAATCTGCAACAAGCCGGAAATATGCTGAAAGCGACGAACGCTTTTATTGAAAACGGCGATGACGATACCGCCGTCTTAAAAATGCCGGCAGGAGTTTAAAAACTTTCAGCAGACGGAGCGAGATAATGAGAAAACAGGAACTGCGTTTTATCTTGCAGGAAATGGAAAAAGAACGAAATAACAATGACTTTTCTTTATTCCGCCGAATTTATACTTCTGAAAAAAGATTAAACGAACTCTGCCAAAATCCGGTCATCCGTAAAAAATTTAACCTATCTCCGCCTGATTTTTCAGATTCCGTCGCATTCGGCTTATACAGCCTATTCAAAATTCAAAAAGACAAACAAATTAACCGAAGCCGGAATGGCGGCATCAAAAAGAAAGATAAATACAAGCCTTATTTCGATTTTGTACAAGCAGAATACGAAGCATTGCGTCAAAAACGTAAATCGATTTCAGACCGACGCGCCGCCTCTCTGATTTACGAAAAGCTTTTTACCTCATATAAGCATTGTCCGCTGACCGTTTCCAACGGCGAAGAAACAGTTCGCAAGTGGATCGCAAAAATCAGAAAAGCGGATTAGCGTCCTTCGCTTGCATCAAAGATTTTTTGAATTAAACAATGGATATTCAAAGACGGATTATCTTCAAAAAAAGAATAGCCTTTATATACTGTTTCTTGTTGAACGGCTGCGTTGTTTCGTTGAATTTCTTCCGCCCTTTTTATAGCTTCTTTAACATCCTTTAACGATAATTGGCTCAAAACCCTGTTGAAATTTTTTTCCTCTTTATATTCATTAAAAGAAACCACCCCATCTAATGAAAATGTTTTTTTGATGTTTGGAAAATAGTCTGATGCAGTTTTTTTTATGCCGTTACAAGAGGTTTTGTGCAATAAGAGCCATAATTCAAAAGAGATATTGGAGTATGCCAGTTTATATGTAATGCAGGGACGTATTTTATGAATATCTTTCATCTCCGCCAAAGTTCTTTTGAATTTTTCTTTGTCCGAAATGGAGGATGTTTCCTTATCACAAACGTGATAAGCAATCGTTTCTGTCAATACTGATAAACTTTTAGCATATGAACTCGGCTTTTTTTGTTTAATATCAAAAGAAACCGTCCTTACCGCATTCGGAGAAGAATTCAAACGCTCTTTCAGCCATTTGAAATATAATTCTTCCGTGTTTCCATCAACGGAAAGATAAAACTGAACATTCTCTTTTCTCATCATAACGGTTCGACCTCATCCATCAATTTTTGAAAAATCGATGTAAAATCAATAGACCTGATCGCTCCGTATTTGTTGATAAAATAATTTTTCATATAGTCTTCCGTTTTCCGCACTCCCTTCTTTCCCTCCGTTCCAAAGTCGGAAAGAGCGTAATGCATGCTCCCGTGCGTTTCGTCATCACGTTCAACAAATTTGATTTCATCCCGCCGGAAAATATTCTTGTTCAGAAAAATGGGATTATGTGTATTAAAGATCAGTTGGGCTTTGTTTTTATTGATTTCATCATTATGATAAATACTGATTACATTCATCAAAACAAACGGATGCAAAGAAACGTCAAACTCATCGACAATCAGAGGAGAACCTTTTTTCAGCGAACGGGCTATTATCGGAAAGAGGTTGATGAAACGGCACGTCCCGTAAGATTCAAAAATTTTGATTGGGACAGCTTTGCTTTCCTTTTGAAAAAAAGAGCAAATCTCCGCACCGTTATCATTTTTAATCGGTCCGATTGCGTTGGAAGTGATCCCCATTTCTTTGGCAATATCCGTCAATCCGGCATCAATATACGCAATATTATTCTGTATTTTTTTTGGATCGGCTTGAATTTCAATTTGATTGGAGGAAACGATAACATCCATTTTTTTTAAGTAATTTTGTATCATTGATGAAATCGCCGGAGAAACGATTGTAGAAAACCCTTTAACCAAAAAGAATTCTTTTTCCGACAATCCTTCCCGTGCCAATTTTACCGCTTCATCCGGTCTTTTAGAAAAATCCGTCAAATACCGCTTTAAAAAAGAATGTTTTAGATTTAAGCGAAGCTCCCTTGTTCTGTCAAAAATCTCGGCGTCATTGATAAACAAGCGTTCAGAAACAATCTTCCGATCATACTCGTTTTGCAAAAAACCGCCAAAATCAATCTCCGTTTCATACGAGAACAGAAGATCGTTCGTAAAAAATTTAATTGCAAATGAAACAGGTTTGTTTTCGGACGTATCCTTATTCGGAATCAACTCAAGAGACGCCGTGCAGGGATTTAAAGTAGGCGTATCCGAATTATCGATATTTCCACGCAGGATAATTGTCTTAAAAGCATCTATCGCGCTGATGATATTCGTCTTGCCGGAAGCGTTCGCCCCGTAAATCACGGCAGACGAAAGCACTTCAATATTTTTCGAGAGAGCTTTTCCCGTTTTGTATGAAGAATATCTGCCTTTCAAAAGGCTGTATTCCATACCTTTTTGTTTCGGTGCCGCCTGCATTGAAAAAACCATTTCATCTTGGAACGATTTAAAGTTTTTTGTTTTGAACTCAAGCAACATCCCTAAACCCCTTCTCAAAAGAACACTTTTATTTTGCATTTTTTTTGCAAAATGGCAACATATTTTTTTGATATAAAAGGAAAAGCACTCTCTTTTTGATTGGCTTCTGCCCGGCAAAAGCCGGCTTTTGCCGACCAAACGCCAACAAAGATCATCAAACGGCTGTATTCTTCGATTCGTTTTTGTATTTTACGAAGGAGAACCTTTTATGTCGAATGAATGGAAAAAAACACGTTCTAATCTGGTTAAGGCAACAGAAATTGATCAGGAAAAGTTTCTGACGGCGCGAGAAGCCGCCGCTTTTTTATATGTCAGCTATGATACCCTGGCTTTATGGAGACGTTTGGAAAAGCATAAAATCCCGTATATGCGGATCGGAAATCATATTTTTTACCGCTATTCCGATCTGATTGACTTCAGAAACAAGCATTTCAACATTGAAAACTACGACGTATCCGACAAAGCGAAAGGCGAACAGCAATGAACCCAAACATTTTATTGGCGGATGCGTTGCAAGCCGAAGGGATTCCTTTGCCGCAGGAGATCGTTACCCGCGAAAAATTCACACGCTGGGGCAAACACGAACGGTTCTGGGCAAAAGCGGTCAGCAACGGATTTATTTACGGAGACTTTTCCAAAGCTCTATCAAAATCCGTTTTCCCGAAAATGCAGGAGAAATTATCATCCTCTTTTATCAAAGTCCGTAAAAAATGTCTGGAAGAACAAAAACTGGCGGCACAAAGAGAACAGGAAAAATACTGGCAATTCTGTTCCATCAAAGCGCAGCGGATTTGGGATCGCGCTTCTTTTGTTCAAACGCATCCGTATCTTACAAAGAAAAGAATCTCCGCAGACGGATTAAAGGGAACGGTTTCCGGTTCTTTAATCATTCCTTTGTCAGACACGGACGGGAAAATCTGGACGCTTCAATTCATTACTGCCGCCGGAAAGAAGTTTTATATGAAAAGCGGCTTGAAAAAAGGAAAATTCTATATGTTCGGGCATCCGAAGAAACGTATTTTCCTATGCGAAGGATATGCTACAGCCGCTAGCGTTTTTGAAGCGGTCAACGATTGTTGCGTCGCTTGTATGGACGCGAAAAACATACAAGAAACAGCCGGAGAGTTAAAAGCCAAATACCCGGCTACCGATTTTGTTTTTTGCGCCGATGATGACAAGTATTCCGGTTGTAACACGGGAATGTGCAGTGCGAGAAACGCAGCTCTCACGTTCAAGGGAATTGTCATTCATCCGTTCTTTAAAGAAGAAGACTATTTCCGTATGCCGACAGATTTTAATGATGTTGCTTGCCTTTACGGAATAGAACAAATGCGTCATCAAATTTTTGACATATGGGGAATTAAGCCGTGAAAACGAACGAGAACGGGAAATCCGGTAATTTCGGGAATCAAACGTCCGAAGAAACGATTGAGGCGGCTTTTGATGAAAAATGCCGACAGGAAATTTCGGGTAAAGAAGGTAATTTCACGATGCGATGGGATGATCCCTTGCCGTTTAACGATTATGATCTGCCGGATATTCCCGCCGTCTTGCTTCCGTCTCCATTGAAAGAATTTGCGACGGCATTATCCGATCATTTGGAAACCCCGCAAGGAGCCGCCGTTTTATGCCTTTTGAGCATAGCGGCGACGGCTGTTCAGGGAAAATTTGACGTTGCCCTGTCAAAAGACTATCACGAACCGCTTAACCTTTATCTGTTGGTCGCGATGCCTCCCGCGAACAGGAAATCTCCGATTTTGAAACAATGTTTGGCTCCGTTGAGAGCTTATGAAGCCGAAATGAAGAAAAAGCTTGAACCGGCGATTGTGCGAGAACGCTCCGTTTATCAGTCAAAGAAACAGGAAATAGAACTGTTGCGCAAAAAATTGAATACGGAAAACAATGCGACTTTGATTGAAGAAATAGCGGACAAAGAATCGTCTTTAAAAGAACCTTCCGTTTTGCCAAAGCTGTTTCTGACGGATACTACAACCGAAAGTCTGGCAATCGCTCTGGAAGAACAAAACGGAAAAATTTCCCTGATTTCAGACGAAGGCGGCTTGATTGACACTTGGAGCGGATTATACTCCGGCGGCATTGCAAACATTGACATACTTCTGAAAGGATGGGACGGAGGCGATATTCGTATTAAACGCCGTGATCGGGAAATCTTTATTTCTCCGCTCATAACATTGTTTTTAATCGTTCAACCGGTCATTTTGGAAAACCTCGCAAAAAATAAAGTTTTCTGTGGCAAAGGATTCTTTGAACGATTTTTGTTTTGCGTTCCGACTTCTAAAATCGGATACCGGAAAAACAACCTTCCCCTCATTGGAGAGGAATATATTCAAGCCTATTATAAATTGATTGCGGATTTGATAAAAATATCCGGTAGCTCCAAAAGCCTGCATCTTTCAGATCCGGCTTTGGCTTTATGGAAAGATTTTCAAAACAGCGTTGAATACAGTTTAAGGAACGGGCAAAAGCTTTATGATTGTCAAGGATGGGGAGGGAAAATATGCGGGCAGATTTTACGCATTGCCGGTTTGCTCCATTTAGCACAAACACGGGGCGTTACCCTGACGATAAAAGAAAATACAATGCAAAACGCCATTCAAATCGGGGAACTTTTAATTTTGCACGCGCAAAAGGTTTTTAACGAATTTTCTTTTTATACAGACAATCGGACAAGAGAAGCGAAATCAGTTTGGAATGCCATAAAACAAATCAACAAACTTTGTTTTACGCAAAAAGAACTGACTGTTTCTTTACGACATAAAATGCTGTCCGATAAGATAAAAGAACTTCTTCCGATTTTGATTGAACGCAATTTAATCAGTGAACCTTTTCCGAGCAATGGCGGGCGAACTTTGAATTACCTCGTCAATCCGTCCGCTTTTGAAAAGGATAAAGAATATGGTCAAAACTGACCAATCGCAAAAATTTAATGAACAGGATTACATCGACCGCTTAAAACAACGGGAAGAATTGATCAGAAAAATTGAAAAGTTTTTAAATGATGAAGAAATGAAAATTACCGATTTGATTGAAAAGGAAATCTCTTAACTCCGCACTTCCCGCCGTTAAATAAAAATGAACCGTCCTCATTTAGGGGACGGTTCAAAATGAAAATATTTTTATTATCTGGACAATTCCTGACCTTGCGATTTTTCAGATTTCCGATGAACTGTCCTTTCAGCCTCGCGTTCCTTGGCTTTAATGGATTTCATCTCACTTTTGGCAACGCTTCCGAGATCGTTTTCCTGATAGTGTTCTTTCATATAACCGCCAACTTTCATCAAAGCATCGACGGATTTTCCCTGATGAATCACTTTTTGAACAAAAGCGGGACTGTCCAATTTATTGCGAGCCTTCATC
>CALXTY010000008.1 GCA_944391535.1 uncultured Alphaproteobacteria bacterium
CATTGGCGGTGTTTTTTTTTTTTTTTTATTGGGCGCGAACCCCGACGTTAAAACCGTCTACCAGTTTATTTCCTTTGAATTCTCCCGTGCCTGTCAAATAAGTTGACGGCAAATAAGGTGCCAAGTCCGATGCGCTAACGGCAAAAGAGGCGTCCGAAGTGTTGCTTGCGGCATAACCTTTCGCTTTTTCTTGGTAATTCGCTTCAATCCAGTTACTTAAAGCGTCCTTGATTTCTTTCATTTGTCCGGCGATCGCGACTTCTTCCATTTCAGCTGTCCGATCCGCCGTTTGCCGTACGATCATCGGCGACATCATCGTCATTAACCCTAACAACGCAATCGCTTCAATCATCAACGCGCCGCGTTCATTGTTTTGTTCATTATTCCGGTGCGTAAACATGGCAACCTCCTTTTGCTTTTTCAGCTTTTGTCTTTCTGATCCAAGGGATCTGTGCGGATGGACTTTTTATAATAGTATTCTAACGATTGAAATTCGCTTAAATCAACGGAAATTGAATATATCTGAGGTCATAGTCCGCAGAAATCCGCGCTTTTTTTGAAAAATATAACTAAAGTCATAAAACGTAACATACTGAAATATAATAAAAAACATTTTCGCCTTGATCGGTTGATTTTTTATCATGACGATTTTTTCTAACGCGCCTTTGTTTTGATCAGGCTAAAAAGTGTGTTTTAAAAAAGGCGATTCGTTTTTTTAGGACTTTTTATAAAAAACGTTCGTTCAACCACTTTACAATGTCTTCGCTTGCGCCAAAATCATACAAGTTGATATGTCCACCTTGCGCATAAAGTTTCAAAGTCTTGTCTTGAACTTTAGCTGTTTCGAATATTTCTTTTCCTTGCTCGACAGGAACGGTTTTGTCGTTTTCTCCGTGTAAAACCAATAACGGAACTTGCAGGTTTGCAATCCGACGTCTTGAATCAAAGGTGTCTTTGATCATGTACTTTACGGGAAACATAAAATAATGATGACGCGCCGCATCGGTCATTGATGTAAAACCGCATTCCAAAATCAATCCGGCAGGAGGTCGTTTTTCCGCCAAACCATTCGCTACGCCTGTCCCCATCGACATTCCATAGTAAATGACTTTTGCGTTTTTTCCTTGTCTTAAATGAATAAAATGCAATCCGGCTTCGGCATCGGCGATCAATCCTTTTTCGCTTGGAGAACCTTCATTTTCTCCGAATCCGCGATATTCCAATAATAATATACCGTAACCGGCTTGAGCAATCGGGATCAATTTATGCGCCGCATCTTGCGCCGGTCCGGTATTTCCGTGCAAATAAAGAATTGTCGGATATAAATCGCCGTTTGCTTTTTTTTGCGGAGCCCTGTAATAGGAAAACAATTTCAGACCGTCGTTTGTTTGCAAGGTTATTTTTTCCAAATCCGGCGATTGATCGCGGTGCGGCGTGTTAACGTGAACAAACGGGTTATACATCAGCTTGCGTTGTAATAAATAAACGCCGAGTATTGCCAACGCATATAATAAAATCAAGCCGAGGATCATTTGCATTAAAACAGGCATTTTTTTTCTAAGGCACGCAAGTAAAGTCATATATTCTTACATTTTCATCTGAAACGACATCTGCCATTCGTCCCGTCGGTACGATATCAACTCCCGCTTTATCAGACAATATCTTAAAATTGCTATTGGGACAGGTGTCCTGAATAATTCGTCGAGCCAAACGTTTATTGTCCGACAGAGTTCCTCCAAACAAACGAAGTTTGATCTGTTGACGTCCGTTTGTTGTGGGCGGTAAGACATCGACAAAAGCTTTATGCCCGTTGATGCTGTCCCAACGCCGTTCAGCTAAAGACCATTTCTGTTGTTCGGCGGTTAAATCCATACCGTTCTGTTTTTTCGTGTGGCAAAAAAAAGTGACGCCGATGGAAGCGTCGGAATATTGATAAAAAAAACGGTCAATGGCTCTTCCTTGATTCGGAGCTTTTGCCGGAACAATGCTGGGGGACGAACCGTTGCAAACTGTATTCATTATATTAAACCCGGCTTTTTGAGCCGCCTGAATATAGCCGTCCGCTGTCGAAGGTAATCCTTTGCGTTGAGGAACCAATCGTAAAAAAGTCAGATTTTCATGCTGCGTTCTGAAAGCTTGTATCTGAAAATAATCTATTTCCTGCCAATCGTCATCTGCAGATTCCCAATATTTATATTGACGATATAAAGGATAATCGTATTCATACAGAGGTTGCATACAACCGTTGATAAAAAAAAGGCAGGACAGATACAGAATCTTTTTCATTTTATTCCTTTATCTTAGATGCTAAAGAAGCTTCTAAAAACAAATCGATATCACCGTCTAACACAGCGCGGACATTTGATGTTTCGACCTGAGTCCGCAAATCCTTGACCATTTGATAGGGTTGCAAAACATATGACCTGATCTGATATCCCCATCCGATTTCAGATTTTGCTTCTTCTATTTCATTGGTTTGTTGTTCGCGTTTTTTCAATTCCAGTTCGTACAAACGAGCGCGTAACATATTCCATGCAGTCTCTTTATTTTGAAATTGAGAACGCTGTGTTTGGCAAGAAACCACGATCCCCGTCGGTAAATGAGTGATACGTATGGCGGATTCCGTTTTATTGACATGTTGTCCTCCGGCACCTGAAGAGCGGTAAGTGTCGATTTTGCAATCCGCCGGATTGATGTTGATTTGAATGGTGTCGTCAATAACGGGATAGACCCAAGCCGAAGCAAAACTGGTATGGCGTCTGGCGTTCGCGTCAAAAGGAGAAATACGTACCAGTCGATGTACGCCACTTTCCGTTTTCAGCCAACCGTAAGCGTTATGGCCGCTGATCCGAATGACGGCCGACTTGATACCGGCTTCTTCTCCGTCGCTTTGCTCAAGCAATTCGACTTTAAAATTATGTTGTTCCGCCCAACGTGTATACATACGCAACAAGATATCCGTCCAGTCTTGCGCTTCGGTTCCGCCGGCACCCGCGTGCAGTTCCAAAAAGGTGTCGTTACTGTCCGCTTCGCCGCAAAGCAAAGCTTCCAATTCGCTTTTTTGCACTTGACAACGCAGGTTTTCCAATATGGTTTTACCTTCGTCCAACAGGCTTTGATCGGCTTCGCTTTCTGCCAGTTCCAACAATTCAACGGTATCTTTCAGTTCTTTTTCTTGCGAGCTCAGCGTTTGCACGGATTCTTCCAGTTTATTGCGTTCCGACAATAAAGACTGGGCTCGTATCGGATTGCTCCATAAGTCGGGATCCGCCGTTAAAGCATTGATTTCATCTAGACGGTTAAGAGCGTTGTCCCAGTCAAAGATGCCTCCTGAGCAATGCCAAAGATTGCTCGATATCATTAATAATCGCTTGCAATTCTGCTTTCATGGTCACTCCTTTTTAGAATATGCCGCCGATGCCGGGGATATTGTCATCGGGTTCTTCCGCCTGACCGATTTCCGATGCCGGCGTCTGATCCATTGTTTGCGGTAAAACGGTTTCTTCGTCTGATCCGTCAATGTATCCTTTTATTTTCCCTTGCCAATTTTCACCGGATTTAAAAGCCTCCATGATCACGTCCCTGTCTTTGGGTGAAGCCGGTTTTCCGGTCATATGATTGACGCGGACAAAACGGATGCCTGTCGGAACACGGAAAGGAATCAAAGGTTGATCTTTTAATGCCGTGCGGACAAATTCTCTGAATATGGGCGTTGTGACAACGCCGCCCGTGTCGTGGCTGCCTAACGTTCTGGGGTCGTCGAATCCCATGAAAATGGCCACGACCAAATCAGGAGTTAAGCCGACAAACCAACCGTCAAAGTTGCTATTTGACGTTCCCGTTTTTCCGGCGAATGTTTTCCCTAAAGACCTCAGAGATTGAGCGCTGCCACCGCGAGCCAGCACACCGGTCAGAATGTTAATCATTTGATAAGCGCTGCGCGGGTCTTCGATTTGTTCGCGGATATCGGGTATTTTCGGGGCGGGTTCCCCGTTCCAACCGCCTTCCGTTTGGCAATTTTCACAAGGTCTTGAATCCGAATTGTAAACAGTCGCTCCGGTTCTGTCTTGAATGCGGTCGATCAGAATCGGTTCGATTTTTTTCCCGCCGTTGACCAGCATACCGTATGCCGTGGCTAAGCGTAAAACCGTTGTTTCTCCTGATCCCAAAGCTATTGCCATCTGAGGGGGTAAATCATCTGAAATACCGAATTTTTTCGCATATTCGACGACTTTTTCAATGCCGATCGCCCGAGCCAAACGAACCGTCATCAAGTTTCTGGATTTTTCAATTCCGACGCGCAGAGTTGTCGGACCGTAAAACCGTTTTGAAATGTTTTGAGGTTTCCATTTGCCTTGTCCGTTGCCTTGTTCCATAACAAAAGGTGCGTCCAGTATCAAAGACGACGGAGTAAAACCTTCATCCAAAGCCGCCAAATAGACAAACGGTTTAAAGGATGATCCGGGTTGACGTTTTGCTTGTACGGCTCGATTGAACTGCGACCGCTTGAAAGAATAACCGCCGACCATGGATAAAACGCGCCCCGTATGAGGATCTAAAACAATCATTGCCCCTTCAACATCGGGAATTTGTCGTAAAGCATAAGTGTTTTCCGGATACTTTTGACGTTTAACATTATGCGTGACAGGTTCTGCCCAAACGACATCGCCGACGCTCAGAACCTGATCGGCTTGTTTGATCTCGGGACCAAGAGTCTGATCGGGCATATTTTTTCTAGCCCATTTCATTTCTTCAACGGGAATCGAGCCCGTCAGGCCGGTTTTTAATCCGATATCCGCTTTGTCTTTATCAACAGATAAAACAACGGCCGGCTCCCAGTTTTCAGGAGCGTAATTCGGTGTCGGTACGGATAACAAAACGTCCAACCACTCTTCTTCGGACAGATCGACTTTCGCGATCGGTTCACGGAAACCGTGGCGTTGATCATAAAAAATCAACCCGTTGCGCAAAGCTTGTGTCGCGTATTTCTGCATTTCCGGATCAACGGTTGTTCGCACGACCAGACCGCCTTCATATAAAGCGTCTTCTCCGTAACGGGAAACAAGAAAGCGACGGACTTCTTCGGCAAAATATTCGGCATCCGTCGCGACTTCTTTTTCGGATCGCGTCGCCAAAGTAATCGGTTCTGCCATCGCTGCCTGCGTTTGTTCTTCGTTGATATACCCTTCTTCATACATACGGGACAAAACCCAGTTTCTGCGAGCGACGGCATCATCGTAACGTTTTTCCGGATCGTAGTTGTTCGGTCCTTTGGGCAAAGCCGCCAGAAAAGCGTTTTCCGCCGTCGTCAGTTCGTCCAATGACTTGTTGAAATAATTTAAAGCCGCGGCGGCGACGCCGTAAGAATAGTGCCCCAAATAAATTTGATTTAAGTACAATTCCATAATGTATTCTTTGGAAAAGGCGCGTTCAATACGGATCGCCAGAATGGCTTCTTTTATCTTACGTTCAAAGGAAGCCTCGTTTGTTAATAAAAAGTTTTTTGCGACTTGCTGTGTAATCGTTGATGCTCCGATCATGCGGCGTCCCGTTCCGATATTCTTGATATTTTGGAATATGGCGCGAATGATCCCGAAGAAATCGACGCCGCCGTGAGAAAAAAACTTTTTATCTTCGGCGGACATGAACGCTTGGATCAACTGTTTCGGAATGGCTTCGTAAGGAACGAAGGCTCTTTTTTCCGAAGCGTATTCGGCCAACAATCGACCATCCGCCGCATACAAACGACTGGTGATCGGCGGTTCATAAGTCGCCAAGCGGCGATAATCGTCAACACTTTTACCAAAGTGGGCAAAAATCAGTAAAAGGACGATCAACCCCAGTATTCCTAAAAACAGAGCGTAACTGACGAGCGTTGAAAAAAGTTTGGACATTGTTTTTATTCCGTATCAATTTGAAAGGCAGTTTACCTGTCGATAGTTGATTTGTCTATGTTCAATTAAAGTTTGCTTTATGTTTTTCCGCAAAATAGGCGTCGACGGCTTTTACCGTCGCTTTGGCCAGTTTTTCACGATAGCTTGGTTGACGTAACAATTTTTCTTCCTCTGTGTTTGACAGATAGCCCATTTCCATTAAAACCGACGGCACGTCCGGAGATTTTAAAACGGCAAAACCTGCAAAACGATGCGTGTTCGGCAGTGTCTGAACGACTTGTTTGATTTCCTTGACGATTTTTTCCGCAAAAAACGAAGAGTGGTTGTTTGTTTCCCGTCGTGCCAGATCGATTAAAATATCCGTCACTTCCTGCGTTTCTCCGCTTAAATCAAGTCCGGCGATAATATCGGCTTTGTTTTCGCTTTCCGCTAATTTTTCAGCTTCTTTGTCTGAAGCTTTTTCAGACAAGGTGTAAATCGACAACCCGCGCGTCTGCGGTTTTTTTATGCTGTCTGCGTGTATGGAGATAAATAAATCGGCGCCGGCGCTTCTTGCAAATCTGCGCCGCGCGTATAAAGCGATGGCAACATCTTTGTCGCGAGTCAACTTGACGCGGTACCTGCCCGTGGATAACAATAGATCCCGCATTTGCTTGGCCATTGCCAAGGTTAAATGCTTTTCATAAACGCCGGAAACGCCGATGGCGCCCGGATCTTTTCCGCCGTGTCCGGGATCCAACACGATCAAAGGCTTTGATGCAGGACGGTTCCGAACGGGAGGAGCTTCCCGTTTTTCCTCTGCGACGGAATTATCATACCATTCCGCAGTGACTTGTTTCAATCCGTCCGTCTTGGCCATCAAATCAAGATCTATTACCAACCGCCATTGAAAACCGCTTTGCGGTGCCAATATGAAAGAACGTTTAATTATAACGCCTCGATTAAATTCTAAAACTATCCGAGCCGTGTCCGCTGCCATATTCCCCAAACGGATCGTGTTTAAATAGTCTTTTTTGGGCAAATCTTTTTCTTTGACGGAAAAAGCGGTTGACGGCAAATCAATTACAACACGGTCGGGATCTTATAACGGAAAGATTTTAAATGCCACTTTTTCAGACAAATCGATAACGACACGGATCGTTGAACCGCTTTGCGTTCCCAAACGGATATCCTGAACCGTTGCGCATTCGCCGGAGCCCGTGCGGAAAAACAAAGCGAATCCGAATCCGATCAAAAAACAACATATTTGGCGGAAAACTGTCATTTTTTTCGTTTTCTTTCCTGAAGATTTAAAAAAAACTATCTTACAATACTAAAATATGATTGTTCTTTGGTTAATAGATGGTTATTCTAAGCGCGCTGAAAACGATTTTTTTTATTGCGACCTCCTTTACACCGCTTTTTTACGCGGAGTGTAAACGGTACGGCGGAAAAGCAATAAGCAGCTTCCTCAAAGATTTTTGCGGAACGGTTAAAGGGATTTTATAGGAAAGACACTGCTGTGGGAAATATATATATAAAATTGAATCGACCAGAGTGTACTTTATTTACCTTTTTCAGGACGTTCGCAGTTGTATTAAACAAACAGCTACAGTCGTTTGCCGGCTGTATGGCGCGGAGTTTTATGATTAATGACCAAAAAAATGCTCATAGACGCTACTCATTCCGAAGAAATGAGAGTCGTAATTGTCGATGGAACCCGTTTAGATGAACTGGATATCGAAACATCAACCAAGAAACAATTAAAAGGAAATATTTATTTAGCCAAAGTTGCCAGAGTCGAACCGTCTTTACAAGCCGCTTTTGTTGATTACGGCGGCAATCGTCATGGATTTCTGGCATTCAACGAGATCCATCCTGATTATTATCAAATTCCCGTTGCGGATCGGGAAGCTTTGAAAGAAGCTTTGATGCAAGAAGAGGAAGAAGATGATGAGGACAAAGGCGCCAAACATTCCGACTCTTCGGGCGACGGCGAACAAAATGCGGAAGAAGATGTCGAACAGATTGTTGAAACGGTCAGTGAAAACGAAAATGACGAAGTCATTGATAGAAATCGTTATCATCAACTGAAAAAATATAAGATCCAAGAAGTCATTCACCGCGGTCAGGTTTTGTTGGTTCAAGTGATCAAAGAAGAACGCGGTAACAAAGGAGCGGCATTGACGACGTATTTGTCTTTGGCAGGCAGATATTGCGTTTTGATGCCGAACAATGCGCGCGGCGGCGGAGTGTCTCGTAAAATCACCAACGCGGCGGACAGGAAACGCTTGAAATCGATCGTGTCAAAATTACCCCTGCCTGAAGGAATGTCGGTGATCGTCAGAACGGCCGGTAAAGAAAGAACCAGTCTGGAAATCAAACGCGACTACGAATATTTGATCAAAACGTGGGTTCAAATTCGCGATAAAACGATGGAATCTTCGGCGCCGGCATTAATTCACGAAGAAGGCAATCTGATCAAAAGAGCTTTGCGCGATATGTATACTCGGGATATTTCCGAAGTCTTGATCGAAGGGGAAGCCGAATATCGCATGGCAAAAGATTTTATGAAAATCTTAACGCCGAGCCATGCCAAAAAAATCAAACAATATAAAGATGATTCAATGCCTTTGTTTTTCCGTTATCAGGTGGAATCTCAGCTTGAATCGATGCACAGCAATATCGTTCAACTTAAATCCGGCGCTTATCTGGTGATGGATCAGACCGAAGCTTTGGTGGCCATTGATGTCAATTCGGGCAGAGCGACAAAAGAACGCAATATTGAAGAAACAGCCTTGAAGACCAATCTGGAAGCCGCCGACGAAATCGCGCGTCAATTGCGTTTGCGCGATATGGCGGGATTGGTCGTGATCGACTTTATTGATATGGAAGAACCGCGTAACAATCATGCCGTTGAACGACGCATGAAAGAAGCTTTGAAACGGGACAGAGCCCGTGTTCAAATGGGGCGTATCACCGGATTCGGTTTGATGGAGTTATCTCGTCAAAGACTTCATTCCAGCTTTATTGAAACCAGTTATTCTCCGTGTCCTTATTGTAAAGGCAAAGGCGTCATTCGTTCTACGGAATCGGTTTCAATTCATACGTTGCACGTATTGGAAGAAGAAAGCCTGAAACGTCGTTTCAGTGAATTGCATATGACCGTTCCTCCGGCGACGGCATTGTACGTTTTGAATCATAAACGCGAAGATTTGCATAAGATCGAAACCGAATATAATGTTAAAATCTTTTTGGAAGCCGATGATTCTCTGTTATTCCCGACAGATTACCGGATAGAACGCGTTGTTCGTGTCGATCCCGAACCGGAATCCGTTGCCGCGCCGGAAAACGCCCAAGAACAACACGAAGAGGAACAAAACGAAATTCCTGCGGAAACAGCGGAACGTCCGTCACGCGAACGTCGTCGTCGCCGTCGCAACAGAAACGATCGAAATCGCGAAAATCAAGAACAGAAAGCGCAAGAAACTTCAACCGATTCTTGGGTTGTTCAGGAAGAACAAGTCGAATTGGAAGAAGACGAAGTCATACAGGCGGACGCTGTTTTTGAGGAAGGTCTGAAATCGTCTCAGAAGCAGGAAGAGTCCCAACAAGAACGTCGGGAAGATAAAAATCCCGAAAACGCAAAACGACGTCGCGGACATTTTTTACGTCGGGGCAGACGCTTCCGTAATCACCGTCACGAGGAAAATGAACAGGAAAACAAGTCGGCGGAAAACGAAAATCAAGAACCGATCTTGTTGCCGGCGCCTGAACCGCAACAGGCTTTGCCCGCGCCGGACGGGGAAAAAGAAGAAAAACCGGTCAAAAAAACGCGCCGCAGATATGTCAATCGTCGACGTAAAGCTCCGGCTGCGGAAAAAGCCGCGGAATAAAAAAGAAAGGAATGTCAAAAGACATTCCTTTCTTATTAAAGGGGTTGTATAAAAGAAAGCAAAGGGGTACACTCTGCCTCGGAGTTTTTGGAGAAGATATTATGCCGTTTTTAATGATCAAAACAAATATTGATTTGGAAAAAACAACAATATTGGCTTTATTGAATCACGCTTCCCGCGTTGTCGCAGAAACAGTCGGCAAACCGGAAAGTTATGTCATGGTCAACGTTTGCGCCAATGAACATATGTTGTTTGCGGGTACGACAATGCCGACCGTTTATATGGAAATGAAAAGCGTCGGCATGACGAAAGAGCAAATACCGTTACTTTCGGACGCTTTAACAAAAATGGTCGAAGCAAAATTAAAAGTCCCGGCCAATCGTGTCTATATAGAATTCGCTTCCGTTCCGGGGATATTGTGGGGATACAACGGTTCTACTTTTTGATTTTAGGGAAAAGAACAATGAAGAAAATTTTTAAGTCAGGCGTGATGATGGCGGCTTCATTGTTTCTTTTATCGTGCGTCGCGCAACAAACCATTGATGCCAGACGAGGCGGCATTATAAAAACGGATGCGGATTTGCGTCGTGAAGATGTCGCCGATTATATGACTTATCTGCAATTAAAAAAAGGTGCCGGTCCTTTGGATCAGGACTTTATCTTACTGTCTTATCGCGTTATTCGCGATATGGTTCAGTCGGATTTATTTCAAAATAAACCGCAACGGATCAAAATAGCTTTGCGTGATGTGTTGAATTATCATCCGACGGCTCAAATTCGTCCGGCGATTATTCACGAAGCCATTGAACACGAATTGATGAATACGGAATCTTTATGGGTGACGGACGGATCCGTCGTCTATGATTATGTGTTGGATGTCGAATTGGGTGAAGTGCCTTTGCGCAATGACGATCAATCGGAAATTCACGCTTTAAGCGTGATGCTGATCCTGTCCGATGTAAAAGGGGAACAGGTCGGCGAATGGTTCGGCTTCCTGAAACGGGAAAAGGGCGGAACAAGCTGGTATTAAAGATCGTTTTTTTTTGCTTGTGAATTTTGCTTTGAATTTTCTTTATCATTTGTGTGCGGATAGTCGGTGTAATCAACTATTTTTTTCAAGACATCCGCGATTTTAACGGTTCTTTGTGCGCAAGTTTCATCAATTCCCATTGATTCCAATTGGGTTTGGAATAAAAAATCGTCTATGGAAGAATCCGAAAGGTTTTGTTTGATTTGAGCGATCTGCTGTTTTGTCAAAGGGTATTTTTTTTGCAGGTTGTCCAATAAATATTTTTGAGCGGCGGAAACCATTTTTTTTAAAGCGTGTTTTGTTTCCGGTTGCAAAGGTCTGTCGGGGAAAAAAACACAGATGGCTTCAATGATTTTCCAACAGGTTTGCAGATAAGACAGCAGATTGTTTTTTTCAGAGCCGATTTCTTCTTTTTTATTATTAAAACGAGCCGGAAATTCTTTAGCCATAACGGTAACGGCGGCATCGTCAAAAGCCGTATAGAAATGTTGCATATCATTCAGCGTTTGTTTTGCCTGATCGGCGGGGCAGAGCGTTTTTTTTTCTGAGGGTAAGGGCGATCGGGCGGATAATTCTTTAAAAGCTTCAATAATATCGCGCATTTTGATCAAAAGCAGACACAAGACGCCGACCAATCCGGTATAAAGCACGTCTCTTCCGAACAAGGCCAATAAGAAAGTCAGCAAAAAAACGATCAGGGCAAAAAAATAAGCCAAACTGTGTTCCGTTTCACGGATAAATTCTTCAAGCAAAGAAACAAAAATAAATTTAGGCCGATCGATATCATACATTGTAAAACCCTTTTTAATCATATTGGGTCAGGATATCACGGGAAGAATTTAAAATAACGACGGCTTTACGACTATAACCGTTTGATAGAAACAAAAAATAAGATATTCTGCAGGCAACCGGATGTGAGGCAAAAGTGAAAAAAGAATTTTACGTGTTCCGTCACGGACAAACGGATATGAATTTGGCGGGTCGTTGGCAGGGCAGCGGTATAGATTTGCCCTTGAACGCGACAGGCTTGGCTCAGGCCTGTCAACTGGCCGTCGAATTAAAAGAATCAGGCCTTCAGGCTGTTTTTTCCTCTCCTTTGCAACGGGCGGTTCAAACGGCGCGAATCGTTGCGGATTCGTTGAATGTTCCTTTGAAGATCGAAAACGGTTTGATTGAAGGCTGCTTCGGTGTCGCGGAAGGCAAGACAAAGCAGGAAATACACACTTTATTTCCGGATATCGCGCCGGCTTGGCACAGCTTGGAAGAGGAATATATGGATGTCTGCTTTGAAGGCGGGGAAACGAAACGTCAGATACAGCAAAGAATATTACAGACTTTGAAAAAGATCGCCGCCGAAAATGACTATACGGTTATCGGCATATCGGCGCACAGCGCGGTTGTTCGTTGCTTTGTTTTGATGTTCGGTTTAAAATTATACACGGTTCCGCACGGTCGTCCTTTTCATATTTGTTTCGAAGATGACGGTTTCGAACTGATACGGGAATAAAAAAAGCCTTCCGAAAAAAGAAGGCTTTTTTCATATTATTTTTTCAGGTTGAGCGGGATTCGCATTTTGTAGAAAGACCGGATTGTGAAATACAGTCCGACGATTAACAAAACGGAACCGATCCAAATCGCCGTTTCCCGAGAAGACACGGCGATTTCAACGGCTAACAATCCGAACAATGTCGTAAATTTGATGATCGGATTTAACGCGACGGAAGACGTGTCTTTGAACGGATCTCCGACGGTGTCTCCGACAACGGTTGAAGCGTGCAGATCCGTTCCTTTTTCACGCATATCGACTTCGACCAATTTTTTGGCGTTATCCCAAGCGCCGCCCGCGTTTGCCATAAAGATGGCCTGATAAAGTCCGAAAATGGCAATCGACACCAAATAACTGGCAAAGAAAGTCGCATCAAAGCAGGCAAAAGCAAGCGTAAAAGAAAATAACGCGCCGAAAATATTGATCATACCGTTTTGCGCATAGGTTGTGCAAATGCGCACGACGGCTTTTGAATCGGATAAAGAAGCCTTGTCCGAGTTTTCCAGATGAATATTGTCTTTAATATATTCAACGGCGCGATATGCTCCGGCCGTGACGGCTTGTATCGAAGCGCCGCAGAACCAGTAAATAATGGCGCCGCCGGCGACCAATCCGATCAAAACGCGCGGATCCAACAGGCTGAGCTGCAAGTTAAACATCAAAATGATCGAAAAGATCATTGTTGTTGCGCCCATGACAGCCGTACCGATCAAAACGGGTTTTGCCGTTGCTTTAAAGGTATTTCCGGCGGAATCGTTTTCTTCCAGATAGAATTTACCTTTTTCGAAATCGGGATCAAAACCGTAAGTGCTTTTAATTTCTTCGGCAATTCCGGGAATCTGCTCGATTTGAGAAAGTTCAAATACGGATTGGGCATTGTCTGTGACCGGTCCGTAGCTGTCGACGGCGATTGTGACCGGCCCCATGCTGAGCATTCCGAACGCGACCAGACCGAAAGCGAAAACGGACGGGAAAATCATAATTTCCTCCAATCCGCAAGACGCCGTCCAATAAGCGATCAACATCAAGGCCGTAAAGGTCATACCTTTCCAAAAAGCGCTGAAGTTACCGGCGACCAGACCGGAAAGAATGGAAAGCGAAGCTCCGCCTTCGCGACCGGCGTTAACGACTTCGTGAACGTGCATGGATCCGGATGAAGTAAAGACCTTTGTCAGTTCGGGGATCAATGCCGCCGCCAACGTACCGCAGCTGATGATGGTCGATAATTTGTACCATAATCCGTTACCGTAATGAGCCAACAGCAAATAGCTGACACCATAGGTGACTGCGATGGACAAAATGGAGCTGAGCCATACAAGCATAGTCAAAGGCAGTTCAAAATTGAATTTTTTGCCCATAAACAGCTTGTAGGTTTTCATGTTCAGCACATAAGCCAGAATTGAAGTGAGGATCATCAAGATGCGCATCGTAAAAATCCAGACAATCAAGGTCGCCTGAACGGACAATCCGCCCGGCGTCAAAGATGTGGAACCGTCCGGATTCATGGTCATGCCGACAGCCAAAACAATGAACGTGATTAAAGCGACGCCGGTTACGCCGTAGGTTTCAAATCCGTCGGCGGTCGGTCCGACGGAATCTCCGGCGTTATCACCGGTGCAATCCGCGGTTACTCCCGGATTCCTGGCATCGTCTTCTTTAATGTTAAAGAAAATCTTCATTAAATCGGAACCGATATCGGCGATTTTAGTAAAGATACCGCCGCAAATGCGCAAGACGGAAGCTCCCAGAGATTCTCCGATGGCGAATCCGATAAAACATGATCCCGCATCTTCGGGAGAAACATATAACAAAATCACCAGCATCAACACCAATTCGACGCAAATCAACAAAACGCCGATCGACATTCCCGAACGTAACGGCAAGGCCATAACGTCGTCGGGCTTTCCGCGCAAAGCGGCGAAAGCCGTACGGCAGTTCGCCCAGTTGTTAATGATGATGCCGAACCAAGCCACACCAACGGATCCGGCAATGCCCAGCAAAGACCATAAAAAAATGATACCGACACGGGCGAGAGGAAAATCGCGAAGAAAATAAAAGTAATAAAACAAACAGGCGCCGATAATGATTTCCAATACGCATAACAGCTTGATTTGTTGAAATAAATAAGTATCACAGGTTTTATGAATTAAAACGGAAACGTCTTCCATCGCTTTATGAACGGGCAGTTTTTTTATGCGCAGATATTCGGTTAATCCGAACGCCATTCCTAAAAAGCAAACAATCAGGCCGATGGACAGCAAGCCTTTACCGCTGATTGTTTGGCCGAATAATTCAAAATTATAAGATAAATCAGGTAAAACCAAATCGGCTTCGCTGGCCGAAGCGGGATTTCCCGTCAGACAAACAACCGATAAGAATAAAAGACTCAGGATATATTTCATGATCTCCTCTGATAAAAGATTGAGTGAAATATTCATACTGATCTTTTCGCTATAAAGAGTCAAACAAAAGTGAAAATTTTTTTATTTTGTCTATTCAATCGTTATATTAAAAAGGCGATGGGTTATATAAAAAGGAATAATGTAAAAAAGAATTATAACACTATATTCTGTTACATCTTTTGAAAATGATCGGAAGATCTTGTTTTTCCGGATGAACTATAAACGAAAAAAGAATTAGTTCATTAGGCTTAAAGCTTTTAGATATCTATCTTTATACGGGTATTTTTCCTAACGTAAAAAGTGAAATCGGTGTTTGGTCGTTAGGAAAGGTAAGGAAATGAAAATTTTAGTTGCGGATAATCATACTTTGTTTCGTGAAGGTTTCAGCAGTCAGTTACAACGTTTTGATGCTTTGACGGAACTTCAGGAAGTCATGGATTTTGTATCTGTTTCAGCTTTGGCGGATCAGAAAAAAACATTTGATTTGATCTTTGTTGATCGCGATGTGTTAGGGGCGGAGTGGAAAGAAAAATTTCAGTTATTACAAAAACTTTTTCCTCAGGCTCGTTTGGTGATGATGAGCGAAAGCGAGGATCAAAAAGACATCTTGGACGCTTTCAGTATGGGAGCAGGGGGATATATTACGAAATTATCTCCGGATTCTTTAATTATCAATGCGTTGCGTTTAATCGTCGATGGAAATTTATATGTGCCTCCGGCCGTGTTGAAAGGATTGCAAAAACATTCCAATCTGTCCGGAGAGGGGAAAATTTTAACTCATACTTTGCCGAACGGTAAGAATTTGACATATCGTCAAAGTGAAGTGTTGCAACATTTAAGTAACGGTTTGTCAAATAAGCAAATCGCTTATGAAATGAATGTTTCCGAAGCGACTGTAAAGTTGCATATCAATGCGTTGTTACGTCATTTGCACGTTGAAAACAGAACTAAAGCGGTTGTTACGGCTCAGCGGTTAGGTATATTGGAAACCTGATTTTTTATAAAATGTCAATTGCCTGTCTTTGCCAAAATAGACAAAGGCAGGCGATATTTTTCAAAAAATTTTTAAAAATATGGCTATTTTTTTCTAATTTTTACGGTTTATTTTTAATTCATCATCTGCTTATATCATATTCTGTCGGAATCATATTTTTATGGGATACATTAGATGGATACAGCGGAGTTGATTGAAAATTTTTCTTTTTTGGAAGACTGGGAAGATCGTTATGCCTATTTGATCGAATTGGGCAAAGATTTGCCGCCGATGGATCCCGCAGATAAAAACGACCAAACAAAAGTCGAAGGCTGTATGAGTCAGGTCTGGTTGAAAACACAAATCGATAATGACATATTGACCTTTATTGGCGAAAGTGATGCCCATATTGTACGCGGACTGATTGCCGTTTTAAGGATTGTTCTGTCCGGAAAAACAAAGGCGGAAATCCGTCATACGGATGTTGAGGCTGTCTTTAAACAGTTGGGGTTGGAATCTCACCTCAGCCCCACCCGCCGGAACGGTTTTTTTGCAATGGTGGAACGGATACAATCCGAAGCGGCAAAATAAGTTAGCGTCCGTGTTGCTTTTTTGCTTGAAAAACAGCATTCTTTTCAGAATGTTGCGGCATATTTCGCATTAACTTTTGTTGTAAAGAAAGTTCGTGAGTCCGAGGGTGACTGTAGGCATCAGCTAACTTTCCGAAAAAAGCGTCATCTAATTTTTTATTTTGTTTCATGTATTCATTTATGAGCTTAAAGGCGTGAGGAGCCAAATCGTTGGCGGCTTTAAAACCGTTGTACCATTCTTTTACTTCAGGATTTTTCGGATCTTTACCGCAGTTGCCGTGTTTAATGTCAACGAATGTGCATGTTGCCGCGGCTATGGCTTCATCAATCGCGCGGACGGCGTTCCATCTGGCCGGTGCCTGAGCGGCCAAAAGTGTGGAAGGATCTTTTTCAAAAGTTTTTTCAAGCGCCTGTACTAATTTTTTCGTCCCTTCCGATTTGGGATTCATAAAGGCTTCTTCCAATCCCGCCTGCTTAAACATCAGATGTGTTGCTTCATGTAACGGAGTTGATATCTTTGAACGTAAAACCGGAGAACCGTCAATGTATTCCGAAGCATTTTTTTTGAGAAAAATCCGTATATTGAACAAAGCCTTTGTTCCATGTTTGTCCTTCCACGCTTTTTTTGGGGGTCGGAGCTAAAATCGCATGAAACGTTTGATCTTTCTTTACGCCGAATAAAGCGCACAAATCTGTCAGTTCCCGTTTATATCCGACTTCCGGATCATTCTTTAATTCTTCGTTTTTTTTGCTGAAAGCATCCGCTTTGCCGGCGTATTGCTGATAGTAATCATCGTATTTCTGATAAGCGGTTTTCAGTGTTTTTTTGATATCTTCCTGCTCTTGTTTTGAAAAACCGTGCCCCGGTTGTTTTTCAAAAACAAATGAGGAAAGTTCGTCGATATTTTTAACTTCTCCTGTTTGGACGGCTTCATGCAAAGCGTCAATACAATTCATCCAGCGCGGATCATTCCCTTTTTTGTTTTCCTTAAAAGAGGCCAATACAGAAAAATTATGACCTTGTAACAAATCCGCGTAAAAACAGGCTATTTCCGAAGAATGAAATTGAATGTCGACCATTCACTCTCCTATCTGGAAAATTTATCCTTGAGCTTGTCAAAAAAGGATTTTTGTCCCCATACTTTTTGTTTGTGGGCGTTGCGGTCGACCAACATATCGACAATGCGGTTTGTATCCAATTTTTCTTCATAGTTAAATGCTCTTGTACCTTCGCGAATCATGACCGGCATCGGTTTTGAACGTAATTTATCCAACAACTTTGAATCGGGCGCTTTTTCCTGTCCGAACATTTCGCGGACTTTGTTTTTCGCTTTAAAGAAAGCGACTTCCACTCGCCGCTTGGCCAACATCGCCCGCTTTTTCAAAGCCAGTGTGTGCGGTGACATCGCCATAACGGGGCATTGCTTTATTCCCGACGACCGTAATATGGAAACGGCTACCGTTGAACAGTTTGTTGAAAACAAACGATACTTCATATCTTTTTTATTCTGGATTTCTTTGACTTTCGCATGAGCGGCATCAAATTGTTCGCGGGTGATCGGATAAACGATCGCTTCGTTATATTCTGCAAATTTTTGATACGATTGCGATAAACGTCCGCCGCAACCCGTCACTTTTTCCCAATCGTTTTTGGCATTGTTGAAGGAATAACTCCAAAGCGTTTCATTTCCCTTTTCATCGGTCAAGCCGATAAAAGTATGCCCCGTGTGCGCCGTGATTCCCTTCCTGTCAAAGGGGTTGTATCCCGCTTTTAACATTTCCAACGGCGTGCAGACGTATAAGGTGGCTTTACAATTTTTTTCTTCGGACATGACATAGAATCCCTTTAGATAACCTAAAAAAATGATACATTTGTCTAAAAAATTTGTCCAGTAAATTTTTAGAGATTTCTTGGAAAAAACAGGTATTATTTTAAAAAAAGTTTTTTGATCGGAACGTTTTCAAATGCTGTATTCATATATTACCTTTCCGAACGATGTTTTGGAAAAAGGGATCAAATCTCCTGTTTTATTAGAGGAACATCAATTAAGCCATTATGCGCAAAGGGCGGGGACTTTTAAAAAAGAAGGGATTGTCGAATATCTGGAAACGGTCTTTAAGGGACGATCGCGGGCGATTTCCTGTTTGACGGAGCCCGTTCCCGATTTAAAGAGCCGTAAGATTCAGGGGTTCAAAAAATGGCGGGACTGTTTTTGTTTTTCGGAAGACATACTGAACAATAAGGAAATCGTGGAATCGGTTTGGGTGTTTGACGGTGACAGAATCGAACAGGTGCAACGACTGGATTTTTCAAAATTGGCGTGGGAATCCGTTCGAGACGATGACGATCAGTTTTTTAAACGGATCAGACACTATATGTTGGTGTTGAACAAGGGCTTTTTGCCGCCCGAATTAATAAAAAAGGCTTCGTGAAACGAAGCCTTTTTTGATTATAAGTAACGGTCTCCCCACGGCTTTGCCAGTCGCAGGATTTCATCCATCGCCTCTTTTTCAAAAAAGGTGTGGTCTTTGCCCCAGATGACTTTTGAAACGGTTTTCTGACCGCATTTAAACAGAGTCTTGTCCGTTAGCAGATAAGCGCGGAACGGAACGGTTGTGTCTTCGGATCCGTGCACGAAAATGATTTCCGGACGCGATAAAGACGGATGCGCTTCGGCTTCTTCGACATTGATCAGGCAACCGGCGATAATCATGGCGCCGCCCAAAGGTATTAATCTGCCTTCGGGACTCCAGTCCGCCAACAAATCCGATTCCGCAATCATTTGAATCGCCATCATGGCACCTTGAGAAACACCGAAAATATAGGTGTCCTGCGCGCCGATCTTATGAAAATCCATGCGTTCGCGGATAAACTCAATGACTTTCAACGCCGCTGAATTATACCAGTTATACATGCGCGTTAATTTCTTGCGCGGTTTTTTTCCCAACTTTTCGGGCGGAATCGCAAACCAGATGTCTTTAAAATTTTTCGGTATGCTGAACCATTGACGGGCTTCTTCGTTGCCGTCCATGGCTTCCAATCCGTCCGGAACGTAAAAAGCGGCGTTCGGCATGACGGTTTGCAGCTCTTTGACAAACCATGCGTTCGTTTCGCCCGTTCCCCCCATACCGTGCAGGTAAATGACCAGCTGTTTCGGCTTTTGACCGTTTTCAGGCATTAAAACGGCACTGTTTAATAAAGGCTCTCTTTTCATCTCAGCTCCTTAAAACAGCTCCGGTCGCGGCGGATACCGCGCCGATGACACGGCGGCAGACGCTTTCGATTTCTTCGTCCGTCATCGTTTTTTCAACGGGTTGAATCGTAATCTGAATGGCGATGGATTTCTTATCCCCCAGATTTTCGCCTTCGTACAAATCGAAAACCGAAACGTCCGTAATCAGGTTTTTATCGGTGTTCTTTGCCGCAACGACAATTTTTTCACTGTCGGTCGTGCGCGAAACCAGGAAAGCCAGATCCCGCATGATCGGCGTAAACGAAGACAACTTTAAGGGCTTTTGTCCTTTACCGGCTTTTTTCTTTGCGGGCGGCAAACGATCCAAAAAGACTTCGCAGGCGCAAACGGGTGTTTTAATGTCTAAAGCTTTTAAGACTTTCGGGTGGATTTCGCCGAAATAAGCCAACACCGTCTTGCCGATTTTAACGGCTCCCGAACGGCCGGGGTGATACCACGCCGGTGCTTCCCGAGCAATCTGAACATTTTGCGGAGCTTCCGCCGCGTCCAAAGCCGCCAGAGCATCGGCCTTTGCGTCAAAGACATCGACCGCGCGCGGCGCAACCGCCCAATGACGCTGAGCCGTCTGTCCGAAGCGCAGCATGCACGCAACCGTTTCCTGTTCCATCGGCTTAAATCCGAAGAACTGAGGGCCGACTTCAAACAGGCAGCCGTCCGCCGTTCCTTTGACGATATTGGAACGCGCCGCCGTGATTAAGTTCGGCAACAAATTCGGACGCATTTCGTTTAAGTCCGCGCTGATCGGATTGGCGATCAGGACGGGTTCGATGCCTTTTGTGCGGAACAGGTCGGCGTCTTTGGACGACATGAAAGACCAGGTAATCGTCTGATAACCGCCCCGATCGGCCAAAGCGCGGCGAACGGAAGCTTCACGGCGTTGTTTCGGCAAAAGAATACCGTGAACCCCGTTCGGACGCGGTAACGTTAAAGCGGGCAACTGATCGTAACCGTGAATGCGCAGGACTTCTTCGACCAAATCATGCGCTCCGGTGATGTCGGAACGCCAAGTCGGACGAACAACAGAGAAAATGTCTCCCTCTTGCGTGACGGTACAGCCCAGTTTTTCAAGAATTTCTTTGCATTCATCGGCCGGAACGTCAATGCCGCACAACTGTTTGACCCGTTTCGGATCAAAGGCAATCGGTGCCGGTTGAGCGGGTTCTTTGCCCGTGACGATGATTTCGGAGCATTCTCCGCCGCATAAATCCAAGATCATTTTGGTTGCCAGATCGGAACCGTAAGCGCCGATTGTCGCCGCCGGATCAATGCCGCGTTCGAAACGCTGACGCGAATCGGAGGTCAGAATCAGCTTTTGTCCCGTTTTGGCAATGCTTTCGGGTTCAAAGTAAGCCGATTCAAGCAACACCCGAGTCGTTTCCGTTTGACAGCCGGACACTTCACCGCCCATAACGCCGGCGATCGATTCAACGCCGTTTTCATCGGCGATGACGACCATGCCTTCGGACAAAGCGTATTCGCGTCCGTCCAAAGCCAACAATTTTTCGCCGTCTTTTGCCGAACGGACGGTGATTTTTCCTTTCACCTTGTCGGCGTCAAAGACGTGCAACGGTCTGCCGAAAGCGATATTGAAATAGTTTGTCACATCGACCAAGGCGGAAATCGGGCGTAAACCGACAGCGGTCAGGCGGTCTTGCATCCATTTCGGAGACGGACCGTTTTTAACGTTTCTGATTTCGCGCAAAGTAAAGTACGGCGCGCCGATATCCAAAGCTTCGTTTTCCAACACGACATGAGAACTAAAGGTCGGCGCGACCAACTTTTCGTTTTTATCATAGAGCGGTTTTAACGTTCCCAATCCCGCCGCCGCCAAGTCGCGCGCAATGCCGTAGACGCTCATGCAGTCGCCGCGGTTGGGGGTAACGGAAACATCAAAGACGGGATCGGACGGATAAACGGTCGCAACCGAAGCGCCGACAACGGCGTCCGCCGGACATTCGATAATGCCCGTATGATCGGGACCGATGCCCAGTTCGTCTTCCGCGCACATCATGCCGCAACTTTCAACGCCGCGAATTTTGCCGGCTTTCAGTTTTTCACCGAAAGACGGAATAAAATCCCCCGGACGGGCGAGAATCCCTTTCATGCCCGCTTTCGCGTTCGGCGCACCGCAGACAATCTGTAAAACGTCTTTGCCCGTATTGACTTTTAAAACATGCAAATGATCCGAATCCGGATGCGGCACACATTCATCGACATGAACGACAATCAAATCTTTGACCGCCGCGACAGGGTCGATGATTTCTTCGATTTCCAAACCGATCGCCGTCAATCGTGTCGCGATTTCATCAACGCCGGCTTCGGTATCCAAATAATCTTTTAACCAAGAAAGAGTGAATTTCATCGTTTGTTTCCTCCCGTCATGCTCAATCCGGATCCCGTCGAGGGAATATCCAAAGGAACGAATCCATAGTGCTTGATCCAACGCAGATCGGATTCAAAGAAAGTGCGCAGATCGGGGATCGCATATTTCAGCATGGCCAGACGATCCAGGCCGATCCCGAACGCGAAACCCTGATAGACATCGGGATCGATATGGCAGGCTTTCAACACGTTCGGGTGAACCATGCCGCAGCCTAAAATTTCCAACCAATCATTACCGGCGCCGATTTTTAATTCTCCGCCGCTGCGCGAACAACCGATATCCATTTCGGCGGACGGTTCCGTAAACGGGAAGAAAGACGGACGGAAACGCACAGGCACATCGTCCAATTCAAAAAAGGTCTTTACGAATTCGATCAGACAGCCCTTCAGGTGAGCCATGTTCGTTTCTTTATCAACGATCAATCCTTCGACCTGATGGAACATCGGCGCGTGCGTGGCGTCATAGTCGCAACGATACGTTCTGCCCGGAACGATAATGCGAACGGGCGGTTGCTGTTTTTCCATCGTTCTGATCTGAACGGCGGACGTTTGCGTGCGGACGATGAATTTTTCGCCGTTTTCTTCGCCTTTTAAGTAGAACGTATCCTGCATTTGACGCGCAGGGTGGTTCTTCGGCGTGTTCAAAGCGGTAAAGTTATGAAAATCGTCTTCGATATCGGGACCTTCGGCAACTTCAAATCCCATTTGTCCGAAAATGGCGATGACTTCGTCATACGTCTGGTAAAGCGGGTGAATGCGTCCTTGCTTTTCGGGGCGGACGGGTAAAGTGATGTCAACGGCTTCTTTTGCCAGACGCGCGTTGATTTCCGCTTCTTCCAGTTGTTCTTTTTTCGCTTCGATCGCTTCAGCCAACGCGTTTTTGATCGTATTAAACTGCTGTCCGGCGACTTTTCTTTCTTCGGGAGCCATGCCGCCCAAAGACTTCATCTTTTCGGTGATAATGCCTTTTTTACCCAAGACAGAAACGCGAACCGCGTCCAAATCTGCCAAAGTCGCCGCTTTTTGCACTTGTTCAAGCAGTTGTGTTTGCAGTAAATCCAATTCACTCATTGCCGATAATCCTTATGTTTTTATGCAAAAGGGGCGCAGCGCGCCCCTTTTTTTCAATGCATTCCGATGCTTATTTCAGAGCCGCCTTGACTTGTTCGACGACTTTGGCAAACGCCGCCGGCTGGTTCATAGCCAGATCGGCCAGAATCTTTCTGTCCATTTCAATACCGGATTTGTGCAATCCGTTAATGAATTTGGAATAGGTTAATCCGTATTCACGGACACCGGCGTTAATGCGCTGAATCCACAAAGCGCGGAAGTTGCTTTTTTTCTTGCGGCGGTCACGGTAAGCGTACTGTAAACCCTTTTCGACTTTTTCCAAAGCGATGCGGTACAGTTTGGAATTGCTTTCGCGATAACCTTTGGCAAGCTTTAAAATCTTTTTATGTTTGAAATGAGCGGTCACACCGCGTTTTACACGAGCCATTTTCCTTCTCCTTAATTATACGGCATGAAACGATCGATAATTTTGAAATCGCATTCGCGCAACAAGGTTGTTCCGCGAGCTTTGCGCTTCATTTTTGTACCTTTGGAGATCAAACGATGGCGTTTGCAGGCGAATCCGTGCTTAATGGCGCCGGAACCCGTGCGGGCGAAACGCTTTTTGACCGAGCTTTTTGTTTTTAATTTGGGCATTTCCGTCTCCTTTTTAGAAATATTGAACGGTTCGGCATCTTCAGGCTGCCCTGTAAATAGCCCGAAAAATGCGATTCCCTTTTAAAGGGCTTCTTTTTATACGTGTTATGTCTTGGAATTGCAAGTCTTTTTTAAAGCAAAAAAAACGGAGCCGAAGCTCCGTTTTTTTCATTGTTTAATTTCTGCGATCGCCGAAAAAGCGTAACAGATAAAGGAATAAGTTGATAAAGTCCATATACAGCATCAAAGCGCCGTAGATCGCTTTGCTGGCGACAACGTTGTCGGCATCGTGACTGTTGTATATTTCGCGGATTTTCCATGTGTCCCAAGCGGTCAATCCGACAAAGATCACCACGCCGAGAACGGACGTCGTGAAATATAACGCCGGACTTTTAAGGAAGATATTGACGATCATGGCGATAATAATGCCGATCAGTCCCATCATCATGAAAGATCCGAATTTGGTTAAATCACGTTTGGTGGTATAACCGTACAGGCTCATGCCTGCGAACATGCCGGCGGTAATCAGGAAAACCCTCAAAATACTGATTCCCGTATAAGCCCAGAAGATGGTCGTCAAAGAGATACCGAACAAACCGGAATAAATGACAAACAATGTAAATGCTTTGGCGGCATTACCGGAAGAAACGGCGGAACCCATCATAAAAATCAAAACGAACGGAGCAATAATAGCGATCCAACCGAACATGTTCGGCTGTCCCGTTTCAACGGAAAAGAAAAGAGCCCCCAGTGAAGAATTGGCCAGAAAATAACTGACGCCTGCCGTAATCAGCAAACCGATTGTCATATAATTATAGACTTTCAGCATATATTGGCGCAAACCTTCATCGATTTCCAACGCTCCCGAACGGGAAATAACGCTGTCTTGTTTTGTGTCAAAAGCCATTATAAAAAGCCTCCCTTATGAAAAAACAGATCTTTTATATCATAAGATAATTTAAAAAGACCAGATAATCAACAGATGAGAAATGAAAGCAAAAGCGTTTTAATGTTTGTTAACTATTTTATGCTTTGATAAGAGCATGTATAAAGTCTTGTTCGTATGCACCGGAAACATATGCCGTTCTCCAACGGCCGAGGGCGTATTCAGACAAATGGTTGAACACGCGGGACTGGGGGACGTTATTTCGGTGGATTCGGCAGGGATCAGCGGCTGGCATGCCGGCTCACCGCCGGACGCAAGGGCCGTTGAAACAGCCTTGAATAACGGTGTGGACATCTTGTCCCTTCGCGCAAGGAAAGTGGTTCGGGACGATTTTAAGGATTTTGACTTGATAATCGCTCTGGATTCAACGCATTTAAGGGCTCTCGAAGAAATGCGTCCGGACTTTGGTTCGGATCGTGACGGGGCGGAGCTGAGTTTGTTGATGCGTTTTGCGCCGCAATATGGGACAAAAGATGTACCGGATCCGTATTTCGGAGGAAAAGAAGGCTTTCAATATGTGTTTGATATGATAAAATCAGCCTGTGACGGTCTTTTGAATTATATACGGGAAGGGCGCTATGCAGGTTGAAAATAATCCGTTGTCCGATCAGATTACGCGTATTGTCGAACAGTCTACGGGTAAAATGGTTGTATCTGCCGCGACATTAGCCGGCGGTGCCGCCGATGCCAAACATGTTGTTTTGTCTGACGGTTCTCAAGTTGTCGTGAAGTTATCCAAAGATTCTTCGGGCGATCTGGCCATCGAAGGCGCGACAATGGAATATCTCAAGCAACATACGCAACTGCCGATGCCTGATTTGTTCTATTCGGGGCAAGACGCTTTGGTGCATGAATATATCGTCGCCGACGGTACTCTAAGTGTCGATTCCGAACCCGAAGCCGCTCAACATTTGGCAAAGTTGCATTCCATTTCTTCCGATACTTTCGGATTTGATTATGATACTTTGCGCGGAGGAGTCAGACAACCCAATCCCAAAACTTTAAAGTGGGTGCCGTTCTTTACGGAAAACAGATTGTTGTATATGGCCAGACAGGCGCTGGATTGCGGTCGTTTGCCGACGGATTTTATGACCAGAATTGAAAAGTTCGCTCAAAAAACAGAGGCCTATCTTGATGAACCGTCCAAACCGGCGTTGTTGCACGGCGATATCAGTTCGACAAGCGTGCTGTGCCATCACGGCAAAATCAAAGCTTTCGTCGACCCCGCGATTTATTTCGGAGATCCCGAGTTCGAATTCGTCTTTGCCAGCGAACGTTCTTCTCTAAGTAAAGTCTTTTTTGACACGTATAACGAATTAAGACCGTTCAGACCGGGTTTCTTTGAATACAGACAGAATATCTATAATTTGTATCCGATGTTGCTGAATGTGAAATTATTCGGTTCCGCCTGTCTGCCTCAAATTAACGAAGTCTTGTCCAGATTCGGATTCTGATTGATGAAAAGCACGGATATTAAAGAAATCTTTGCCCGTTTTAAAAAAGAAAATCCCGAACCGAAGTGCGAGTTGAACTTCAGTTCTCCTTATACGTTATTGGTAGCGATTGTGCTGTCGGCTCAAACGACAGATAAAAACGTCAACAAAGCAACGCCGGCTTTGTTTGAAGTTGCCTCTACGCCTGAAAAAATGTTGGCTTTGGGAGAAGAAAAACTCAAAGAATATATCCGATCCATCGGTCTGTTTAACAGTAAAGCGAAAAACATCATCGCTTTGTCAAAAGATCTGGTCGAAAAGTATCACGGCGAGATCCCGACAGACGTTGATGAATTGCAAAAGTTATCCGGTGTCGGCCGTAAGACGGCAAATGTTTATTTGAATACGTTATACGGTTTACCGACGTTCGGCGTGGATACGCATGTCTTGCGTTTGGGGAACAGAATAGGCATCGCAAAGGGAAAAACGCCTCTGGAAGTCGAAAAAAATCTGCAAAAAGCCGTAACGAACGTTATTCCAGATGAAGATTTAAAGTACGTTTCACACTGGTTGGTTTTGCACGGCAGATATGTGTGCACGGCTAAAAAACCGAATTGTCAGCAGTGTTTTTTGTTTGACCTGTGTTTGAAAAACGGTTTGGAAAAACAATAAAGTATTATCGTTCCGCTTGTCTTTGCCGGATGATTTCCTGCATTAAGGCGTTGGACATAAAGCTTTGCCGTTGTGCAGGACGGTATGTCGGCTGTTGTTTCATGCCGTTTAACTGTTTTTGAAGTGTTTTGCCGCTTCTTTTCGCGTGTTCCGACATTGTTTTAATCATCAGATTTGTTGCATAAGTGCGTTTTTCTTTACGCACTTTTTTGATTTCTTCTTTTTTGTTTTTTTTCTTATGACGGATTTCTTTTTCGGAAGAACGCAAGTGTTCAAAATCACGTTTGTTCGACGGTGGTAAATAATCAACAGCTTCACGAATCAGGTCTGCAGGAAACAGGTCAAAATTTTTACCTGTTTCAATTTCGTGTGTATGTTTGACTAAAACCAAATCCGCTGCTTGGTTCTTTAAAGAGCAGATCGTTTTATAACGTTTTTTGTTGTTTTTTAATTCTGTTTTGATGTCTTGAGGCAATTCTCTTAAAGACATTTTTTCGCGTTCAATCGATTCCCGTTTTGTTAAATGTTCTTTTCTTTTTTCTGATTTCAATCCGAAACGCAAAGCTGTTTTTTTTATCTGAATTTGTTCTTCTGTCAATGTTTCGCCGTTTTGCTCCATTTGGCTGATTTTTTCTAAAGCCAAACGTATACGGTCGAAATAAACTTCTTTTGATTTGTTTTCTTCGCGTTTTAAAACAGATTGCAGATATTTATTGTTATTTTCTTTTTGTTTATAAATCTGTTCTTCCAAAGACGATAAGGAATTTATGTGAAGCAAGGAAGGCACAGAGATTTTTGTCAATTTAGCTTTCGATAAATTTTCACCACCTGAAGGAATTGAAACAGTTCGGGAGGAATTTTTTTGAATTATTTTTTGTTTTTCTGCTTTTTTTAAGGGAATTCCGCATTTTTTACACGCTTTTAACAACAAAGTTTTCATCGCGGGAGACAATCCCATGGCAACAGCGGCGAATCCGTATTGTCGTACAGCGTCTAACAGAGAAATAATCCTCCCGATATTAATATTTTTAGAGGGGATCATTTTTTGAAAAAGAGCTTTTTGATCTCCGATATCTGTAATTCTGCCGCCTCCGACTAAATTGATTTGAACGCTCTGTTTTCCGAATTGATCTGAAATGATTTTTACGGAAGAAATTTGTCCGACAGCTTTGCTTTTTCTCGAACGATATAAAGCTTTTTCTTGAGCTTTTTGTAAATTTTCCCAAACTCTTTGTAATTGCTCCATATTCTTTCCCAGAGAAAGATCTTTTTCTTTTGTGGAAATGTCTTTGTTTTTTTGCATAGCCGCTTCCTTCTTAAAAAAGAACGCCCGTTTTTTCGGGCGTTCTTAAAATGAAGAAACTTATTTTGTGTTCTTGTTGCTTCTTGAAGCCAAGATCAAAGCTGTTTCTTTATTGTGTTGCTGTTGTGCGGCTTTCGCGTCATTTCCCTTAGCCTCGTTGGCAACCTTTCCTGCGATTTGCAGTCTGTTCGCCACTCCGTTTGTTGCTTCAAGCTGTCTGGTGGCTTGTTGAGCTTTTTGCGGATCTGTTTTTTCCAAAGCGGCAACAGCTGTCTGAGAGAATGTTGTCAACTTGTTTTCAATCGCAGGGGTGACATGGACTAAACCTGTTTCATGTTTTGGCACCACTCCTTCAGGCAATGACGAAGGATTGTTCATATGTTCCGGCGGACGAACATGAATTTCGTTTCCGTTACTCAATTCCGGCAAGAGAATCTGCGGTTTGTTGTCCGCATTGACTTCTTCCGCTTGTTGTTGATTGTTGTCAACTCGCTCCGGTAAGAGAATCTGCGGTTTTATACCTTCATTTGCGACATCGTCGTTTGCGTTTCCTTCATTGGGTTTGACGGCGTCGTCATTTGCGTTTCCTTCATTGGGTTTGACGGCGTCGTCGTTTGCGTTTCCTTCATTGGGTTTGACGACATCGTCGTTTGCGTTTCCTTCATTCGGTTTCACGGCGTCATCGTGTTCATTTCCGGCATTGGCTTTATCGGGTTCTAATTCTGGGTGATAGCCTAAGCCGGCCTTATCCATATCTTCCATAAATTCTCTGCCGATTTCTTCAGGTTCATTAATGCCGGCATTGATACGATTCTGTTCAAGAGCGGGGAAGCGTTTGTCAATACTGGCGGCGTGATCACGTTCATTCGCAAGTTTTTTGGCCAATTCTTCTGCTTCTTTCTTGAGTTCTTCGGAAGGTTCGTAGCCGATGACCTTCATTCCCATCGCTGTCATCGCAAGATACATTTGCTTTTTATATTCTTCCGGTCCTTCCAAAGTGGCGGATGTCCAACCTTTTTCCATGCCAAGACGAACAGCGGCGACACAATCTTCAAAAGAAAGTTGTGTTTCTCTGTTTTCACCGACGACGTTTCCCTTTTCGTCTCTTTTAGGGGAAACAGTCGTGTTGTAATACATATCAATTTGACCGGGACGATTGAAAATTCTCGTTCCTGTTTCGAGTTCCATTTTGACATATGGATTTTTCTCGTCATTTTCATGATCTTCTAAAGTGCGCACTTTAAGCTGTCCGAACGGGCACGTGCGCGGAGGATCCATTTCACTGTCTTCAACCAACAAATAACGGTTTTTGAAGGCAGTATCCAGAAGCTGTTGTTTCAAGCTGCCTTTTTCAGGTGTAGGTCCAGGGGTGTTTGTATGATCAGGTTCGTCCCCCAATCCGAAACGGAAAACACCATCGGCTCGATCTTGCACATGATCCGGTTTTTCGGGTTCCTGTTCTTGCGCATGATCCGGTTTTTCGGGTTCCTGTTCTTGCGCATGATCCGGTTTTTCGGGTTCCTGTTCTTGTGTGTGATCTGGTTTTTCCGCTTCCTGTTGTGCTTCTTCAAAATTTTGAGCCTCATCTGCATTTTGATCTTGCGGAACCGGTAAATTTTGGGCGGTTTGTTCATCTTCAATGATTACCGCGTCTTCTGCGTCCTCAAAAAGGTCACGAGAAGAGGAACGTTTGTTGGGGTCAGGTTGTTGAACAATCGTAACATCTTCTTGAGTGGTTGTTTGCTCTTTTTGAAATAGGTTTTGATAAAGTTGCGCTGAAAATTTTGATATGTTGGAGCGTAACATATTAGGATCCAAACCCTGTTCTATCCCTAAATCATAAGTGGCAGATAAAACATCGGTCATTTTATTCTGCGCTTCACTCGCAGATAAACCCTGCATTTGATAGTCTTTTATCAAATCTGAAAGCATGGTCAACATGGCCTTTCCGTTTTCTTCGCTGTTAACGCGAGAAAACTTAATAAAACTTTCAGAAAAGGCTTTTTCTTTATCTTCAACAGTGCGAGTTTCTTCCTGAGTGTTGGCCGGCATGGCCTGTTCAACGCGGACGGGATGCAAATCGGGCTGTTCCTGCTGGGTTTCCTGTGTTCTCGCCGGCATGGCCTGTTCAACACGGACGGG